>NZ_JAJALG010000045.1:0-24668 GCF_020515205.1 Alteromonas sp. McT4-15
GTATAGAATTGCATTGAGTCTTCTCCGTTTTGGGTTTGGTCGCCTTCCAGCTTAGCCAATTTATTGGTTAAGCTGGGGAGAAGGCTCAATAAGTATCAAGACGTCGTTGTCCTTGCCTAGGTAAGAGTGAGCATTTTCAGAGAGGTGTGTGATTATCCCTTCTCTGTTTAGTGCTATTAGAAATCCAAAGCTTTGTATGCGACCAAGAAGATGAATAGGCTCTTTGTCACATTGCTGAACCAGTGTCTGTATATCGTCTGAGTTACTTTGCATCACATATGCCCAATGCTCTTTTTAAAAGTAACGCGACCTCCACTAACACTGCACAATAGTTAATGATTGAAGTCACTCAATAAGGGAATGCAACAATTTGCTATCGCTTCTTAAACAGTAGACCAAAATGTTCAGATAACACATTTTCATGCAAATAAGTTTATATTTATTGCGTAAATAAATGTGGGTGTCGCGATTTAACGTGTGGGGTAGTGAGCCTCCCTTCCCATTTGTATTAGTGTTTTCGACAACTTCTTATTTTTCAAGTTAGTCGATGAATTAGTTGAATATATTTCTATCAGGACGATAAAAAAGTTTTTTTCTCTACTAGAAAAAAATCTCACAAATACACAGCACTAAAGACACAATAAAACCATTAATATCAGAACCTTAAATTTCCTTTAGTGAGTAAAAGTCTGCTAAAAAATGACCACAAAGTAACAATAGATAAGGCTCAAGAGTTGAAAATAAAAAGTGAGTTAAATCACGATTAATAAAAAAAGCTTTACGATATTTGGTATAAAGGATAAAAAGCGCTCAATTAAATTTATACTGCCGTGTGGGCGGTTTATAGGATTAAAAAGACAGCATGAATGTAGAGACTATAACGCTTCATCTAGAAGAAAAGCTTGCGCTTATTAAAGCGTCAGTTATGTCCGACAGTTTTCTTATCCAGCTAGCAACAATGCTCGTTATCTACAGCGTTGCCTTTGTGCTTGCAAGACAAGTTAAGAAGCCATTTAAATTTACACGCGAAGCGCCCTCTCAAGGGGCTCACACATTACACGGCTTTATGTATAACTTGGGTGAAGCCTTATTTCCGTTAATCACCATTAGCATGCTGAAATTAACTACCGTACTTGGGGCTCAATTCCAATTTGACGCTTGGCTTTTGGAAATTGCTGTTGTTGTTGCGCTTATGCTTTTTGTGAATTCACTCATCAATGGATTTGTCGTAAACGAAACAATCGCAATGATTATGCGCTGGGTGGGTTTGCCAATTTTGTTTCTCCACCTGATTGGCGTGCTACCACTTATTACATCAGCACTTGAATCAATTGCTATATCGGTTGGAAATGTAGAAATATCTGCTTACGGTGTCGTACGAGTATTGTTGTTTGGTGCCCTGCTGTTTTGGCTTGGTAGAAGCTCCAATGCGATTGGTCAAGATATTATTCGAAATCACAAGTCGCTTGATGTATCCACCAAAGAAGTGTTTGCAAAGTTATTTGAAGTTGCCCTGTTCTGCGTTGTATTTCTTCTATTGCTAAATGTAATGGGTATTAATCTAACGGCGCTCGCTGTATTCGGTGGTGCCGTGGGTGTGGGTTTAGGTCTCGGCTTGCAGTCTATAGCATCGAACTTTATATCTGGCATTATTATATTGTTAGACAAGTCTCTTACTGTCGGTGATTACGTAGAACTAGAAGACGGCCAGAAAGGCATAGTACGCGAGTTTAAGATGCGTTACGCCGTGCTAGAAACCTTTGATGGTAAGGATATTTTGGTTCCTAATGAGAAGTTTATTAGCTCATCGTTAATTAATTGGACCCACAAGAATCTAAAACAGCGCTACCGTATTGATTTTTCAGTGGCATACAAGACCGACATTCGCGCCATGGTCGAGATTGTTAAAGAAGCCGTTGCAGCGCATCCTCAAGTGATTTCTGGCGACGATATTCCGTTTGAAGAGCTTCCTGATTGTGAAATTGATAGCTTTGGTGATTCGGGTGTGAATATGTTTGTCGAGTTTTGGATGGAAGGCGTAGATGATGGAAAAAATCGCGTAGGTGGTGACTTGCTACTAACGGTTTTTGAAACGTTACGTGAACACAATATCGAAATTCCGTTCCCACAGAGGGAAGTTCGAGTCATTAATGAACAGGATATCGGTATTCGCAACACCACGCCGTAACTACTGTACTGAATGTCGCGCTAGCTTAAAACCTAGCGCGAAGCGTATCCCATTCCCACTGTTGAGTAAGTAAGCCAAACAGACGGGTAAACTTCTCGTAGTCAGCTTTTCCCATCGCAATAGCCACCGTTTTCAGTTGAGATTTAGCTTTGATTGCTTTGACTTGTAACAACTCTAGCCTTTTGTCAGCGCTCTCGTCAAAACTATCGGCAATAATCAGGCTCGCTTTCTGACTAGCCTCCCACGCTGTGATCACATATTCCACCAGCTTTTTGTACACATTGACCATGCGTTTACGTTCAAACACGTCCTCAAAAATAGAGCCGCGCACAACATGTTGAAACCCTGCTTCGGTTTCATACTTCGATTGACTATCTAATTCATTCAATAGCACAAGAATGCTATGTAAAAGGCGTAAATGATCAGCATTATTGTATTGTGAGGGCTCCAAAAGCGAAATGTCATCACTTAACATTTCCAAGTTCACTAATATACGCTGTAGTGTTGCCATTAACTCAGGGCCCGTAGCCAATGTATCGCTGGATAGTCTAAAAGAATTCAGTGTACAGAATGTGTTCTGCTATTGCTAAATATTGTGAGACAAATTTGGTGACTTTGTTTAAACGAATTAAGGCATGGTAAAGGTTGCGGTACGTTTTTGCAGCGAAATGTACTAAAAAGGCCAAAAGCCCAAGCAGAAGATAAAAAACGGGGCTATTGCCCCGTTTTGCGTTTATTCGTTGCTTTGCTGCGCATTGCTATAGCGCATGCTTACAACTATAGGTCGGCGTGTAAGTCATGACGTAAATCGAACCGGTCTAGCGTCATTACTTTTGTCCATGCATCCACAAAGTCTTCAACAAAACGTTGCTTAGCATTGTCATAAGCGTATGCTTCAGCAACAGCGCGCAATTCACTGTTTGAACCGAATACCAAGTCCACTGGCGTACCTGTGTACATGACTTCGCCAGTCTGACGGTTTACGCCCTCGTAAACAGCAGGGTTATCAGTTTTTCTCCATTTGATACCCATATCGAGCAGCTTCACGAAGAAGTCGTTATTTAGCGTTCCTACTTTGTCTGTGAACACACCATGCGTTGCGCCACCAGTGTTGGCACCAAGTGAACGCAAGCCACCTAGCAATACCGTCATTTCAGGCACAGTTAAACTAAGCTGGTCCGCTTTATCAACCAACATATCAGTAGGAGAGCGGTAGCTAGCTTCTGCGTTATAGTAGTTTCTAAACGCATCTGCTGTTGGCTCAAGAAGTGAGAAAGAATTCACATCTGTTTGCTCTTGAGTCGCATCAGTTCTGCCAGGGACAACAGGCACAGTTATCTTAACACCGGCATCAGACGCCGCTTTTTCGATAGCTGCCGCACCACCAATAACAATTAAATCTGCAAGCGACACTTTCTTCTTAGAGAACATGCGAGAATTATATTCTTCTTGCACTTCTTTAAGCTTAGTGACTACCGCCTTTACGGTTTCCGGTTCGTTGGCTTCCCAGCTCATTTGTGGCTCAAGGGCGATACGCGCACCATTAGCACCACCACGATAATCTGATGCTCTGAAGCTAGCCGCTGAAGCCCACGCTGTTTTTACAAGCTGTTGAACTGATAATCCCGTATCTAAGATTTCTTTTTTCAGCTTCTTCACGTCTTTGTCAGAGATAGCTTTGTAATCTGCTTTTGGTACAGGATCTTGCCAAATGAAATTTTCTTTTGGTATATCATTCCCCAAATAACGAGTTTTTGGCCCCATGTCACGGTGCGTTAGCTTAAACCACGCTTTCGCAAATGCAGTTTGATATTCTTTCGGATCTGCCAAGAAGCGCTCTGCAATTTTGCGATACTCAGGATCGTACTTAAGCGCCAGGTCTGCGGTTGTCATAACCGGCGGGTTCTTTTTACCCTCGACGTGTGCGTCCGGTACAGACGTATGTGCCGCTTCGTCGGTTGGGATCCAAATAATAGCGCCAGCAGGACTACGCGTTTGCTTCCACTCAAAACCAAGAAGATTCTGCAAATACAAGCTTGTCCATTTAGTCGGAAGCTGTGTCCACGCACCTTCTAAACCACTGGTTACTGTATCTTCAGCGTTACCTTTTCCGCAGTTGTTCTTCCAACCTAATCCTTGTTCCTCAAGGCCAGCGCCACCTGGCTCTGCCTCTAGACAATCAGCAGGCTTGTGCGCACCGTGCATTTTACCAAACGTGTGACCACCCGCGATAAGGGCGACAGTTTCTTCATCGTTCATTGCCATACGGGCAAACGCGGTGCGAATGTTCTTAGCCGACCCCATAGGATCAGGAACGCCTTTTGGACCTTCAGGGTTAACATAGATTAACCCCATATGCGTTGCACCTAGTGGACGCTGAAGCTTGCCGTCTTTTTCTTCGCGATCGCTTGCTAACATTTCAACTTCTGGGCCCCAATAAACCATATCAGGTTCCCAATCATCGGTACGACCGCCAGCAAAACCATAGGTATCGAAACCCATATTCTCCATGCCCACTGTACCCGCTAAGATCATCAGGTCACCCCATGACAAGCTTTCACCGTACTTTTGTTTGATTGGCCAAAGTAGTCGACGCGCTTTGTCTAGGTTGCCATTGTCAGGCCAGCTGTTAAGAGGATCGAAGCGCATTTGACCACCATCACCGCCACCGCGGCCATCTAGCGTTCTATAAGTACCTGCGCTGTGCCAAGAAAGGCGAATGAAGAATGGACCGTAATTACCGAAATCAGCCGGCCACCAATCTTGCGAAGTAGTGAGAAGATCATTGACGTCTTTTTTAACTTGGTCTAAGTCAAGCTTTGAGAACGCTTTAGCATAGTCAAAATCTTCACCAAGTGGATTTGAGCGACTGTCATGATCGCGTAATGGCGAGAGATCCAATTGGTTGGGCCACCAAAACTGATTCGTTTTTGCTTGGAACGCTTTAGACATTCCTGTGCCTTTTGCGCCAGCAGGCTTAGTCATTTGCTCATTTGCTAGTGCGCCAGTGGCAGTTAAACTCAATGCTACCAAAGCAGAAAGTGTGGTTTTCTTAAACCTTGATGTGATCATGGTCATTTCCCGTCTTTAAATTGTTATTCGTTGTTCGATTGCTAAAAAGCAACAAACCCTAGCGTTAACATTTTGTTTACTTGTGCGTTTAAAAAGATAGACAGAGACACTTCATATTTACAGTCAATTAAATGGATTCAGATGATTGATATTTCCAATCAAAAACAAAGTTCTTTATTTTCAATGAATTAAATAAAAACACTTCAAAAGTAAGAATCAACCACAATAAGAAAAAAGCCACTTGTATTTCATGAATCAATTTCACAGCGCGCGAATTTTTTACGTTGTTCGCCTGAAGTACGATTCTTTCACTCCCTAAAAGTGGTTAAAAATAAAACGCCAAACTGATGATTTTGAAATTTTTTCGTAGTTTTCGATACGTTTTTGCAACTTCTACGCTGGCATAGCATTTGAAACAGACAAGGAGGACACAGTTGGGAAACGTAAATGCCAACTAAAGCACATTTTCTTCATACGAGAAGTCAATGGATTGTTAAAGAAGTAAGAGGACGAACTTATGAAAAACACACTTAAATCACTGACAAGTATTGCTACGGTAGCATCAATTAGTGCAATGGCCGCTTTTGGTGCTCAGGCCCAAACAAGCGAAATAGAAGTCAAGGACAGTGGCTTCTATGTTGGCGGTAATTACGGTTATCTTCGCGTTGAAGGTGAAGATGATTTTGATGACGATAAAGATGTGTGGCAAGGACTTGTAGGGTATAAGTTTAACGAATGGATTGCACTAGAAGGTGGCTATATCGATTTCGGTGATTATGGCAACGACATAGCCGGCGCTGAAACTGACGGCTACACAGCGGCAATTAAAGGTATTCTACCGCTAACAGAGCGTTTTTCACTGTACGCCAAAGCAGGCCAGTTGTGGTCTGAAACTGAGTATAACATCGGCACAATTCGCCGAGATAACGATGACGAAAGTCTGTTTGTTGGTGCCGGCTTAAGCTATGCAATCACGAGTAACTTCTTGGTTAATGCCGAATATACCGTTTACGACACTGAGCTAGATGCTGAAGAAGCATTTGATGACATCGACGACACTGATTTTGAAACAGATCTAAAGCAGGCCAGCATTGGTGTTGAATACCGCTTTTAATCGATTTTTTTGACAGTGGTAATACTTCATACAGGTCTCCTTCGCTAGCTAAGGAGACCTGTTGTTTATGCAAACACGACCTTCGCGTTTCTTTATTAACCATCAATACGCTGAATTAATTGCGCCAACTCTTCTATCTTGGAAACCGTTGTTTTTACCAAGTTATCAATTTCATTCGAAGACGCTTGAGAATTACCCGCAAGTGTTCTCACCTCGTCGGCTACCACAGCAAACCCCCTTCCCATCTCTCCAGCGCGAGCAGCTTCAATAGCGGCATTAAGTGCGAGTAAATTAGTTTGTTCTGATATCGAATTTATCGTACCAACAATTGTACTTATAGTTTGGCTGGTAGTAAGTAACTCTTTCATGGCGCCTTGGGTATCGTTTACCGCTTGTTTTCTACCAGATATATTGACCGCAAAAAATACATAACGTGTAATTTGACCATTAAAGTTCTTAAGTGCGCTAATACGGGAGTCAAATGCCAAATAATTACCATTGGCTTTAAACTCAACAATTTTCGATACGAATCCTGAAGCCGACAGTTTATCTTTATCTTCACTCGTAAGACGCCCCATTAATTCTTGCGCGAAGTCTTTGGAATCCATTGTCCCTTTAAGCGTATCTTTCAATAGTTTGTTGGCCTCAATAACTTCGCCATCTGGCTTCATCTCAAGTAGTACCAATGCACTGCCAATCGCTTTAAGCTTGTTGGTAAAATCTAGCGCCATTTGTTTTACGCGGGTTATATCTGCTTGAACTGCAATGAAGTTAACCAATTTTCCTGCATCAAATACTGGGTTAATCGATAATGACGTCCAATAAGGCGTACCATCTTTTCTGTAATTGAGGATTTCGTCGTAAAAGGCTTCTCTGTTTTTTAGTTTCTGCCTGATCACATCGACAGTACGGGGATCCGTCTCTTCGCCTTGTAAGAAAGAGCCAGGCTTTTTACCTCTCACTTCATCAAGTTTCCAGCCGGTAAGTCGGTAGAAACCATTATTCACATACTCAATTAATCCATCGGCGTTTGAAATAATGACTGCATTATCCGTTTCGTTTGCGACCAGCGATAACATTCGCTGTAACTCGCGTTGTTCAACTTCCTCAGTTACATCGCGAATGAATGCTGTGTACAAGGTTCTATCGGCAAGTCTCACTTTGGATAGCGACAATCTTCCCCATAAAGTATTACCGTCTTTGCGCTCTATTTTAACTTCTCGACTTGTACCAACGATTTTATCCTGGCCTGTTTCTCTATTAGCATTCACATAGCTATCATGCTCTTTTTGAATGGCTTGAGGTACAAGCATTTTGACATTCTTACCAATTACTTCTGAGCGCTTGTAGCCCCACAACGTTTCTGCAGATGCATTAAATAGCGTTATATTATTGTGCTCATCTATACACACCACGGCATCAAGTGCCTGCTCAAGGGTTTGCTCAACAATTTCGCGCGACTCCCTCTCTTCGGTAACATCCCGTACGAACGCCGTGTAGTGTTTCTTACCGCCCACTATCACTTGTGACAATGCAAGCTGAACCCAAATTCGATTACCACTTTTTGTCTCTAATTCAACTTCACGAGAGCTGCCCACAATTTTATTTTTATTTGTGCTGCGATGCGTATTCACATAACTGTCGTGATTGGCCTGGTGTTCGGTGGGTACGAGTTTTCGAATGTTTTTCCCTATAACTTCATCGGGTGAATAGCCCCATAGTTGCTGTGCAGCATGGTTATAAAAAGTAACATTGTTGTTCTCGTCTATGGTCACAACAGCCAGTATTGATTGAGACAATGCCTGCACCGCAGCATTGTCGCGGGAGAAGAAACCCATGTGTACAAACTCCTCTGATCATATAGACAAAAGTCTATATAGATGACAATTTCTAGATTCGCCAGCATGAATATTTGTCGTAGCACACAGTGAAATAATTACACTGTAGGCTTTTAACGTAGTTTTTAATCTCTACTTTGAAAAATTAAATTCCATTAATTTCATACACCTACCCTCTATGCATAACACTGTTTCAAGAAGGAATACTTTCTGCAGGTATCACGGGCTAGTTAATAAGGAATTTAGGTAGGTCGCCATGACATTAAGTAATAATATTTTTCAACCAGGTGAAAATTGTTGGGTAGAAAGCCAAGCCCGCTTTTCTACTCCTTTGATTGATTGTGCGAACTACTACAAAGCTTTACACAGTGCCATTGTTAAGGCCTCTCACAGTATATTTATCGTAGGCTGGGACATTGATAGCCGTATACGTCTTCTTCGCGGGAAAGACGAGCAACAAAGCGAAGCGCCAAGTGTAATTAGTGACCTGTTAAAGTGGAAAGCAGAACAAAACCCCGACATTAAAATTTATCTTCTACGTTGGGATTCTTCTCTAGCGTTTTTCGCCCAGCGTGAAATGTGGGCCAAAGAAGTATGGGAAGAGAAAACGCCCGATAACGTAGAGACAGTACTAGATGACACCATACCAATGGGTGGTAGTCAGCATCAAAAAATCGTTGTCATTGACGACGAGTTAGTTTTTTCTGGGGGCATGGATGTGTCAACGAACCGATGGGACACGCGAGATCACCCGGTGATATCTGAAGAACGCGATGGACCAGATGGTGAGTACGGCCCACTTCACGATGTGCAAATGGTATCGAGTGGCCCTGTCGTCGTTGACTTTGCCAAGCTTGTTCGCTGGCGTTGGCAACGTGTTGCGGATAGCTCACCCATTGATATTCGCGAAGCAGCCCAAAACGGTGAAGATGCGCCATTGCCCGAAGCGTGGCCGGACGATTACCCACCGCTTTTCGAAAATGTGCAGTGCGCGCTTGCCCGTACCATACCGTTTATGGATGAAGTAGAACCCGCACAAGAAGTTCGCCATATGCTACTTGACCTCATTAAGGAGGCCGAGTCGGTAATCTATATCGAAAACCAATTTACCACTCGTCAAGAAATAGCTGAAGCGCTTAATAAGCAATTAAAGCTGAAGCCCGAACTTAGCGTCATTATAGTGAGCTCTTACGAACCGAAAGGAAAGTTTGAGTGTGAGGCATTCTGGGCAAGTCGTATCGAGTTTAAGGCCATCTTAGAAAAGGATATTGACGCTAACCGCGTAAAACTTACCTATTCATCGATTGAGGATATGCAAGGCCGAAAAGCCTATAAACGTATCCACTCTAAAGTGATGACAATAGACGACAAATATCTCGTCATTGGCTCATCGAACTTAAGCAATCGGTCAATGACGCTAGATACTGAAATAGATACAGTTCTCTATGGTAATACGCCGCAAAATCAAGAAAAAATTGCGCAAGTGAGAAATGACTTACTGGCGGAACATACTGGCAGAGCACTTGAAGATATGCCCGCACTTTTTGAGTCAAAGCACCCTGTAGAAGCACTCATGCATAACCAAATTGCTCACGGTTACGTGTTAACTGAAGTACGTGATGAAGTTTTCACTGAGCACTCTGTTAAAAATGTATTTCGTGCGCTTTCCGACCCTGAAGAGCCGCTTATTTCAGTCCCTACACTCGACGGTGCGGCACTACCGGCGAGGAACCCTCGAAGACGCAGTATCATGATCATGATAGGTGTCACCATTGTGGCTGTTCTTGGGGGGTTGATGTTCTGGGCAAGCCAATCTATTGAGTGGTTGAGCTCAGATAGTATCAATGCCTTTTTAGAGAAGAGTCGCGGTACCTATTTCGCACTACCTACCGTGTTATTGGTTTACGTAATAGGGGGAATCTTATTTTTCCCTGTTACCGTACTTTCTTTAGCAGTTGCGGCCATTTTCGGTCCCATATGGGGACCCATCTACGGCATCATGGGGGCGCTACTGAGTTCTGCCATCTTATTTGGTATCGGCAAGGTGTCAGGTAACGCAGGCTTAAGGAAAATTGGCGGCCCTAAAGTTGCTGCGGTCGATGAGAAGTTAAAGCGAAGTGGTATTGTTGGCGTCGCGGCAATACGTATGCTTCCTGTAGCACCCTTTAGTTTAGTTAACTTAGTTGCCGGCATTTCATCCATTGGCATTATTCAGTTTCTGATTGGCACCTTTTTGGGCATGTTCCCGCCTATGATAGCCAAAGGCTTGGTAGGCGATTCAATTGCACAAATTTGGCAGAACCCGTCAGTTGAAACCATAAGCTATCTTGCAGGCGGCATTGTGCTGTGGGGCTTGATGATTTGGGGCTCACAAAAATTCGCCCGTTATTACCAGTCTCGAAAGGCGCCATCTGCTGAAAATGAGAGTCAGGATAGTTGCTCGAAAGACGAAGGTGAAAAATGTGCCGCATAGTTTCCTACAACATTCACAGCGGTGTAGGCCGCGATAAGCAGCACGATTACAAACGCATTGGCCAGTTTCTGGCGAACACAGGTGCCGATGTTGTGTTGCTTCAGGAAATGGATACCCGCTCTGCACAAAGAGAAACGGCGCAGGACGTTGAAGATATCTGCGCCAATCAAGTGTTCCAAATGGCGCCATCACCTGCTATTCGTGAAGCGCATGGCTGGTATGGCAACGCTGTGTTATCGCGTTTTAAAGTGCTATCTCAAGAGGTCATTGATGTTAGTCAAACAGGACGCCAACCGAGAAATGTACAAGTTGTTGTGTTACAAACGGAAAAAGGGCCACTTACTGTGGTTAATACGCACAAAGGACTCAAGAAGCTTGAGCGTCGCTCTCAATTTACTTTACTGCACGACTACTTAGCCAAGCGTCTTGAGGATAAACCCACCCCACTTGTTTTGGCGGGGGATTTTAATGAATGGCAGTTCTTTTCAAAGGCATTCACGTCCCTTGATTCATTATTAGTTCAACACAAAGTAGGGGCTACTTTCCCCAGCCACTTTCCAATCTTCTCGTTAGACAGGGTTTGGGTGACCAGTGATATTCAAGTAAAGGGAGTGACTAAAGTTAAAAACGCTCGTACGAAAGTAATGTCTGATCACCTCCCCATACAAGTGGATATTGTGCTGCCAGAAAAAGACAAGGAGACCGATGCTATATAGCTTGCACCTAGCGAGGTTAGAATGTCCTTAAGGGCACATTTTTAAACATTGAAGCAGCAAATTCTAGGGTGCCACACCAATGCTGCAGTGCATTTTCTTGTGCGACAACCTTGCGAATAATATTGATGACATAATCAAGATGGGAGTCAGTTTTAATTCTCTTATTAACCGCCGCGAACACGCTACGATGCATCTCTGGCTGGGTGATTTTGAGCGTTGACACTAACCCCGATTCTTTGAGGTGAAAAATAGCGGAAGTAGGCAATATCATTACCCCCTCCCCCTGCATTACTTGCCGCAACCCAGTCATTAGCTGTCCTGAATAAACAAGATCGTGTTGCAATGATACACCGGTCGCTTTTTCGTAATGGTCTATCAATTGCCCCAACGCATCTTTCTTTCCCGGTGAAAGTAACGGTAAATCGCTCATCTCCCAAAAGTGAATTGATTGTTTCTGCCTGAGTGCAGTGTACTCAATAGAAGATGTTGAAGCAGTAAAGACTAAGTGCATTTCTTCTTGAATAAGTGGTGTTACTGACATCAAAGTCTCGTCAAGGGCTTGTTCGTAGGTTAGTGCTATGTCCACCTGCTTTGACGCCAGCCAATCATTAATGGTGTATGAAGGACCCGTACTAATTTCGATTTTAAGCGGCGCATGGTGACGTGTTATTTCATTAAGTAACGGTAACGAGAGCACGTTACCAACCGAAGGCAACATGCCTATTTTAATTATGTTACTTTGCTTTTTATTTAAACCGTCTAGTGCTTTTTGGGCCATTTCCATTTGGCTCAAGATGCTCTGCGCATGCTCTAGAAATAGTTTCCCTGCTGGCGTCAACGTAACACCGGAAAAGCTTCTATTAAACAAGGTAGACTTCGTTTCACGCTCAAGGCTCGCCAGTTGCTGACTAATGGCAGGTTGGGCAATGTCCAGCGCTCTCGCCGCCGCAGCAATACTGCCTTTTTTTGCAGCTGCCACAAAATAATGTAGCTGTTTGGCATGCACTTTACACTTCCCCCCTTATTAGAATTTTCTCGTCAGGTCAGATAGATAGAATCAGACTCCCCCTCATAAATTCAGCAATGAATATGCCATTCGAATTAGTTATATGAGAAAAAATTGTAAAATTCACGACCGCAAGAAAGTGTTTAAAAATTCATAGTTTTAATTCATGAAGCCAACAAATCGCTATACACAAGGCTTTGCTGGGCGGCTACATATTTTTCTTATATCCCTAAATATTCTTCTTTCTTCCTCTAACTCAAAAGAGTTTTTAGCCTAATTCTTGTTCACAGGTATCCGAACAATTCTTACAAGATGCGAACCGCATCAATGTGGTGCCTGTGCGTGCCAAAAAAGGGCGTGTTGGTAAAGGCTTGCCCATCATAAAAGCAATGTTTAAGCACGAGTAGGAACACACATGAAAAAAAATAAGTTACATACCGCAATAGTCTATGCGCTCACCACGTTTTCACTTATTAGCATATCTCATCTTGCGATGGCACAAGAATCACAAGAAGTAAAAGAAGAAACTACAGAAGCGAAAGATTTAGAACGTATCGCAGTTGTGGGTGCACGCGGTGCGCCGCGCTCGGTAATGAGTTCACCTGTTCCTGTCGATGTGCTAAGTGCAGAAGATATGGAAGCAGTAGCGTTCACAGACATGAACAACGTACTAATGACATTAGTTCCCTCTTACTCACTGGCTCGACAACCAATTTCTGATGGCGGCACATTTGTGAGACCTGCGACCTTACGAGGCCTTCCAACAGACAAAACGCTGGTTTTGGTCAACTCTAAAAGGCGACATCGTGCTGCACTAGTACAAATTGGCGGGTCAGGTACACAAGGTCCCGACCTTGCGACCATACCCACTTCTGCAATCGGTAGTGTTGAGGTTTTACGCGATGGTGCTGCTGCACAGTATGGCTCTGATGCTATTGCCGGTGTAATAAACTTTCAATTAAAGAATAACAGTGAAGGCGGCTCATTTACCGCAGACTATGGTACTTACTATGAGGGTGATGGTGATCAAATCACCGTTACCGCCAATAAGGGCTTTGCACTAGGCACCGATGGATTTGTCAGTGTTTCTGCTGAGTACTCTGACAGTGAAGCGACATTTCGCGGAGAGCAATACTGTGAAAGCTGGTTTTGTGTAGACGAGCAATCTGATGAATACATCGCAGCTGCACAAGCCATGGCAAATGAAGTACATGGTTCAGACCAAGTACAGCCTTGGGGGCAACCCAATACCAGCGGTACACGTATTTTCGTCAAATTCAGGCTACACACTCTCTTCAGAAGCAGAATTGTATGCTTTTGCAAATTACTCAGAAAGTGAAGGTGACGGTTCCTTTTTTTACCGCTATCCAGGCAACGGCACCATAGAAGATATTCGCCTAGAAGATGGCTCTATTTGGAATCCAACTAAGTTTTTCCCCGGCGGTTTCACGCCACGCTTCTTTGGCGATGTCACTGACTCCTCATTTGTTGGAGGCATTAAAGGCGTGGTTGGCGATTTAGGCTATGACGTGAGTGGCCGTTATGGTTCAAATGAAATCTCATACACGTTAAAAAATACCATTAACCCTTCGATGGGAAATATGTCACCAACACAATTCAATCCGGGTGACTTAACCAATGAAGAAACCCAATTTCAAGCAGACTTCACCTACGACTTATCAACTTATGTTCTTGCATTTGGTGTGAGTTATCTCGATGAAAGCTATGAAATTAAAGAGGGCGAATTAGATTCTTATTTTGCAGGTCCTTATGCAACGTCAGACCCGTGGATGTTTTGTAACGATGATTATACTGCTACCGCTGCTGGCCTAGGTGTAATAGCTAATGGTTCATCACTTAACTGCGGTAATTACACCTCTGTAGATTCCAATGGTGATGGCGTTGAGGACGACGGCTTTGAAGGAGTAGACGCTGTTTACACTGTTGTAGGTGTAGGCTCTAACGGTTTTCCGGGTTATTCCCCCGAGTTTTCAGATACCTACTCTCGCGACTCTTACGCTATTTATGCTGATGTGTCCGGTGATATCACTGACAACCTATTTGCACAGGGCGCTATTCGTTATGAAGACTACTCGGATTTTGGTTCTGAATTGGTCTATAAAGTGGCTGGCATATATCAGATAACCGACGAAGTGGCCGTTCGCTCCTCTTTTGGTACAGGCTTTAGAGCACCGACTCCAGGGCAACAGGGTACAACTAATGTGTCGACGCGCCTACCTAATGGTTTTCCTGTAGCAACCGGCTTATTCCCAGCTGGAAGTGACGTAGCACAAGCATTAGGCGCTAATGAGTTAGGTCCTGAAAAGTCTACCAACTTCACCCTAGGTCTCACCGCCAATTACGGCGATATGACACTTACCATCGACTACTACAACATCAAGCTTGAAGACCGCGTTAACTCTGTCTCCACCCTTGATGTATCTACAGTGGAAGTAACTGACTCCAATGCATCTGGCTATGATGCCTACCAAAATTACTTAGCGTTGGCTGGAGCAGGTGTAGTTGGAGCTGAATCAATCGGTGGCGTGTTCTTTTTCCAAAACGCGTTCGATACCGTGACCGAAGGAGTCGATGTAGTGGCCACCTATAACATGGAGACCACATATGGTGCTACAACGCTAACTGCCTCCGTTAACTATAACACCAACGAGTTTGATTCTGACCCGAGCGAATTTTTTAATGCTGAAGATCAATTTGATTTTGAAAATGGTACGCCTGAAGTTCGAGGAGTGCTGTCACTCAAACACAGCTATGAAGATTGGATGCTCGTCAGTCGCTTAAATTATTACTCAGAATACGAAAATGCAAACAACAGCACACTAGAGGTAATTCAAAAGTTTGGCGCTGAATTCATGTTTGATATGGAAGGTAGTTACCACTTCAATGAAAATCTTACGTTGTCAGTCGGCGTTAGAAACCTATTCGACAACTATCCAGATAAAGGCACCATGGGAGAAACCTGTTGTGGGCGAATATATCGCTCTGATTCTATCGTCGATTGGCAAGGTGGTTATTACTACACACGCTTAGCAGCTCGATTCTAATTATACCTGAGCACCGGCTTTTGCCGGTGTTTGTTTTTTCAGTGAATTCTATGTTGTTCGTCCATGCTATCGGAGAAAAAATTAGATGGAAATAGAGCTACTGTGGTTTGTAGTGACACTTTGTATTACCGGCGCAATCGCGGGAATAACAGCAGGACTTTTCGGCAATGGTGGAGGTTTCGTTGTTGTGCCCGCGCTACTCGCGGTGTTTCCTTTTTTTACGCCTCCGTCAGAAGCCTTGGTTAAAGTTGCCATAGGCACTTCTCTGGCGTCGATTGTGGTCTCAAGCGCCCGTTCTGTAATGGCACACCGCGCCAAAGGGGCCGTCGATTTTGACATACTCCGCTCTTGGAGCATTTGGCTTATTCTAGGTGTTGGTGGCGGTGTAATCATAGCCAACAATACCAGTGCTAATGGCCTAACCGTTGTATTTGCAGCAGGTGTGCTGTTGTATTCCGTGTACTTTTTGTTTCCTGAATTCGTCGTTCGTCCGGGTCTAGTTTTTGACATGCCAACGGGTTTAGGAAAAGCGGTACTCGCGTTTGTGCTAGGCGGCTTTTCTGCGTTACTCGGTATAGGAGGCGGTACACCCACCGTTATCACAATGGTGATGTGCCAACGCTCTATTCAGCAAGCCGTTGCTACTGCAGCAGGCGTCGGCTTTCTTATCGGACTTCCCGGCGCGCTAGGCTTTTTGTTTATGAAGCACCCCGAAAGCGCATCACTCCCCTTCGGCACTGTTGGCTTTATCAATATACCCGCCCTAATTGCAATCAGTATCGGCGCCATATTTACCGCTCCTATTGGCGCCCAAATGGCGCACAACTTCAGCGAAAAGAAACTCAAACGCCTTTTTGGCGTTTACTTGGTCATTGTCTCAAGCGCCATGTTTTACAAGGCCATGTAGACTCGAAAATAATGAAATAAAGGAAAATCAGCATGACATACAATCGCTCAAGACGTTTATTTTTAGGCGGAACTGTCGCAGCTACAGCCCTAGGCGCAAGCGGCTTGGTAAGCACAGCAGCAAACGGAACAGACAGCCTTGTAAAGAATGTCACTTACGGTCCTAAACCCGGGGTAGCCAAACTCAATGCCAATGAAAACCCGTTTGGGCCTAGTCCTCTTGCACTCAAAGCTATAGCCAAAGCATCAGCCGAGGGAGGCGCCTATTATGCCTACCCTGCTGCAATGACATTGTTAGACATGATTGCAGAACGCCACGGTATCAAACGCGAAAACATTTCTTTAAGCGCAGGGTCCAGTCCAATTCTATCTTATGCTGCGCTTGCGGCTAGTCATAAAGGCAAAATTCTAGGGCCTGATCTTTTTTGGGACACAACGTCGAAAGCGCCAGAAAAGCAAGGCGCACCTGAGATTGTAAGGGTGCCAAATACGCCTGACCTCGATATTGATTTAGACGCAATGTATGCTGCGTTAGATGAATCTATTGGCATGGTACACATCTGTAATCCAAATAATCCAACTGGCAAAATACTCGATCCTGAAAAACTAAAAGCCTTTTGCATTAAGGCCTCTAAAAAGGCGTTAGTTTTGGTAGACGAAGCGTATAACGAGTTAATTGATGAGCCCCCAAAACACTCTATGATCCCGCTGGTCAAAGCAGGTCACAACGTTATTGTGGCAAGAACATTTTCCAAGATATATGGCTTAGCAGGTATGCGCGTGGGTTACCTCATTGCATCAGAGGAAAATACGCAATGGATTAATCAATACGGCATGGGGGGCTACACGTTAAACCAAGCTGGCCTTGCAGCAGCAATAGCTAGCTACAACGACGATGCGTTTCTCACTTTTTCAAAAGAAAAAATAGATGAAGCAAAGGCAATGGTAATGGCCGCGGTCCAGGCAAACGGCTTAACCGCGTTACCATCAAGTACGAACTTTATATTCGTCAATTTGGGTGATGGAAACGCTGAATACTTTCGACAAGCCATGGCTGAAAAAGACGTGCTTATTCGAGGCGTTTACCGAACCTACACAAATTGGTCACGCGTCAGCATGGGTAAAATCGCCGACGTTAAGCGCTATGTAGATGCCATGCCCTACGCACTTGAAAAGATGTCGACACTGCAAAAAACGTAACAAACAATACGTGTTTCTATTTTGGCCTGCAGTACATTTGCTGCAGGTCATCGATTTGTTTCTTCCATTACCCTATCTCTTGCATACTCAACACTTAAGTCTAATACGCGAAACTTCCTGTTTTGCCATATATTTAAGGCATTGGCGCTAGCGCAGTTACATTGCCCTTTGAGTATTTTCCTAAGTAGGTTGCACTAACGCCAAAGTTGCACATACTTTATAAAAACGCATAGCGGCCTAAACCTTATTTTCCGGCCCGTTTTTTATGCGCGTTTGATACCAATCAAAAAGTGACGGAAGGAGGTTGTTCATGTCAATTTCTGTATTGGTTGCTGACGACTCAAAGTTATCGAGACGAAGCGTAATCCGCTCGCTTCCAGAAGAGCTTGATTACGACATAACAGAAGCAACCAATGGGCAAGAAGCGATTGATTCGCTCTCTCAGCAAGGTTTTGCTTTGCTGCTGCTAGATTTAACAATGCCAGGCGTTGATGGTGTGGGCGTATTAGAATATCTACAAGACAAGCAAGACAAACCCAACGTTATCGTGATAAGTGCTGACTTTCAGCCGGAAAAGCAAAAAATTGTGATGGCCTTGGGTGCTAAGAGATTCTTGCGAAAGCCGCTCGATAAAGAAGAACTCGCCATGACACTTTTCGAACTGGGGTACTTATGAGTAGTGTATTACCATTAGACGAAGAGCAAAGAGACGCACTCCAAGAGCTCTTAAATATATCAATGGGTCAAGCCGCAAATTCATTGGCACAGTTAATTGAAACCAAAATTGACATCTCCATTCCCACCATTTCAGCAGTGACGCCCAATGAATTATATAGCTTGCTGTTTGAAACCACTGGCGCATTTTACACTCGCCAGTCTTTTCTCGGCGACATTCACGGTGAAGTAATGTCAGTACTCTCTCGCTCGGGCTTATCTGAAGTGGCAGAGCTTATGGATTATGATGAACCACTCTCTAAGGAAGATGTGCAGGAGATCATTCTTGAGCTTTGCAACATACTCGCAGGTGCCTGTTTAGCCGGTTTATCTGAACAATTAGAACTAACGACTAATTTAAATATGCCAACGCTTTTTGTCCCAGATAAAACTAATTTTGATGCACTCAAATGGCAGCACAGTTTAGTGATGGAAGTTCGCTTTGCTATCGCTATTTCATCTTTCAGTATGCGTGTTGTTTTCTGTTTAGATGATGAATCTCTCACTCGAATGAAAACGACATTGGACGAGTTACTTGAATAATGTTTGAACAACTGGTGGGTAAATTACCTGTCGGCATTGGTGTGGTAAATGAGAACTTTCAAGTTGTCTATCTTAACGAGTTTTTCCTAGACCGCTTGCCTCACGAGCTGCGTGGTGACTATAAAGAAAAAGTGGTTACCGACCTATTTGAAGGCCAAGGTAAATTTTTAAAGCGCAGGCTCAAATCGGTGTTTGTTTTACAACATCCTAGCTTTAGTTATTGGGAGCAACGCCCGCACATTTTTCCGTTCAAAAGCTCTCGCCCAATTACGGGTGAAGAAACGCAGATGTATCAAAATATGGAAATTTTGCCGGTCAAGGACCCGAATACTGGCGAGAGACTCGCGTGCATTTTTCTGCAAGACGTCACTGCCCAAGCGAGCTATTTTCGTACTCAACAAAAACTCTCAGAAGCACTAAAAAAAGAACACGAAGCACAGCGAAAGCTCATCAAAAAACTCGACAGCGCACAAAGCCAATTGATCCAGGCTGAGAAAATGGCCTCTACAGGTCAACTCGCGGCGGGGATCGCACATGAAATCAATAACCCCATTGGCTTTGTCAACGCAAACTTAAATACTTTGGCACAGTACGCATCACACCTTATCAGTATTGCTGACGGTGTACAGGAACAGATAAATGCGTTTGGCGAAGAGCTTGCCGAACAAATTACTTCCCTTTATGAATCTAACCACTATGCGTTGTTAAAAGAAGATATCAACGAGCTGATTAGTGAATCCGCCGAGGGTTTGATGCGGGTTAAAGAAATTGTTGAGAACTTAAAGAACTTCTCTATTGAATCAAAAGAAGGTGTGCAAAACATTGACCTATGTAAAATCTGCCAACAAATTATTTCTCTTGTCTCTGCGCAATACAATAAACCGCTCTACAAACTAGACTATGAGCGCGAAGATGTGACTATCACGGGCTATCCAGGCCCAATTAAACAAGCGTTGATGAATATCGTATTGAACGCTGCACAGGCCACTGCGCAAAAGGGCTTCGTGAAAATCTATATAAAGGAAGAGAACCAACATATTCACGTGAAAGTCTTAGACAGCGGCCACGGTATTTCACAACAAAACCTCAAGCGAATTTTCGATCCTTTCTTTACCACAAAACCAGAGGGGCAAGGCCAAGGTTTAGGGCTCTCAGTGGCGTATACTGCTGTTAAGCAACACCAGGGAAAAATAAATGTCAGTAGTAAAGAAGGTAAAGGTACTGTCTTCGAAATTATTCTTCCTAAGTACTTCTTAGTACAAGACGCAGAAAAATAAGCAACAGCTCCATTTACCTCTTACTGCCATTAGTGCGCGACATACTCATAAATACCCTGGCTGTTTAACGACCTTTTAAGCCTACCTTTTACCACCAAATAATTAAGATGCGACATACATTCAGCAACAGCAAACACCATGTTTCGACTCGACAGCTCCCTTTTGAACATTACTGGTAGCAATGAAACTAGTGTTTGTGGTTTGTGACACGCTTCACCCAGCGCCGATAAATGTTCCTGATGATGGCAGATCAACTCATCGACCCGTTGATGAAGCCCCACAAAGGGCAGTTTGTGGGCTGGCAATACAGTAGTATTTTCAGGAAGTAATTTGAATTGAGGTAGCGTTGTTAGGTAGTCCTCTAGTGTACTCGCTTCAGGTTCCGTAGAGTATGCGCCAATGTTTGGGGTGATGATCGGTAAAATGTGGTCTCCCGAAATCAATACGTTTTTTTCTTTATTGAATAGGCAAACATGCTCTGGCGAGTGGCCACGACCGATAATTACTTTCCAGGTGTCTCCTCCAAACGTTAACTGCATATCGTGTTTTAAACGTGTATAGCTGATAGGTACAGGAGAAACGACGCTACTATAACCTTTGTTACCGCCGGAAGTTAGCTGTTCAATTAACGTCGAATCGAGCCCCGCCCGTTTATAGTACTCAATATCTCTTTCATTGGTGGCGCCATTTCTCCCTGCACCAAATGCACGAGCAGTAAAGTACTCCGTTTGAGACATGTAAAAAGGTACGTTGTAATTATCAGCAATCCACCCGGCAAGGCCGATATGATCTGGGTGTAAATGTGTCACAATAACACCACATATTGGAGAATCTAGCTGAGCGAATATTGTTTGCCAGAGCGCCTTGGTTTTTGATGTACCTAAGCCTGTATCAACAACTACCCACCCATTTTCAGCGCGTATGAGGTACAAGTTGATGTGGTCGAGCTCAAACGGAAGCGGCATTGTTAGCCACAATACGCCGTCAACAATTTCAATTAACTGACCCGGCTCAACTTGTTCGTCGAAAAGGTATTTCATCTTCCTGTCCATCTATAACGGTGCACACACTATATAAGTGTTCTATCGCGTCAATCGTATAAAGACAAACGTATCTGCCGAATAGAGATCTATAGGAGTCGGTGATAGCAAAGGGTATACTTAGAAACATATACACATATTTGCCTTTTGAAATACATTCTCTGCATTACACAACATGTCAAAACCGCTAATAAAACAGGGCTTCATCTTGAGTAAGGGCACGTTTACTCGTTCGGGAAAAGTGTATGTGGAATTATGGGTAAAGACAGACACAACAACAGTAAGGCTGATATCTGAGCCTCAGCAGCCCGTTTGCTTTGTTGCAACCACACAACAAGACGACTTATTGGCAGTATTGGACACACTCCAAAAACACATAACCTTTTCAGACGATGGTTTCACAACGTTAGAGCAAGTTGCAGTTGTAACCGTTAAAGCTGACACAGAAAGCCGCATGCATCAGCTAAGACAAATCGCAAAGCAAGTTGGGGTGACGCTCTACGAAGCCGATATTCGTGTTGCAGATAGGTTTCTAATGGAACGCTTTGTCTATGGCGCGATTGAATTTCTTAGCCCAAGTGACCGTAAATCTTCATCGTTACCCGTTACCATTGAAAATGCGCAAATTAGACCCGGTCACTATCGCCCTACTTTCTCTTCTCTTAGCATCGACATTGAGTGTGACGAGCATGAGACACTTTTCAGTATTGCGCTAGCAGGCGACGGCCTTAGCGAAGTGATACTGAAAAGGCCTGATACTTTGAATAGCGACATTGAATTAAGTACCACGCAAACAGATTACACGTTAACCGTTGTTGATGATGAAGCGACATTGCTTGAACACTTTTTTCAACGACTTAGCGCTTTCGACCCCGATATTATTTTAGGTTGGAACGTCAAACAGTTTGATATGGCTGTGATTGCAAGACGTGCCAAATATAACAAACTGCCCTTTGCAATCGGTAGGCATGACAGAGAAGCCTCGGTAAGAGAGTGGGAAGACCAAACGATTGTAGATGTGCCAGGCAGGGCTGTTGTTGATGGTATAGAGTCGCTTAAGACAATGACTTATCAGTTTGAGTCTTTCTCACTTGATCATGTATCAGAAGTACTATTGGGCGAAAACAAGCTTATCCAAGATCACAATAAACTTGAAGCAATCAAACAACTCTATCAAACCGACCCGATTGCCCTTGCTAACTACAACTTTAAAGACACGGTGTTAGTTAATCAAATACAGCACGCGACACAGTTTATCGATTTTCTTGCACTGCGAGGCACACTAACAGGTTTAGATATAAGCCGTCCGGGAGGCTCTGTCGCCGCTTTCCTCAATGTTTATTTACCCAAATTACACCGAGAACGCTATGTTGCTGGTGTTCGCCCTGAAAATGGTGGGCTTGCCAGCCCAGGCGGCTATGTGATGCATTCGAAACCTGGATTGTATCAAGACGTTTTGGTACTGGATTTTAAAAGCCTATACCCCTCTATAATTCGAACATTTAAAATCGATCCATTAGGGTTAGCAGAAGGCCTTAAGCACCCCGCTAGCGCAATTGAGGGCTTTAAAGGCGCTGTATTTAGTCGCAACAAACACTTTCTCCCAGATATCATTGAAAACCTTTGGCGTCAGCGTGATGAGGCGAAAAAACAAAATGACGCACCCCGTTCTCAAGCCATTAAAATACTTATGAATTCATTTTATGGTGTATTAGGTAGTGGAGGATGTCCTTTTTACGACCCCCGACTAGCCAGTTCAATTACCCTGCGCGGTCACGAAATTATGCAAACCACTGCACGCTGGATAGAAGAACTGGGGTATACCGTTATATATGGAGATACAGATTCAACTTTTGTGCACGTTGAAGGTAATAATGCATTTGGTACTCCGAAAGAGACAGGAAAGCAGCTTGCTGAGCTTATCAATACAAAGTGGCGTGAACTTCTGCGTTCGCAATTTCACATTGAGTGCCATTTAGAAATTGAATTTGAATCACATTTCTCGACCTTTTTTATGCCAACAATACGCGGCTCTTCTCAAGGCAGCAAAAAACGTTATGCCGGTTTAAAGAGTGAAGTAATTGATGGAGTAGAAACGAATACGCTCATATTTAAAGGCCTGGAAAATGTACGTTCAGATTGGACAGAGCTTGCCAAGAACTTTCAATACACTTTGTATCAGAAGGTGTTTAACAAAGAGCCGGTTAAAAATTATATTGAGCACACATTAGCTGACATTCGACAGGGAAACGTAGATGCATTGCTTGTTTATAATAAACGACTGAGAAAGCCATTGTCATCGTATGTAAAGTCTATACCTCCTCATGTAAAGGCAGCCAGACTAGCAGATGCACTTTATAAAGAACGAGGAGAACCATTACGATTCCAGAACAATACAACAATACCTTACGTAATAACGGTGCAAGGGCCTCAAACGACAGACACAGTTTCCGCCCCTCTAGATTACGAGCACTATATTGAAAAGCAAATTAAACCCATAGCAGATAGCATATTGCCGTTGATTGGCTCAGATTTCGACAAGCTCACTAATCAACAGTTAAACCTGTTTTGAATCACTCTTTGTTTGTATGAACATCTTTCAAATGTTGTTACGTATTAACATACCGCCATTAAGAGCCTACCAGTTTAAAAACTAGCAATATCTATAATATTCAATTAGATACATCATTGGCACAACTAGTGAATAGTTTTTCATTGTGTAGTAATGAGCAATTGATCGCTCACATTTATTCTCAAATAGAAGGATTTACATTATGAAGACTACAAAACTTAGTACGATCATGAGTGCAGCATTGGCAGCAACTATTTCATCTACAGCGTTTGCTGGCCATCATGAAACAAAGGTTGATACTAGCTTTAATGCTATGGACACAAATAGCGATGGTTTCATTGTCGCTTCTGAGGTTGAAGGCACACTTGAAGCCAAAACGTTGGCAATGATGGATACAGATGGCGACAACATGGTTAGTCGTAATGAGTTTTCTATATTCGTTGATGAAAAGCCGTCTATGTTCAGCGATGAAATTATTACTAAAGTTAAGACTACCAGTACCACAGATGCGGTGTTGATTAAACGCGGCGATGTAGCGTTAATGGAAAAAGCAGATGGTGAGATGATCTCTGAAAAAAATAAAGAGCTTCGTACCGAAATGTCAGCGATGGCCGATGATCGATTTACGCAGATTGATACCAACAGCGACGGTAAACTGACCACTGAAGAGATCGAAGTTGCAGAAATACAAGGTGACTTTGATGAAATGGATGACAATGATGACCAAGTGATCACGCGAATGGAATATCGTGCCTATTTTGAAGAAATTGAATCGGAATAGATTTTACTTCGCTACTAAACGTCATAAAGCAAAAAACCCGCCGTAAGGCGGGTTTCTTTAATTAGGACCTGGCAGTGTCCTACTCTCACATGGGGAAGCCCCACACTACCATCGGCGCTAATACGTTTCACTTCTGAGTTCGGAATGGAGTCAGGTGGTACCG
>NZ_JAJALG010000046.1:0-22869 GCF_020515205.1 Alteromonas sp. McT4-15
GTTTTTGGCGAAAGATCTGATCACCAAACGTCATGAATGTTCCCTTTATTTTTTATCTTACTGAATTTTAGTCATTATTTGTGGGGATACCTCAGGGTCAGCCCCCCCTAATGCATAAAGCGCGACTGGTTTGCTGTAACCTTCTCAATTAGCCACTTAGTAAATGCCTGAAACCTAGCTTGAGAGTGAGTTTCTTTGTGCGTTGCTAACCAAAAGGTTCGTTTAATATGGATGTCATCGTCTAATAGTCTTACAAGCCCTTCGTTTGCTTCAGCAATAAACGTAGGCAAAATCCCCACGCCTGCCCCATTTATCAGCATTTGATATTGCGCATTAATGCTTGTACTGCGCAACGCGCTAAGCTGCGCTAATGCAGTTTCTTCAATAAATTTTAGCTGAGGCGCATAAACAAGGTCTGGAACATAACTCACTAAATTGAACTGGCTAAGATCTTGGAGCGTTTGTGGTTTACGTGTTTCAACAAGTGACTGATGTGTGTACAAGTAAAGGCTGTAGTCGGTTAGCTTTTGCGTAACGAGTAGCCCCTTGCTTGGCTTTTCTAGCAAAATAGCCATGTCTGCTTCGCGTTTATTCAGGTTCAAAAAGCCGCTGGTCGCCACTAATTCAATACAAATACCGGGGTATAGTCGTTTAAATTCAGGTAATAGTGGCGCCAAAAACCAGCTGCCAAACCCCTCTGATACGCTTACGCGAATAGTGCCAGCTAAATGAGAACGTTCATCGCTAAGCTCGTTTTGCGCCTCTAAAAAATAATGCTCGGCTTTTTCGATATAACGAACGAGTTCACTGCCTTGGGTCGTGAGTACATAACCTTTTTTTGTTAGTTCAAATAATTTGCAATTTAGCGAGTCTTCCAGCTTTTTTACACGACGTATTAATGTTGTCGGGTCTACACCTAAACCTTTAGCAGCAATAGCTACACGACCATTTCTTGCCAACCCAAGAAACAGTCGCATGTCATCCCAATTCATAATTTGACCTGCATTTTTACAGCACCTAGCTGCAAGTATATGTGTTGCTATTGCAAACACAAGGTTTCAATATTGTTAATATATTATTGAAGTGCTTAGTCAGGAGCCATGCCATGAGAAAAATTGTTCACTTTATTGCCGGTAAAGATTTTGAGGATAGCAGCGAGCGCACATCGCCAGTGTATGCCCCTAATACCGGCGAGGTTCAAGCTGAAGTAAGTTTGGCAAACAAAGCAACGCTTGAATATGCAATTGAAACGGCAAAAGCAGCGCAAGCTGAATGGGCCGCTACCAACCCTCAGCGACGCGCTCGTGTTATGTTCAAATTTAAGGAGTTGGTAGAAGCTAACCGCGATCGCCTTGCCGCTTTACTTTCAAGCGAACACGGTAAAGTACTGGTTGATGCGCAAGGTGATATTCAGCGTGGCCTAGAAGTTATCGAGTTCGCGTGCGGTATTCCTCATGCTCAAAAAGGAGAATATACCGAAGGTGCAGGCCCTGGTATTGACGTTTATTCAATGCGTCAAGCGCTAGGTGTTGTTGCGGGTATTACTCCGTTTAACTTTCCAGCCATGATCCCTATGTGGATGTTTGGTGTGGCTATAGCGTGCGGCAATGCTTTTATCCTCAAACCTTCTGAGCGCGATCCATCGGTTCCTGTGGAGCTCGCGAGATTGATGCTTGAAGCCGGCTTACCTGCCGGCGTGCTTAACGTTGTTCATGGCGACAAAGAAGCGGTGGACGGTATTTTAGATCATCAAACCGTTAAAGCTGTCAGCTTCGTTGGCTCATCAGATATTGCTAATTACGTGTACGAGCGTGGTGCACGCGCTGGTAAGCGAGTGCAAGCGATGGGTGGAGCAAAAAACCACGGTATTGTTATGCCAGACGCTGATTTAGATCAGGTAGTCACCGACCTTGTAGGTGCAGCCTATGGTTCTGCCGGTGAACGCTGCATGGCTTTACCTGTTGTCGTACCTGTAGGTGACGAGACCGCAGAAAAACTTAAAGCCAAACTTATTCCTGCCATTAAAGACATTATGGTAAGTCACAGTGAAGATCCTAACGCGCACTACGGCCCTGTTGTCACTGCAGCGCACAAAGCGCGAGTAGAAGGCTACATCGACTTAGCCATCGAAGAAGGCGCAGAGCTGGTATACGACGGTAGAAACAGCCAAATTCCAGCAGATAGCAATGGCTACTTTATTGGCCCAACATTCTTTGACCATGTCACCAAAGACATGCGTTCGTACAGAGAAGAAATTTTTGGCCCGGTACTCCAGATGGTGCGCGCTAATGACTTCAACGAAGCAGTGAGCCTTGCAAGCGATCATCAATACGGCAACGGTGTTGCTATGTATACGCGAAATGGTCATGCCGCACGCGAGTTCGCCCAGCGCGTTAATGTAGGCATGGTAGGTATTAACGTACCTATCCCTGTGCCTGTGGCATACCACACGTTTGGCGGATGGAAGCGTTCTGCATTTGGCGATACAAACCAACACGGCATGGAAGGCGTGAAGTTCTGGACAAAAGTGAAGACCATTACCCAGCGCTGGCCTGATGGCTCAGACTCGAACGATAACGCCTTTGTTATTCCAACCATGGGCTAAACAGCGAGGACATGACAATGACAACAGTAGCATTTATTGGCCTAGGTAATATGGGCTCAGGCATGGCAGATAACCTTGTCAAAAATGGCTATAATGTAGTGGCTTTTGACTTAAGTGAAGCGGCACTGACTAAAGCGAAAGACGCTGGCTGCGCTATTGCGCAAAGTACACAAGAAGCCGTAAGTAATGCCGATATCGTGGTAACTATGTTGCCAGCAGGCAAACATGTAATGGACATATACACATCGCAGATCCTTGATAATGTGGGCGGGAACACGCTGCTTATCGACTGCTCGACCATTGATGTTGAAACCGCTAATAAGGTCTCTGAGCTGGCTGCAAGCAAAGGGCTTCAAATGCTTGATGCTCCGGTGTCTGGTGGCATTGCCGCCGCAGCTGGCGGTACATTAACCTTTATGGTGGGTGGAGACAAAGAGGCGTTTGAAAAAGCACAAGGCGTGCTTGGCGCCATGGGTAAGAAAATTGTGCACGCTGGCGGACACGGCGCAGGACAAGCAGCTAAAATCTGCAACAACATGCTGCTAGGCGCAACCATGATAGCCACGTGTGAAAGCTTTCAGCTTGCCAACAAGCTTGGCTTAGACGCCCAAGTCTTCTTCGATATAGCCTCTAATGCATCAGGCCAAACTTGGTCTATGACAAGCTACTGCCCAGTGAAAGGCGTAGGCCCACAGAGCCCAGCCGACAATGACTTTGCTGGCGGCTTTGCATCAGCATTAATGCTTAAAGACTTAGGGCTTGCTATGCAGGGCGCTAAGGGTGTGAATGCTCAGGTGCCTATGGGAGAACTTGCGGCGAAGTGGTTTGAAATGCACTGTGAAGAAGGCAATGCGAGCATGGACTTTTCATCTATCATCAATCGTCTAGCATAGACTCAACTTACACGCTCTTAAAAACAAAAAGCCAACAATGTTGGCTTTTTTGTGTGCGCTGTAGTTTAGCGTAATGATGACAGCACGCTAATCGTGGCCACCGCAGCAGGACGAAGAATGCTCTGCCCAATTCTTCAATTTTGTGGTTTTACCAATGCCCGGGTTAAAGCTGTTTGTTGGATCAAGTTCACGATAGAAGTTTTTAAGCGCATCTTTAGCAAAATACTCATGCCCCACATTATGCTCAGCTGGGTACTCAGCGTTTCGCGCGTCGAACGTTTTAAGAATTTTACCTTTAAGCACTTTCGCGTCGGCACCCTTTTTCAACACATAGTTCTGGTGCATCACGTGGCAAAACAAGTGGCCGTAGTACAATTTAGTATCTATTTGATCGTCTATTTCTTTAGGCAGTACTTCAAACCAGTCGGGATCATTTCGTCGAAGTGCCACATCAATGGTCATCATAGCGCCGACCTCTTTGCTGTGCATAACGTGATAGCGGCCTATCGCGCCACCCGCCACAAAGCGATGTAAAATGGCTTTATCTGCCTCTTCTTCAGTACATTCGAAGTAGCTACCCTCGTTAGTTTTGAAGAATTCATCAAGGTACGCTCTAGCTTCATCAACACCCTCATTACTCATCTCTAAAATCCAGTGATGCTGATATTTATCGCGGTACAACTCCATGCGTTTCGGCAGATGATTGGGGAAAAGGTAGCTCATGTATTGCATTACACGGTCTGACATTTTGTTCGGTAAAAAACCCAACTTGTCGGTAAATGCATCGAACTTGCGTTTAAACGCAAAAAGCTTAGGGATGAATTTTGCGCCTAACTTACTAATAACGATAAACATGTCTTTGCCGTACTTTTTAGATACGTCGTAACAGTCGCGGTGCAAATACTCACCCGAATCAGGCAGGTTTTTAAACGTAGAGAGAATATCGCGGCGTACTTTTGTAAATACGGCTGCGTCATTAGACCCGACGTAGAAAACCTGTTTCTTTTCAGGGATAGGAAAGGTGTCTAATCGAACTGCAAATACTGCAAGTTTGCCTGCACACCCTGATGCCTCATGTAATCTGCGGCCATCATTGTTGAAACGTGACGGCGTATCTGAGTCAACATCGCGCACGCGCTCATCGTATTCATTGTCAGACGCCCTCGCATCGGGATGTTTAACATCACTTGCTTGATAACGTTGTTGCTCAAGGTTAGCCAGTATCTCTTCTGGTTCACTTCCAAGCTCAATGCCTAAGTTGTTAACCAACGAAAGTTCACCGTTTGCATTTATTTGAGCAAATAAAGAAAGCTCGGTATAAGCAGGTCCACGTTTAACTAATGCGCCACCTGAATTATTACAAATGCCCCCAACAATAGACGCGCCAATGCAGGATGAACCAATAACCGAATGAGGCTCACGGCCATAAGGTGCTAATGTCTCTTCAAGGCCAAATAACGTGCTTCCCGCTAAACCAACTATCTGCTTTCCATCGTCCACCAGTTGAATATCGTCTATACGCATAGTGCTGATAATGACAAGCGGGCGATCGTAGTCTTTACCATCCGGTGTTGAACCACCCGTTAGACCCGTGTTCGCTGCTTGCATGATTACCGCCACATCGGCTTCAACACACAGCTTTAGCACGCGCCAAATTTCAACAAGTGAACCAGGACGCACGACAGCGAGGGCCTCACCCGCGCCAAAGCGAAAACCTTTACAATAAGGCTGTTTTTTCGCTTGGTCAGTTAACAAATAGGCTTGCCCTACTACATCGCGCATTGATGCAATCAAAGACTGAGTGTCAACATTTACGGTCATGGTTCTCTCTGTGGTAATAGTGGAAAATGACATTGGTGACGAACTATACACTAATCACATTTTTAACAAAGGGGGCGAGTGCATTTTAAGCTGACAATTTACTTATATTTAATGCTGCTTTTAGGCCCCCTAATTGCCCGTTTCTGACTGTTACATTTTGTTACGCTTTGACACATCAAGTAAGACCACACACCTATTGTAAAGATAGAGTTATGCTCGTAAGGTTGAGTGATAGGAAAAGGAGCTTTCATGTCACACCAAGCGTTTGTACTAACAAGAAATAACCATGTTGAAAGCACTCAAAATAAAGGGGTGTACGAGCGTTTTCTGTCAATCTTGCCTTCTTGTGGTTTTAGCGTTACAACGGGTGCAATTCATCCACCTAGAAGCGTATTAGCTAACACTCATACTTTTTTTATAGACGCGGACTACTGTAACCCTCAAGCTATGCTCAATCTTCCGGTTGTCAATGACTATCCACATCTCAATAAGGTTATTTTTAATGCTCCCGAAAGTAACGTTGAATTTCACTTCAACGCACTTCAAAAAGGGATCAACGGGATTTTTCACGCTGAAGATAATTTGGAACTGATTGTTCGAGGCGTTCAACAGGTTCAGGCTGGAAATAAGTGGTTTAGCAGAGAAATTATGAGTCGCTACATAGATGCTAATTTGGCCACCAAAACCAAGGCAACTTCGACTATTCAAGCAACTGCGTCTGTGCTAACGAAAAGAGAGATGGCTATTACCCGCAAAATTGCAGAAGGCGCCCAGAATCAAGAAATTGCTGATAGCTTTCACATTAGTGTGAATACGGTAAAAACACATGTATACAGCATTTTTCGCAAAACCGATTGCAGAAATCGTGTTGAATTGATCAAATGGTTTGACAGTCAGTTCGACCAAGTACAGTCAGTAAACTATTAAATAGAGGCAAAAGCGCCATATCCTCTTACAGGTAATTGGCGCTTTACAGTGAAAAGCGCTTAAGCCTTAGCGCGCCAAACTCCTTTTTCCATTCCTTGTATTACTAATTCAGCTACCGCTTTTTCAATGCTTTGCTTAACACATTCAAACATTGGCTCGTTGGTTGTGTAGCCGGTTTCTGCCTCAAGTAAACGCTTCAATGAAACATAGCGGAATAAGCCCGCTCTGACTTCTTGGCTTAGTACTTTTTTCGACGTAGACACAGACACGAGTACCTGCCCGGTTCTTACATCCACCGCACGCATATAAATAGAAATAAGATCTTCACGAAATAGCTCGCTTGCACCAATGCCAAAATACTCTACGCCAGCTCCGCCTGTTCGAATATTCGTATCATAGCTGATGATTCCCCCTTCAATAATAATGCGCGCCGTTGTCAAAGGCGGTAAGTCGGCATTATTGTTTTCATCTGCTCGAATAATCTTTCTCTCAGTAAGGATGTTTTGTAACCCTTCTCGTTCAACAGGGAGAAACCACGCTGTTTCACTTAATGTCTGCACTAATATAGAGGTTGCGCCTTGGGTAACTGCTGTGGAAAACGAGCTTGCACCAGAGCTCGGCTTATACTGACCCGTTTGATCGCGAAATGCGTATACCGACACCGGTATTTGCCCCATAGGTTGCGGTAAACTTTTTACTTCAGAAAGCGTGTCGCTTTCTTTAATAATGGCTGCTTCTGTCGTGTCAGGTGGCAATGTATTGGTAATTGATTGACACCCTGATAACAAAATAGTTAATACAATAAATACGGTACTTCTCATGTGCGTCCCTACCCAAACCGTGGAATTTCTACAACAGTGACTTCACCCGTCAATAAGTTGGTGATATTGACAATAATGCTATCAGGGTTACTAGTTATTAGCTCAACCTGAAAGTCGCCACTTACAAATAAACTATCTTGGTCAAAAATACTTTGAATGGGATTACCGTTTTCATCGAGCTCTTGCTCTCCAAACGCAAGATCAGTGATTTCTCTGACAATACGATTGATGTAAGCACGCTCTAGTGACTCTTGAAGTCTTTCATCGTATGAACGTTCATTAAAAGGCGCCGAATGCGCATTTTGAGAGTTCGCTTTGCTTAACAGAAAAGACCCATTAAGTGGATTTCCACCAAAAGATGGGTTTATAGGTTCATAGACCAATTCAGTTGCAGATGTTGAAAGCGATAAGACTATACCGCCGACTAAAACCCATGCTGTCTTCGTTATTTTTTTCATTAGAATTCATCCGCTGCTAGATCTGGACTTCGACTGTCCACATTTGCATTTGCTACTGCATCGAGCACTAACATGATTGCTTGTTGTACTTTCTCATCCAGTGGCACTTGCCTTCTTCCCATGTAGGTCTGATACACCACTTTGTTATCATAAATAACAGAAAGTAGCGTGCCCGCCTGAGGTACAATAATTTCTTTTACAATGAGATTTTTGCCTGAGCTATCTGGTACTTCTCGCCAGTACTGGCTTATTTTTGAAGCAAACTCATGGCCCTGACGACTGATACTGTTATCAAGGAGTAATCCACCGAGTCTTATTTCTTCGGCGTGAGAGATAGTTAAAAAAGCGCACGCCACCACAACGTACGCAAAACAAAAAGAGAGAAGTTTCATAACTGTGTTAAAGGCCGAGAGAACTCGGCCTGCTTCTTGTTACATCTGAACAACAGTTGCAACGTTGTAGTCACCCACTTGAGTTACGCTGATAGTACCACCACTACCGGTCATGCTGCCCGTAACCAAGTTGTCGTTACCCATTTGCGTTACCTCAAAGGTATTAGCATCTCCACTAATAGCAAACTGGCCACCGGCATCATTCGTCACCCAGTTACCCACACCTTCTTGCATAACACTAATCGTGTTATCACTGCCGTTAACGAGTAAATCAAGTAAGTTCAGTTCACCACTTTGTTCTACTGTAATGGCGTTGTAGTTTGTCGGTACTGCACTCGCTAACTCTACAGATGCGGTATTTTCAATGCCGTCTTGCGCCATTTCAATAATGTTGCCATCAGCATAATAGTTAGTTTCACCGATACCGGCTTGCGCTAAGGCTAAGTTAGCTTCACCACTTTGCTCAATTTCTACAGTATTAAAGAAGCCGTTAAAATTGACCGTGCTTATTTCATTGCCGCTGCCTACTTGTGTTAAATCAAATTCGTTGAATAAACCAATAACACCCGCATAAGCTGTGTTTTCACTACCCGCTTGATTAATCTCGAAGGTATTTAGAATACCGTCAATCGTTTCAACCGTTGCCAGGTTCACATCACCAATCTGATCGATATTAACTTCGTTACTTGAACCTTCAAAAACACCTGTGGCAATTTCATTGCCATCACCATCTTGTTCAAATTCAATCGTATTACCATCACCTACAACGCTCCACTCAATTGCATTTCGATCACCATCTTGATCAATCACAATTTCGTTTTCAGAGCCCACTACTGCGGTCAGGTTAGATACGTTGTAATAGCCGTCTTGGACAACTTCAATCACGTTGGCATCGCCGCTAAGATCACGTACATAAGACTCGTGCCAATCGCCTTCTTGTTCAACAAAGAGCGTATTGTCATTACCAGACACAGTGTTATTTGCCCAATGGCCCCCGTCACCTTGCACAATCGACATGGTATTACCGCTACCAGTAATACTGTTAATTGAACGATTGAAGATAAAGCCGATTGGTCCACCATCACCCAGTTGTGTTAGCGACACCGCGTTATCATCACCCTCTATCGCAAATTCAGCTGTACTTTGGATACTGTCCTGCTCAGCTTCAACAAGGTTACCATTACCAGAAATGCTGGTTAGGAACGTATTACCCGTTTGCATTTGAGAGGCCATCACTTCATTGGCATCTCCTACAACTTCAACATCAATAACATTCAGGTCACCTTCTTGGCTAAGTACTGACTCGTTACCAATTTCATTACCTTCTGGCGCAGTTTGGGTTAGCGTGATGCTGTTGCCCTCTGCCGCAGCAAGAAAATCTGCCGCTGCGCTAAATTCTACATTTTTGCTGTCAGGTACTTCCTGCGCAGATGCCCATCCTGTTGCTGCAACAAGTAATAATGCACTGGCGATTTTTGTTCTTTTCATTTTGTCTCCCTATGGTAATCACATCATTGTTGATATTGTGTGATGTTGATCACCATCTCGTTCCCTATTTGATAAACAGTAAAGGCCTGCTCACCTAATTGATTAACATTGGCAACGTTGTCAAAACCGTCTTGAACAATTTCAAAGTAGTTGTTGTCGTTTTGCTGCAATAAATTCACAACATTTCCTTCACCAAGCTGTGTGATGATAGCTTCGTTGTTATTGCCGGTTTGTACTACATTTGAAAGGTTTGACGCGTTACCGCTTTGAATGATGTTAGTTATGTTATTTAACCCAAACTGACTGACAGAGATGAGGACCGTTTCATTGTCTACCGTGATCGCTTGGGTATTCAGACTCATTGAAAGAGAAGATTCCACCATGTCTGCATTTGTTGATAGGTCGGAAGACTCCGCTCGAACTGACAGAGGAAGCATAACGCTAAGTAGAAACCCAAACATCGCGAGTCTTTTTACTTGCAAAGAAAACGGTGCTTGGCACTCTAGGTCTGCGAACTTCTTATCCATGTAAACAATGACTTCCTGAGAAACAACAAATGTGACCCTTCTATATCACTCTGTAATTGTTTCAGAATCCATCACCTTTAAGTTGTATTTATGACGAACTTAATACTACTTGACTACGAAAAATCAGCAGCTTAACGACTTTTTGTCGCACCTTAGTACTAGTTTTGCACAGAAAGCAATCACGTAATTTGGTTTGGTAAGACCACACAGTGAGAACAAAACGCTCTAGTAAATTAGTACTAATTTCTATAGCAAATACACTTTTTCCTCATCGAATAGTTGTATTTTGAGTTTAATTACTGGCGATGATTAAAATTTCGGTTATAAGTTTTAACCGTTAGTTATATCAGACCGAATGAGAGGATTTCGTAATTGTACGCATTGTCCTAATTATGGAATCTAAAAATGAAAACAAAGCCTTTTAAAACGGGTCTTTCAGCATTATCTGTAGCTTTACTTCCACTTTTTGCTGCAGGCCATGCGCATGCTTCAAAAGCCGAAATTTTTGATGACAGCGTTATTGTTGTTTACAAAGAAAATGTCAGTAAAACCGACAAGATGCGCGCGCGTTCATCAGTAGGTGCACGTATTAGCGACGCAAATCGCGACGAAATTGATGATCGCTTTTCAAACCTGCTAAATGGCCGAATTGCAAAATTACAGCTACGCGGTAAATCGGTAAAAGAAGCCATTGAGATCCTGAGCAAAAACCCTGCTGTCAAAATTGCAGAGCCAAACTATTTATACCGAAAAGCACTTATTCCAAACGATCCCTCTTTGGGCGATCTCTGGGGATTGAATAACACTGGACAAGCTGGCGGTACGAACGATGTAGATATTGATGCGCCAGAAGCATGGGATATCACCACCGGTGATCGCGACGTTGTTATCGGTGTTATCGATACGGGCGTTGACTACAACCACGAAGACCTTGCTGACAATACATGGGTTAACCCTGGTGAAATAGCAGGTAACGGTATTGATGATGATGGTAACGGCTACATTGACGATGTGTACGGGATTGATGCGTTCAACGTAGACTCCGATCCGATGGATGACGACTCTCATGGTACCCATGTAGCAGGAACCATAGGTGCTGTTGGCGATAACGGCATTGGCGTCGTGGGCGTTAACCATCAAGTGTCTATTGCAGCATGTAAATTCTTAGGCCCTGACGGTGGCTCTACTGCTGGCGCAATTGAGTGTATCGACTACTTCACGGACCTAAAGGTTAACCGCGGAATCAATATTAAAGCGACCAATAATAGTTGGGGTGGTGGTGGCTACAGTGAAGCCTTAGAAACCGCTATTGAAGAAGCGGGTCAAGCGGGCATTCTATTCGTTGCTGCTGCAGGTAACTCTGGCTCTAACAACGACAATGTTGATAATTACCCTTCAAACTACCAGACCTCAACAAACAGTGTTCTGGCAGTGGCTAGTATCAACCGTAACGACGGCGATAGCGGTTATTCGTATGGCGTTGAAACCGTTGATTTGGCTGCGCCCGGCACAGCTATATTATCGACCGTCCCAGGTAACGGATATGCTGCTTATTCAGGCACATCAATGGCAACACCCCACGTGGCAGGCGCAGCAGCACTCGTTTGGTCTCTCAACCCTGAGCTAACACCTTCAGAAATGAAAGAACTACTTATGCTGACTGGCGAAACCAGTTTGTGGGCAGATGGACGCACGGCATCAGGCAATCGTTTAAATGTACTTAATGCACTTGAAGAAGCTGACCCAACGCCTGGTTTCAAGTTAGGTATTACACCAGGCTCAGCTGAAATTATTGCCGGTGAAACCGTCACGTTTGATATTGAGGTGGGTGCGATTGCAGGCTACGACCAAGCCGTTACTCTTTCGCTATCAGAACCAAGCGCTATTGCAACGCTAAGTGCTACCAGCGCAATGCCTGGTGACACAGTTACACTTACGGTTACTACAACAGAAGATACAGCGTGGGGACAGTACAGCTTTACCATAAACGGGGTGAGTGGCGACATCGAAAAATCGAAAACAGCCAACCTTTACGTTTACCCGGTAGGACTGAACGACTTCCCTTACAGCTACTCAGGCGAGGCAGTCCCAACATTGCCTAACGAAGATGATCCGGATGATGTGGGTGTAGATCTTGTTATTAATGTACCAGACGATATTACTGTATTTGGCATGCAAGCTTCAGTAGATATCACGCACACCTACAGCGGCGACTTAGTGTTGTCACTTACATCGCCTCAAGGCACAACGACAGTTCTTCGCCAGAATCAAGGTGGCGGCACTGATGACATTGTTGAAAGTTACAATACCGACGCATTCAATGGTGAAGTTGCAACGGGAGATTGGACACTCAATGTATTAGACACCTTCAACGGTGACAACGGAACCGTAAACACGTGGAGCATTGTGGTAACGGGTATTGGTGAAGTTGGTCCAACACCTCCAAATTCAGCATTCACATTCGACGCTTCGGGACTGTCTGTAGACTTTACCAACGACAGTAGTGATGTAAATGACGATATTGTGAGTTACAGCTGGGACTTTGGCGATGGAGCAATGTCATCAGATGAAAACCCCACTCACGTTTATGCAGCGACTGGGGCCTATGACGTAACACTCACTGTCACAGATGCCGAGGGTCAAACAGGTGTTTCTACTCAAACTGTCTCGGTTTCCAATAGCAATATCGTGACCGAGATCGATCGCGCTATGCTATCTCGTTTTGGTTCGCTACGTGTTGACCTTTCGTATAGCGGCTCTACCGCTGACACCGTTATGATTTATCGCAATGGCGAATTACTGGAAGAGGTAAGCAACACAGGTCGCTATCGCGATAGAAGCCGTGGCGTTAATCCTGGTAGCTTCACCTATATGGTGTGTGACGAGACATCAGCGTGCTCTGCGCCTGTAACGGTTAATCTTTAATCGTGTGAGTGCTGTGAATTTACACAGCGCAAGTTGAAGTAAATACTGGCCCATGGAAGGGCCGGTCTTTTTTGACTATAACTTCGTCATCTAAGCCTTTGGCTTATTCCACATTAACTATTTTAGTCATACACTTACAAGAATATTGGAGCCGTGTGTAAGTATATGGAAATTGTATTAATTGACGATCACGAAGTAGTAAGAGATGGTATTGCCGCACTTATTGAGCAAGAATATGGGTGGCATGTTAAGCACTCCGTTAGTACCCTTTCCGCTCTGCCCTCTCACACTAGTCTCGATGATGTCGATGTTGTGGTATTAGACATTTCGCTTGCTAATGAGTCTGGTTTCGATGTGCTAACCACAATTAAATCGCAAGCACCCCATGTAAAGTGCCTAATGTTAAGTATGTACGATCACGTGGCATACATAACTAAAGCATTAGAGCTTGGTGCCGATGGATACGTAACAAAAACAGCGGCAACAAAAGAATTAATGGATGCACTTGAAGCGCTAGAGCGAGATGAAAACTACTTGAGTTCAGATATCAGTAGTAAGTTGGCATTTGGTGAAAAGCGCGTGATTGCCCAGCTCACAGAACGAGAAAAAGAAGTTTTTTTATTACTGGCGAAGGGACTACAACCAAAGCAAATTGCTTATCGAATAGATACCGCGCCCAAAACAGTGATGGTTCACAGAACGAATATCTACCGAAAACTTAATACCACCTCACAGTTTGGATTGTTAAAGATTGCGCTGGAAACCGGCATGCTAGACTTAGCAGACTTCATCAATGAAGATGCAATATCGCAGTAAACTCTGTGATATTTGACTTATTAACAAGACACTTCCACAGTTTAAATGGAATCCTCTGACAGCTCCCGCACTATTTCGACACAATCCGCTATGTCTTCCGTTTTTTCACCACACTATCTTCTTTATGGCTTGCTCTATACGTGTTGTTTTCACGGGGTTTGGCTAATTAGCAGCCATTTTGAAACCGTTACCAGTACCGTAAGTTGGTACTTACCTGCAGGTGTTAGGTTAGGCGCATTTTTACTGCTACCAATGCGAAGCTGGCCTGCTTTGTTACTTTGCGAGAAACTTACTCATCTACTTTTATTTTCCCCAGGTGGGCTTTTAGACAATAGCCAATTTATGAGTGGTAGTGTTTATTGGTATTTAGTCCACTTAATGATTACCCCTTTATTGCTGTGCGCTGCGGTATATACTTTTCGTCGTTTCTATAGCAGCCCTTATCTCGATAATGTATCGAGTACACTGTCTTTACTCAGCTTTTCAATGTTACTGAGTATTGCTCTGGGCTTTGTATTTTTAGGGCGAAGAGCATTAGAATCCAACATGGATGTAGTATCGTTTTTAGTTACCCTTTTCGAATTCTCCTTAGGTGACTTCGTAGGAATAATTGTTATTGTTCCTATATTAATAACGCTTTACACCAAACAATGTTTCAAGCATGGCGGGGGGCAGCTCTATTATATCGTCGCAGGCTGGTTGCTCGCCTTAAGTGGCAGCGTTTTAGCATTCGATAACGGTATAAACCTAAGCTACCAACTAAAATATGTCGCTGTACTTCCGGCTCTTTATCTTGCCCATCGGTTTGGCATTTATGGAAGCTCTTTGTCTTGTATTCTTATCGGAGTAACCGCATTTTTAGTTTCTTCACAAACAACATTGAATCCGTTAGAGCATCAGTTCTATATCATTGCCTTGTGTGTAAGTAGCTTGATCTTAGGAGCATCGGTAACGCAAGCCAAAAGAATGAACACGACCCTTGCACTATCTAACGCGAAAATTCGCGAAAAAAACGCATTACTTAACAAAGCAATCGATAATACTCGCGCAGTGACCGCAAAGCTCGTGGCGGTGCAAGAAGAAGAGAGAAGAACGCTTTCACGTGATTTGCATGACGATTTTGGTCATAGAATAGTAGATTTAAAACTTCAACTGTCTCTCAGAAAGAAAGAAGATTTATCAACGGTTCTGTCAGAGAAAATTGATAGTCTTTACTTTGCTATGAAGAAAAGCTTAGGAAGTCTTCGACCCAGTGGTATAGATACGCTTTCTATCGAAGCCGTGCTGCAACGTTCTGAAATTATATCGTCGCTCAATGCATCTAATATTGCCTACACTTTGAACGTATCAGGAGCAGCGCTCGCACTAGAGAATGAAAAGAAAATTCACATCTATCGAATAATTCAAGAAGCGGTGACCAACAGTATCAAACACGCAAACGCCACAAGACTTAATATTGACGTTGTGTATCATCCCACAGTTGCTACGTTTACCATCTCGGATAATGGCATGGGTATTCCCGCCTCCTACCTGACAGATAGTATCAAAGACGCCCCCGTCGATTTTTCAATGGGTATACTTTCAATGCACGAGCGAGCGCATTTGATAAATGGTAAGCTCAGCATTTTGAAAAATACGCCTTCTGGCACAGTAGTCAGTATCGCTATTGAAGTGTAATTATCCCGCGTTACCCTTTGTTTTTATGATACATTGCTGCCAAGTTTCCCTTTTTGGTACTACACATGGATTTGCATAAAAACGTACATCACCAGCCTCCCTTACTAAAGCGACAATTCGCTAAACTCATTGCCGCCGTATTCGCCTCTATTGCGTTACTTACTGCCTGTAAGAGTACTGAGCAGCCACCGCAATATACCTATGAGGCATCAGCAACGGCTTATGATGACGTAGTTAACACACAGAAAAGTGCTCTTAAAAATGGAAAGTTACTACTCGTAGTGCTCGGCGCTCAGTGGTGCCATGACAGTACAGGCCTAGCAAAACGTTTCCAAACTCAAGAAATGCAGAATATTCTTACATCTCATTATGAAACCATATTTGTAGACGTAGGCTTACTGGAAGACCGAAGAGCAATTACTCAACGATTTGACTATCCAACCTATTATGCCACTCCCACGGTAATGATAGTGGACCCGGCTTCAAGTGCATTATTGAATCGCGCTAGCATGGCAATATGGGGACGGGCAGACAGTATCGCCCTTGCTGATTATGTAGACTACTTTACTAAGTTTGCTCAACTTTCTGATAAACAAAAGTTACCCATGATGAATTGGCAAGCCGACCCACAAGTTGCTGCGTATGACACTCAACACGCAGCGCGTTTGCAAAAAGCGTACGACTTATTAGGCCCATTATTGCAAAAGGATATTGCTGGAGAGCCACCTGAAGGTTTTTACGATCTGTGGAAAGAAGTAAGAGGTTATAGAAGTGATTTACAGGAAACGATGGTTAAGCGCGCTGAAACTCAACTAGAGCAGAATGACAATGGGAAAGCTGACGCCCAAGTCGCGCCAGCTCTGCGTCATTATCATCCTTTCTCATGGGAATCAAAGTAGCGACAGAATGTGCGTGCTACTGTGCAGTAGCACGCTGTGGGGTATGTTTGCCACTACTATTCGTATTGCCGCTTCTTGAGCGATTGGCGTTATTATTGCGATGCTTGGGCCGTGAATGCTGTTTTTTGGCCCCACTTCTATTGGCCTTGGCATCACTTTTAGTATTCGCAGAAGGCGCCTTTGCCGACGAAGCGCTACTTAGCGTTTTGGGCGTTTGGGGCGTTTTTGGCTTCTTGGGCTTTTTCGGTTTTTTGGGCTTCGACAACGTTGTTGGCGGCACTGCTTGTTGTGGCTCGAACCCTTCAAGTGTTTCTCTTGGTAATAGCTTTTGAATAAGCGTTTCAATATCTTTTAAGCTTTGAAGTTCTTCGGCACAGACAAACGACCAAGCCTGACCACTAGCACCAGCACGCCCAGTGCGACCTATACGGTGCACATAATCAGCCGCCGTATTTGGCAAATCAAGATTAACCACTATGGGTAGCTCGCTAATATCGATGCCTCGAGCAGCAATATCGGTAGCCACAAGCACTTTGATGTCACCGTTTTTGAAATCGGCCAAGGCTTTTGTTCTTGCACCTTGACTTTTATTTCCGTGAATAGCTGCACTTGGAATTTTAGAACGAGTAAGTTTCTCTGCAATTCTGTTGGCCCCGTGCTTAGTACGACTAAAAACGAGCACTTGCTCCCATTTTTGTTGCTTAATAAGACAAATAAGTGCCGTTGTCTTTTTTGACTTATCAATGGTAACAAGATGCTGCTCTACAGCATCAACTGTTGAATTTGCAGGTGTTGTAGAAATGCTAACAGGATCTTGAGTAATGGTTTGAGCCAATGCGGTTATTTCAGGCGAGAACGTTGCTGAAAACAATAAGCTCTGTCTTTTCTCAGGAAGTAATTTAAGCACTTTTTTGATGTCGTGGATAAACCCCATATCCAGCATTCTGTCGGCTTCATCAAGTACCAATACTTCAAGCTGAGAAAATTTCACTGCATTCTGCTGATAGAGGTCTAACAATCTGCCGGGCGTAGCAATAAGCACATCAACGCCTTTTCTAAGCTTCATCATTTGCGGGTTTATACCAACACCACCGAACACCACTGCGGTTTTTAGCGGCAAGAATTCACCAAAATGACGAATACTTTCTTCTACTTGTGCAGCGAGTTCTCGGGTAGGCGTTAAAATTAGCGCTCTTACGTTGTTGGCAGAAACTTTGTTGCCCTGCATAAGCTTTTGAAGAATAGGTAAGCCAAAACCGGCCGTCTTGCCTGTTCCGGTTTGCGCAGCTGCCAACACATCACGCCCTTTTAATACCTCTGGTATTGCCTTTTCCTGTATAGGTGACGGTGTGGTAAAACCACGCTTTTCAATTGCTTTTAGCAACGGTTCAGCAAGCCCAAGCTGGGTAAATGACATTAACTAACTCCTGAAATAGCTATTTGCCTAAATATAGGTCGAAGAATGATTAGTAGCGTGGCAGCTATAGCACTTACCGTGTGAGATTATAGCTTAAGAAGAAATTCTATAGTGATACGCCAATTCGACGATGCCAATAACACCAAGAATTGTCGATTAAGGAAGAATGATATTTACTCTTACACAACGCGGCGCGGAGTCTACCACCAATATACCACGTTCGCTAGCACATTTTTTAGTCAACAGCACTTCTGGAGAATACACTATAGACTTGCACCGTCAGCACAGTTTCTCAAACATCCTTATTGTTCAATCGCTTGCTTTATAGTGTATTTGAGGCGAGGAGTGACAGGCCTGCAAGTATTCCATAAGACCTATTAGACTCATCGGTTTAGCAAAGAAATAGCCTTGCATAGCGGTAGCGCCAATCTGTTTTGCAAAATCCACTTGTTCTTCGGTTTCAAGGCCTTCTAAGGTGCAAGGCATGTTTAACCGATTGCACATAGCGAGTACGTTCTCAATGATCAACGCTCTGCGTTTACTTGATTTACTCGCTAGCGGAAAGTTAGGCAACAACGAACGGTCTATTTTTATTGCATCATAAGTATCTTCAGCAAGCTCCGAAATGCATGAAAATCCTGTACCGAAATCATCTATTGAAATAGTCACCCCCAAGGCTTTCAGCTCCACAAGCGTCTTTCTTGCGCGAATACTTTGAAGGGTAGATTCGGTAATCTCTATTACGATTTTACTTGCATCAACTTCATGGCCTATTAATCGCTCTCTATATATGCCACATACTAATTCACTTTGCAGTTGAACTGCAGACATGTTCAGATTGACGCGTATATCGTTAAACCCCCATGTATTGAGCGTCTTCAGGGCAATACATGCTTCGTCCAACATTAGTATACCAATGTCGTGAATATACTTAGTGCGCTCAGCGATAGGAATAAATTTATCTGGGCGTATAAACCCTTGATCAGGAAGATGCCAGCGCGCGAGCGCTTCTATCGCTTTTACACTGCCATCCGCCCCGACAATAGGTTGGAAAAAAGCAACTATTTGCTTTTCTAAAATAGCACTACCGAGGCCTTGTTGAATAAATAAGCGATATTCAATATCTTTTGATAAGCTCTCGTCAAAAATAACCGTATGGTTTTTTCCATACTGCTTAGCAGAGTACATGGCGATATCAGCATTTTTGAGCAGCTCAGAAGATGTCATCTCTTCAGATGCTACAGCCACGCCAATGCTGGCCGATATTTGAAACGCGCCCGACGTGGTATTGAACGCTCGCTTAAATATATCGCCTATTCTGGTTGTGATTTTGGACAATTCATCATGACACGTTGTTTTTGTAACAACGACAAACTCATCACCTCCAAACCGAATTATGTTATCCTCCTCTCTAACAACCCCTTTAAATCTGCTAACACAACCTCTAAGAATTTCATCACCCACCTCGTGGCCATGGGTATCATTTATTAGCTTGAATTCGTCAATATCGATGAAGATAATCGAGCACGCTTCACAGGATTCGGTGAGACTTTCTACCACGCGATTTAAGTAGTTCCTATTACCAGCACCGGTAAGTGCATCGGTAAAAGCGAGGTATTTAAGTTGAGTTTCAGATGATTTGAGGTCGGTAACGTCAGTAAAGATAGCCACGTAATATCTATGGTTTATCGAAGTGCAAAACGATGAAACCGACATGACTAGATGACGCCGAACGCCAAAATCATTGACGATAGTAATATCGGTTCTCAAGCCATCTTTTAGGTAATTAGGACGATTGTCTTCTTTTCGCAGTTGGGGAAATATCGAGTCAAACTGTGAGGAAATCAGGGCCATTCGTTCTTTATCGAGAAACTGGCAAATAGCATCATTCACTTTAATGAGTTTCCCTTCAGCATCGCATACAACAACTCCTTCTTGAATTTCGCTAACAATTTTATCGGCTATACCCAAATCGGACTGGATATTCTGCATCGTGGAGATATCTTGTATTGCACCAATTTGCACTTGATCATTATTTAGCGTTACATCAGATAGCACAATCTGGTACCACTGCGTTTCCCTGCCCTCTAATTCAACTTGCAGTACCGATAAGAACGCAGTTTTTTCATCAATGGCTTTTGTAAGAGACACCAATTCTTCGTCTGGGAAAAGCGCCAAGAAGTCGCTGAGGCTCAATGTATGAGGAAAAGCAAAGAGATTGTCGACACTTTTAATAACAACGGAACGTGATACGGCATCGACTTCAAGTACACCAAGTTTTGCCACACTTGACGCCATCGCGAAGCGTGAATTAGAACTGACAAGTTCATTTTCTATGCGTTTTCTTTCTAATGCTATTTGTATAGCCGTTTTTAACGATATTTCGCTGTAGGGTTTTATTAGATACCCGTAAGGAGAAACAGACAACGCATTAGCAATGGTTTTATCATCGCTATATGACGTTGTAAAAACCACAGGAACATCGAACGACTCCGTCAGGCTTTTCGCCACATCAATACCTGACTTTTCACCACCTAGGTTAATGTCCATCAGGATCAAATTAGGTTGTTCACTCTTTATCAACGAAAAAAGTACAGAAACATCAGCGGTTACCCCAACTACCTCCATGTCAAATTGCTTGATGAGGTTACTCGTATTCATCGCCTCTAACAGTTGGTCTTCTACAAGAATAATTTTTGGTTTCTTTAGTTGCTGCATGAGTTAGCCGCCCCAAACCCGTAGGCTTCGATGGTCCTTGCCAAAAGTGCTGCATCGACTGGTTTAGTTAGAACTACTGCACCTTTTAATTGCTCGGGAAGGTCTATCGAAGCGCCATAGCCAGTTATGAAAACGAAAGGAATATTTTTTTGCTTTAGCTCAATCGCCAATTGGAACGTATTTTCATTACCCAAGTGGACATCAAGAAATAGCATTTGCGGAGGTTTCTTAGCCAGCGCGGTTCTGACAGAGCTGATTTCACCGAAAATGTCTATGCTTTCAAAGCCAATGAGCTTAAGCTTTTTCTGTAAATCTAAGGAAATGAGTAAATTATCTTCAACAATAAATGCACTTCCTAATGTCTTGGCATTGACCGGAGTAACTTTAGGTATTTCCATCTTTATTACATTTGGTTCTTCAGCTGTATCACTGCTTTCCTGCATATCAATGTATTTGCTAGGAACTAAAAACTTTGCCGTCAAGCCTGTTGTCATTGGTTGGATTTCAACGCGGCCACCTAATTCGTGTGGTATGACTGACTTGATGACTGTCATACCAAACCCTTCTGCTTGAATATCTCTAAGTGGTGGTCCACCAAACTCTTTCCAAAAGATTTCGCAATTATGCTCTGTATCAAACTGCCAGGTGATTGACACCTTGCCATCATTGCTAGTTGCACTGAGTGCACCGTATTTTGCTGCGTTAGTGATCATTTCGTGAAATACCAACACAATAGGAGTGACTGCATAAGACGTTATCTTGATTGGCGGCCCTTCTATTGTGAAGGCAGACTCATTTACCATGTAAGCCTTTAGCTCGTTGTTAAGTAAAGTGCGAAAACTAATGCTGTTCCAAGAAGCATGGGTTAGCTGATCGTGTCCTAATGCAAGGGCAGAAATTCGGGCGGACAACGCGGAAACAAAGGAGTCTATATCGCTTTTAGATTGCGACGTCTGCCCTACTATGGCATTAACTAAATTGAGAATATTGCGAACACGGTGATTTAACTCGCCAATGAGCAACTCTAGACGTTTTTTCGCTTCTCGTTGCAGTGCTTCTTTTTCATGGAGATGGCGTATTGTTAACTCCATTACGCCTAAGCGGATCGCACGCGCTCGCTCAATATCAAGAGAGGTCCACTGCTTCGCTTTGCTTTCATTAGTTTCTAGCCATTTTTCAAAGCTTGCTCTTGGGGTAAGTACAGCGGCGTCCCCTCTACGCTCTACCCTTTTTTCCGGATTTCCTGCCCATGCAACATGCTGAACCACAGAGTTCCGAAATAAAAAAATATAATCCATTGGGTCTGTTGATATCTTGATAGCTAGTACTCCTGCTACACTACTCGTCGATAGGCGAGAATCAGCAGCGACCAAGTTGTCAAACTCATATACTTCTTTGTCTGGATTCTGAGCAATAACTTCAGCCAAAATGTCCACTTTCTTATGACTTAGTGCCACTCCAGATTTAATATATTCACCACTAAAGCAACACCCAATGCCATCAACGTCGATAAGCGACTTAATTAGGGGTAACTGCTCTACAATCGATTTTGCTAGCGAGTCACCCAATGATAAATTACTCAACACTCTAGCGAAGGTTTCATTTGCTTTTTCACTAACCTTAATGCGTTGAGCAATAAGGCGGTGAGAAAGCTCTAATGAAAACATTTCTGCGAAGAGTTCAAGCTGTGACAGTAAGCGACCTGGTGTGCGTTTTTTTCCATAATGATGACATGCAATTAGCCCCCACAGTTCGCCATTAACAATTACAGATATTGACATTGAGGCACCCACGCCCATGTTCTTCAAGTACTGGATATGGACTTCTGACACAGCACGTAATGTCGACAAAGATAAATCAAGTTCCCGTTGATTTTCTTGAGCGGTGAGGATTCGCGGGTTTTCACCGTGTACATCCGCTATATTTCTGACGAGATTACGTTTGTACAGCGCTCTAGCTTGCGACGGAATATCCGATGCAGGGTACCGCAGTCCAAGAAATGTCTCTACGGAGCTTGACTTTGCTTCCGCTATGACTTCCCCTGCTCCATCATCCAAAAACTGATAAAGCATGACCCTATCAAAGCCTGTTGCTATTCTTATCCCTTCAACAAGACTACTATACAGCGACTCTAAACCATTAAATTGAGACACTTGTCGCATCAATGCAGTGAGCACATTATCTTGCACCGCTTCATGTGCTGAAATTTCGAATTCAATAATGAGATTTTCGCCACTTTGGTGTACGGCTAAATCGAAGGTTTGAGCGTTTTGAGGCAATTTAATCGCATACAAATGACATGCTTTGCCGATAATAGCTGATTGCTGATGAGCACCGCGTATGGCATGCACTAACTGTCTGTCCAGTGAATCCCAAAATGAGGCACCTAACACATATGAGCCCAACTCCTGTCAATAGGTAATAGTTATTCGCTGGCTGCGCTAGCAGTCAGTCCAACTCCCTAAGCTAAACCTCCTAACTTCAT
>NZ_JAJALG010000047.1:0-21063 GCF_020515205.1 Alteromonas sp. McT4-15
CGAGAGGATAGGTTATATCCACGATGTGTTAAACCCAAACCAAGTAAGTACCCCGCCAAAAAGAAAAATGCCAGTCAGCTTAACTGACTGGCATTAGGCATTAGCCTCCTTTTTTAATGAGTTCGTCCCCAAGGTATAATTGAGTAATAGACGTCGCCTATTCGTTTTTAAGCGTTATATTGCTAAACGTTACAGCGTTATCGTTGTCAGAAGGTTGTGCCTTATCATTATCGAGCACAAGGATAATGTATTGAATGTTACCTGTGACGAAGCGTCCAATAGGGAACGATATATTCTGACTTGTTTCATCAAACGTTGATGTCCCATCGATTCCCCAAACTTGCGACCCAGAAAACCTGACGACACTAGCGCTGTCCACATCAAGTTCTGTTTCAAAGCCAATCCCCACAATTTCGGGTTCGCCCTCTACTGAGAGTTCAAGTTCAAGCATTGTTGTAGGACTAATGGTTTGATTTACTGGAATAGCCTGCCAGTTATTGCCAGTAAGCGTGATTGCGCGCTGGCCGTCCATCAATACTGAGCCGTATTCATATTGCGTTGGCAAAGCAGAAATGTTGTCTAAAGTGGTCTCTAAACGCCATTCTGTTGGAGAAGGTGACGTTGATGGTGACGTTTGTGGCCCATCGCTAATGTTGGGTATTTTGAACGACTCATCGATGTCGAAAGACTCAAAACCGGTCTGACGAATAAACTCGCTATATGCACTGTCTGTAGACATGGGGTGCGCAATAATACGGTCGAAGTTAAATTCGTATCTAATACCCATGGTTGTATTATTGAAGCACAGGTCATTGGTACTTGAGCTTGAGTAATATTTTTCTTGATCGAAAATGCAGTAGCCAACCGAGTAACCGGTATTTTCAGTCAAATAAACATTATTTTGCGAAGTTATCCAAAATGTCGTGTCATCATTTACTTTGGAGCCAGCAATTCCATTTCTAACGCCGCTAATAAAGTTCTCAAATATAAAGGTTTGCCCTGCAGGCTTCGATATCAGACCGCCAGCTTTTATCGCTGTCCATTGCTTGCCCCGTTCATCACCGAGATTGTGAATAGTATTGTGAAAGATGAAACTAGGTCCCAGCATGTTGGGCGCAATGCTAATGCCTGCATAGCCTTGCTCCATCTCATTGTCATAGACCAACACGTTCTGTTGACCACCATCTATCTCGATTAAATCGTCATTGGCATAGGCAAAATAGTTGCCGTAAATAGCAGAGTCTCTTACGAAGCCCCCACGTCTTTCAAAATTCAATCTTCCTTCTACAACGTCATTAAATCGGTGCTCATGTGTACCGTAGAAACGATTGTTTCTGACAATCATTTGCCCCCGCAGAGATTCATCATCGTGATATGCCCAAACTTGAAGCGCATTTGCACCTTTCGGGTGACCGTCGCCCCAGTGATTTGAGCCTAGGTTGGGGCTGTGTATGTCACACTCTTCTATAACTGCAATACCACTGCGTTCTAAGTAAATACCTGAGTCGTAATTTATGGGAGAGTTTGCAGTAGGACTGCTATAGGCAATATTGTCTCTAATATCGCCTGCAACGCGTCCAAATCCTGCAACATCACAGCCACTTATCCAAATATGGTGCGCTTTTTTTGCATGAATTCCATAGCGAAGCCCACCTCTGACGGTTAGGTTTTCAAGAACCACATAAGACTGTGAGCCTAGATGAACCGCCGATGTAAACTCATTACCAGCATCAATTACGGGGCCGTCACCAATAATTTTGGCATAACCAATAGGGCTGCCTTGTATGTTGAGCGCCGCTAAATCAAGTTGACCACCATCGTAAATGTCAGAAAGATAATATATTTTGTTGGGATCTATTGGTGGAGTGTTTGGTTGAGTAGCTTCTTGGAAGCGATATACTTGCACTTGGTTGTCGCTATTGTGAACAGTAACTTCAATGTCGTATAGCGTGTTTGGTTCCAGGTACACGATGCTTCCTGCAAAGCTGCCGAATACAGGTTCCCAAGACAATGGAAGCGCATCAATCCAAGTGGGTTGTGAAGCGCTCTTAAAGCGCACGGTGTTTGTGCTGGTTTCATCTTGACCGTATATCACAATCCCCAGAGAGTGTATAAGCGGTGTAACAGTGTTCGGCATGCCTGAAGCTGTTGCAGCAAATACCCTAGACGGGTCGAGACCAGCGGTTATTGCTGACTCAGCAATTTCGTGCTGAGTCAGCTTTGAGTGAGTTGCAAGAAGTTTAACCCATTTCGCGGAATCTATAGGAAAAAGCGCAAAAATGGTGGTTGCTTCCTCAGGTGTAAGCGAAGTAAGTGCAGTGCTTTTTGCAGACTTAGCGCCTCTTAATCCATATTGTAAAACTCCCGAACTGTAGAGTGAGGCGATGTGAGCCTGATATTGTTTCACAAGCAGTTCAACTTGCTCGGGCCCATTGTAACGCTCTAGCGCATTAATGATTGACGTTGTTTCTGTGCTAGCATATTCGGCTAGATAAATCTGCAACAGTTCACCTGATTGGCGGCCCTTGACCTCAGTTGTGTTAACAGTGTTAATAGAGGTACACGAGATTAAACATGTAAGCACTAATGCGATAAGCGCAACTTGGCTATGAGTGAGTTTGGTAAAAAAGCGGCTCATGAGAATTCCTTGCTTGCAAAGCACGTTGTAGAGCGAGAAGACGAATAGCTCTTAAAGGGTAGTTATTTTGGTAACGTGCTGCAAGCCATCTTGGTTCAGTAATTGGTCATCTGACATGTCATTTAACGGCTTGTAGGGACTATGGCATTGTTATTGCTGCTCTTGGTGTTTGCGGATCGTTTTGCAAACAATCACGAAGACAGATGATAACAAGTAAGATGAGCATGGTGCGTCACTTCATATTGCTGTCATCAAGTAAGGGTAGGCTCAAAAAGAGTGATAAATGGATATTTTATGAAGAAAAAGATTGCAGTTATTCATCCCGAGGCGGGTTTTTCGTCAAGTGGGGGATCACAGCTCAGTGCATACGAAATGGCACAACACCTGGCTGCATTTTTTGATGTGAAGTTATTGAGCGCCTCTAAATGCAGTGAACATAGCGTCGTTATCCCTTGTATCCCTCGCGGTAAAGTAAAGAAAGTTCAACGTAATAAACTAGCAGACTGGTTTCTTACACGCTTTGTCTCAAATCCATCGCTATTGATTGAATCCATCACAAGCTTTTTGACTTATACACCCTATCTAATGTTCAAAAGAGCCGACGTAATTTACCCGAATAACGATTATGGTGGTTTAGCCGTAGCCTATGTTATCAGGAAATTATTTAATACCCCCATTTTGTACACCGAGCGAGCGGGCATGGTGTCAGGCGGGAAGGTGCTGAGACGAAATCTAAAATTTAAACCTGATTGTTTGGTTGTATTCAACGACGAAACGAAGCGTTATGTTCATTCTATTGCACCACAGCAACGAGTAGAAATTATTCCTAATGGTGTCGATCTGTCACTATTTAGCACACAAGGGGAGTCGTTTGAGCATGGTTTGCCAGGCACTGTGGTACTTGCTGTTGGCGCACTGAACCGTCAAAATCATAAGCGCTTCGACTTAGCAATAAAGGCGGTTAGCCAACTTAACGATGTCTCTTTATTAATTTGTGGTGACGGCCCTGATTTACGTTACTTTACTGAACAGTGTGAAGCGGCACTCGGTGCTAATAGGTTCAAAATAGTCAAAGTTGACTTCGCCGATATACCCAAAGTGTATCGATCTGCAGTCATATTTACTTTGCCGTCTGAGGATGAACCGTTTGGACGAGTATATCTTGAAGCTATGGCAAGTGGTCTACCCGTTGTGGCAACAGATGATGCAATGAGAAGAACGCTCATCGGCGACGCAGGCATTGTTTGTGACGTTACAAATGTTGCGGAATATGCCAAAGCTCTGTCAACTGCTATAGCCAACGACTGGGGCAGCAAGCCAGTCGAACAAGCGGCTGATTTTAGTTGGCAGCGTGTAGCTAAGCAGTATGCAGAGGTTATTAATACACTTTAATCATGATTTTCTAGGTGGGGCGAATAATAAGCACTGGTTTTTAACGCAAACACCAGTGCTAATTCGTAAAATAATCATTTGGTTTGACAATTAGACTAGCGCGCGAGCTTTCTTTTTATTCTGTCTTTTCCCAAAATAACTTTGCCGGTGGCAATAAGTCCAGCTTCTTGCACTGAGAGGGCTATCCATCGTAACTTATTTTTCTTTTTACCAATTTGGCTTAAAATTTGGTTAGCAACTCTATCGTTATATGCTTCTTTTCCTAATAATGCTTTGTGTTTCTTAAATGCCTTTAATCGTGGAAATACTTTTTCTACTGGCATATTTGCTACTTCTGTTGAAATACTTACATGCCCCCGGCGATAAAAGTAGATATCTTTAGGAATATTGTGAAAAGCCGCATTTTCTAATGTTATTCGAACAAAGAAGTCCCAGTCCTGACTATTTTTGAGCTCTTCATCAAACTGCAGGCGTTTTGCCAACTCGGTTTTACAGGTAACACCGCTCATTCCGCAGAATTTGTTTCCCCGCTTGATAACGTCGGTAGTAATTACCTCAATAGGGTTAATGTGAATTTTGTCTGGAGTTTCTAGAAAACGGTACCCACACGTTACCGCATCTGCATGTTCATGCGCTTCTAAATGCGTTTCTAAGTAGTTGGCATCCCAAACATCATCATCATCCAAAAACGCAATTATGTCGGCTGTAGATTTCGAAATGCCAAGGTTTCTAGCGGCATTAGCTCCTGACGCTACTGGAACTTTGACATAGGTAAATTGTTCGCTCGGAAACTGAGAAAGAACCTCTTCATAGCTAACTGACGAACCGTCGTCTATTACAAACACCTCTTTAGGAGTGATTGACTGCTTTAGCACTGCTGCCAAAGACTCTTGCAAATAGTCAGGGCGATTGTGGGTCGTAATTACGACTGAAAAGGTTTTCTGCATTATTTAGTCCGTGTTGTAAATGAAAGCGCTGCAGTCCATTCGATAATGATTGAAGATGCCAATCATTTATGACAAAAACATACTCGCATTACTTAATTTCTTGTATTGAATTAAGAATGCTCTTCACGATTTGCGAAGCACCAAAAAGCGAAGGGTGGTCATCGTCGAAATATAAAGACCGTTCATTCTTTACTGAGAAGCAATAATCATTCCCACAAAACTGCTTCGCAGGTTCAATAAAGACGACATTTTCGTTTTGATGTATTCAAAACAATTCGAGTTAGCCTCCAGCTTAGTAATGATTCTTGACAACAATATTAAATTGAGGTTCTCACGCTCTCTCGAAAACAGCTACGCGTTAAGCTCTCGCAGACAATGACTAAGAATCAGTCTTTACGATTTTTTCAGATATATGGCTTTCCCTTTTGTTTAAGAATCTCACAACAGGTGAATATGCAATATTATACTAAGTCAATTGGGTGCGTGGTTTCTTCAAGATGTCTAGAGGTCCGTGTTCTGACAACACTTTTGCGGGTATTCCTCCTACAGTCAACCCACAATCAAATGATTTATTGACAACTGCATTGGCACCAATTGCGACATTGTTACCTATAACAATGTCACCATATATTTTAGCGCCTGGCCCAATATAACAATCATCACCTATTCTAGGTGCACTTCCTTTTTTAGAAAGACCGCCACCTATATTTACACAAACATGTATGCGACAATTTGCGCCAATTCTGCATTTTCCATTAACTACAATTGTCCCAGCATGAGCGATCGAAAGTCCTGGCCCAAAGACGTTGGCAGGTATAGAAAAGCCTAATTTTCTTCCTAGCCTTCTTAATTTGAGTTGGAGAAAAGCTTCCCATATTTTTGACAAAACCGACGTCCGTGTATTTTTCCAATATTCAAGCTTTCGCAGAGCAATTTGGAAGTGCCAAATATCATGCGTTAGTTTATTTTTTAGTGTGGGTTTTACGCCCAGAGCAAGTCTATCTTGTTCCAAATAGTACATTAGGTCGTCTTTTGATTTAATCATAACAGTCCATATCTATTGATGTAGTTCTTAGTCATATCGCTCAGAAGTTAATTTCGACCATAATTCAGCAAGTTGATGGGCCCAGGCTATATGTTGTAATCATCACAAGTTTTTGGTGGCGCGGCGAGTTACTTGATTAGCACACATGTTACAGAAGGTAAAAACAACTGCGTGATGTTACGTAATTTGTATGAATTAATATTTTTCAAAAGCATCTCTAAAAGTGAAAAATAAAAGCGGGGCATCCTTACGTGGATGTTTTTGGCGCTCCAGTAGTATTTCATGCGCCCGAAGCCGAATTGTTCGAGCGCTTTTACGTCTTTAAAGCTCCACTCTTTTAAGTGAAAACATTCGGGAGTATGTGAAAAGTATTGAGAAACATCATGTGGGCCGCAAAACGCATGAGGCGTTCTAAAAGCGTATGCGCCCCCTTTTTTTAAAATTCGTTTTATCGTAGTAAAATGAAGATCAACATCGTCATTGTGGAGATGCTCTATAAGCTGATCGCTAAACACAAAGTCCACGCTGCCATCCGTTATTTCTGATAGATCATACCCATCGTATACAATTACACTGACATTCTTTGGAAAGTTTTCGTCTTTATCCCGTTGGTCAGAAATATCTACACCGATCGCTTTATGACAATGATTTGCTGCCTCTTTGAGGAGCCTGCCATCTCCAGATGCAAATTCAACAAAAGTTTCATCTTGTTTGAGGAATCGCTTAATGAAAGCCATTCTGTGACCCACTTTCTTGCGGCTTTCTGCATCACTGCTTCGCTTTGTTAATCTGGGGTGATCAGGAACTTTTGAAAAAAGTACATCGTACATCGAAGAATAGATTTCTTTGCGAGATTCTTTATCTGCTTGTTTGAGCTTATTCGCTAGCTTTTTTTCAACCTCATAGTGATTGAGTACTTGAGCATATGATCGGTTAGTAGGAAGTGGTTTCCTAAGTTGCATTTTACTATTCCCTGTAATGTTTCAATTCTAATTTTTGTTGTCCTTATCCAATAATTTAGGAATCTGAACAAATGTTCAAGTAATTTATTAGACTATCTGAAAAAAGCGCATCTTATGTTACCAAGACTACAATGCTTGTCGTCTTCAAACCCTATTTCCCATTTATCAACCAAAAATCTGCCATTATCAGCCATATAGGGTAGCGGTAACGTCTTGCTGTCGTGTAAACTACTGCCTTTATTTCAGGCAAGCCTTAGCGCACAGAATTAATCTCACAATGCTTTGGCCATGCAGTCATCATGTATATTGAGGAAAACATGGAGCTTGACGCTATTATCAATCAGGCACAGAGCCAGATTGACGCTGCAGAAGATGCAGCCACACTTGACCAAGTTAGGGTCGAATTCATGGGTAAGAAAGGTAAGCTTACCGACTTACTTAAAGGGCTTGGAAAGTTATCAAACGAAGAACGTCCTGCCGCGGGCCAAAAAATTAACCAAGCTAAGCAGGTTATTCAGCAGGCTATTTCAGCAAAAGGCGAGTTACTGCGCACGGCTGAACTTAACAAGAAGCTTGCTGAAGAAGCCGTTGATGTAACGCTTCCTGGTCGCACAGAAAAGCCGGGTAATTTGCATCCGGTTAGCCGCACTATTGCGCGCATTGAATCTTTCTTCGGCGAACTTGGCTTTTCAGTTAAAACGGGTCCTGAAATTGAAGACGGTTTTCACAACTTTGATGCGCTGAATATTCCTGCGAATCACCCAGCACGTGCAGACCACGACACTTTCTACTTTAATCCAGACATGATGCTACGCACACAGACTTCTGGCGTGCAAATTCGCACAATGGAAGCAGAAAAGCCGCCGCTGCGTATAATCTCGCCTGGTCGCGTATATCGTAATGATTACGATCAAACGCACACGCCAATGTTCCACCAAGTGGAAGGCTTGATGGTTGACAAAAACGTGAGCTTTACCGACCTTAAAGGCATTCTTCACGATTTTCTTCATCACTTCTTTGAAGAGTCGCTAGAAATTCGCTTCCGTCCGTCTTACTTCCCGTTTACTGAACCTTCAGCTGAAGTAGACGTTATGGGTAAAAACGGTCAGTGGCTAGAAGTATTGGGCTGCGGCATGGTTCACCCAAATGTACTTAAAGCAGTGGGTATCGACCCAGAAGAGTATACGGGCTTTGCCTTTGGTATGGGCGTAGAACGTTTAACCATGCTTCGTTACGGTGTTAACGACTTGCGTGCGTTCTTTGAAAACGATCTTCGTTTCCTTAAGCAGTTCAACTAAGGCAGAGAGTAAACATGAAATTCAGTGAAAAATGGTTAAGAGAGTGGGTTAACCCATCGCTGTCGGCACATGAGCTGTCTGAACAGTTAAGCATGGCTGGCCTGGAAGTAGACGGTGTAGAGCCTGTAGCGGGCGATTTTAAAGGCGTGCTAGTCGGTGAAGTGGTTGAATGCGGTCAGCACCCGAACGCCGATAAACTGCGCGTTACTAAAATTAACGTTGGTGGCGATGAGCTACTTGATATCGTTTGTGGTGCGCCTAACTGTCGTCAGGGCATAAAAGTAGCAGTTGCTGTTGTAGGCGCTGTTTTGCCAGGCGACTTCAAAATTAAGAAAGCGAAGCTTCGCGGCGAGCCGTCATTCGGCATGTTATGTAGCTTTTCTGAGCTAGGTATTAGCGACGACCACGACGGTATTATTGAGCTTCCAGCGGATGCACCTATTGGTACAGACATTCGCGACTACCTTGGTCTAGACGATAACGCCATTGAAGTAGACCTAACACCAAATCGCGCAGACTGTTTAGGTATTCGCGGTATTGCCCGTGAAGTTGGCGTACTTAATAACCTTGACGTGTGCGAGCCTGAAGTCGTTGCAGTAGACGCAACTATTGACGATAAATTGTCAATTACGCTAAGTGCAGATGATGCCTGCCCACGTTATCTTGGCCGCGTAGTTAAAGGCGTTAACGTTAAAGCTGCATCGCCATTGTGGCTAGTTGAAAAGTTACGTCGTTGCGGAATTCGCAGCATCGACCCTATCGTTGACGTGACTAACTTTGTACTACTAGAACTTGGTCAGCCAATGCACGCGTTTAACCTTGCTAGCATTGAAGGCAACATCAATGTGCGCATGGCTAATGAAGGCGAAACGCTTACGCTACTTGACGAAACCGAAGCTAAATTGCAAAGCAATACTTTGGTGATTGCTGATGATAATAAAGCGCTAGCGATGGCAGGTATTTTCGGGGGTTTACATTCAGGTGTAACGGCTGAAACACAAGATATTTTGTTAGAAAGTGCATTCTTTGCGCGTGATGCCATTATGGGTCGTGCACGTCAATACGGCTTGCATACCGATGCCTCACACCGCTACGAGCGTGGCGTAGACCCTCAGCTTCAACGAAAAGCCATGGAGCGCGCTACTGCACTTGTACTTGAAATTTGCGGTGGTGAAGCAGGCCCTGTTGTTGAAGCCGTATCTGAAGAGAAATTGCCTAAGCAAGCAACAGTAACGCTTCGTCGCGAACGTTTGGCTCGTGTGCTTGGTATTAGCATTGACGATGCAAAAGTAACGGAAATGCTTAACCGCCTTGGTTTAGACGTAACGCAAACTGAAGCTGGCTGGGAAGCGGTTGCGCCAAGCTATCGTTTCGATATTTCAATTGAAGAAGATTTGATTGAAGAGATTGCGCGCGTGTACGGTTATAACAACATTCCTAACGTGGCACCAAAAGCCACATTAGCAATGCTGCCTTCACAAGAAGCTAAGTTGCCGTTAAATACAATGAAGTCGTTGCTACTTAGCCGTGGTTATAATGAAGCGATTACTTATTCGTTTGTTGACCCGAAAATTCAAAACGCATTATTCCCAGATGTGAAGGGCATGGTTCTACCACACCCAATATCCTCTGATATGTCAATAATGCGCGTCAGTTTGTGGCCGGGTTTACTAGGTGCAACTGCGTATAACCAGAAGCGTCAACAACAGCGAATTCGTTTGTTTGAAACAGGATTACGCTTTATTCCTCAACAAGATGCGCCAAATGGTGTATTGCAACAGCAAGTAATTGGTGGTGTAGTAGCAGGGCGTCGTAACGAAGAACATTGGGACCTAGGCGATAGCCCAGTTGATTTCTTCGATGCCAAGGCTGATGTTGAGGCGTTGCTTGCATTAACCGGAAGAGTGGGCGAGTTCCAGTTCGTCACGGGCGAGCATAGTGCATTGCATCCTGGTATGACTGCAAAAATTTTGCTTAATGATGAAGAAGTTGGCTATATTGGTGCTATACACCCGCAATTTACAAAATTGCTCGGTGTTAACGGCCGCGTATTTGTGTTCGAGTTAGTGGTAGATGCCATTACAAACCGCAAACTACCGTCTGCCGTACCGGTATCGCGCTTCCCATCAAACCGCCGTGATATTGCTATTACGGTTAAAGATGAAGTGCGTGTAGGAAATGTACTTTCTTACATAGAAAAAATTGGCGTAAATCAACTAGTTGCTCTAAACTTGTTCGATGAGTACAAAGGCAAGGGAATTGAACCTGGTTACAAGAGCCTTGCTTTGTCTCTTCATTTACAAGATCCAGATAAAACCTTAGAAGAAGCTGAGATTCAGCAAGCGGTGGATACTGTGGTTAAAGGTCTGGAATCTGAGTTTGGGGCCGCGTTAAGAGAGTAAACTATGGCATTGACCAAAGCCGAGATGGCTGAACACCTATTCGAGAAATTAGGCATCAATAAACGCGATGCAAAAGATCTGGTAGAGCTTTTCTTTGAAGAAATTAAAAGCGCTCTAGAATCTGGTGAGCAAGTAAAACTGTCAGGTTTTGGTAATTTTGACCTGCGTGATAAAAACGAACGTCCTGGCCGTAATCCAAAAACGGGCGAAGACATTCCTATCAAAGCACGCCGAGTGGTAACGTTCCGCCCGGGTCAAAAACTGAAAAGCCGAGTTGAAAACTCAGCACCTATCGACCAGTAATCACTAGGTCGTTACAATATATAAAAGAGCGAGCTTTCTCGCTCTTTTTGTATTGCTTCTTATAAAGCAGCGCATTCGCGCTGGTTTCCTTATGCAGTATTTATGGAGGTAAGTGTGAAAAAAGCGCTTGTTATTGTTGTTGCTGTAGTAGTTGCGGCGCTTTCGTGGTTTGCCTATTTGTCTTCAGATGCCGATAAGCGGGATCAACAAGCGGCAGAAGTGCCTTTAATTACCGTAATGGAAATCTTGCATGCGAGCGATTTGCAAGCCGGTGTAAAAACTGCAGTAAAAGAGAAAAATACTCAAGCCATTGAACAGTGGCTAGAGCAGGCGGTAAATGTAGGTGAGGCCGCTAATCTTTCTCAGCAAGATCTGGACTATCTTAAATCAGAAACGGCAAAAGACTATGTAGTCTTTAATGCAAAGCGACAGTTATACAACGAAGCCTTTGAAGCCCGCTACTACTCCCTCGAGGAAGTTGAAAGCCTTAAACAACAATACCCAGAAGCAAAAGACTTATTTCTAAGAACCGATGCCTTAATCGAGAAGCGTGATGCCATTATTCGTCAAATAGCAACAACATTGTCAGGCTCAGATGTAATAAACGAAGGGGCATTAGATGAAGCCAAGCAGCAATGGCGTGAACAAGCACAAAGACTTGACCAATAGTTGTTTGCTGTTCAATGCGCTTACGAAAAGCGCATTGGGTACTTTTGCTAAGTTGAAATATCAGCAAAACTTGCTTGAGTCACCGCTGCGAGGTCAGTGGGGGAGAGCGATACTTCTAACCCGCGTTTTCCTGCACTCACATGAATAGTTGGCAGACTAGAAGCACTTTCGTGGATCACAGTACTAAGGCGTTTTTTCTGCCCTAACGGGCTAACACCACCAAGAACATAACCGGTAGATGCCATGACTTCATCACTTGGTGCCATTGTGACTTTTTTGGCTCCCAAGGCTTTAGCCATCTTCTTCTCACTTAACTTTCGATTTACTGGCACTATTGCAACGGCAAGCGACCCTTTGTCAGTGCTTACCACTAAGGTTTTAAATACGGTGCTTGCATCCAGTTCAAGTTTCTCAACCGCTTCTAGCCCATAAGAGGAAGCGTTGGTGTCATGTTCATACTTGAGTACGTGGTGTTTAACACCTTTTTTCTGCAATAGCGTTATAGCGGGCGTCATTCGTTTTCTTTTTTGTAAAATAAGCGAGTGTGTTCAATATCACTTGGCAACAGTGGGGTAGCAGCGTGTGTTGCATAATCACTGAAACCCGACGTGTAATAAGGTGAAAGCGGATGCCCTGATTGGCCCCCAGGCAAGGTTAAAATGGCATCTTCTAGATGGCCGGGGCTTACAAACAATCGTTGCGATGCGCCAAAATTTGGCGCTTGCACAGCAGGCATATAAGTATCACCGAAGCCCTCAACGGTTTGCATATTCAGGTATTGTCCAATGTACGGAATTTGAGATGCAAAAGGGTGAGAAACACGCAGCCTATTTACGTTGCCCCAGTTAAGCGTTTCCATATCTGCCTCAACGGGGGAATAGGTATCAAGAAGCTTGTGTTTAGCCCTTCGATAGGCGTCGACCAAAAGTTCATCAAAGCTGTCCGTGCCTTTTGGTAGCCAACTATTGGGTTGTTCATGGATGAGTTGCCACGTAGCCGGTTCAATACCGCGAAGTAGCGTTCTGCTATTAACCCCTTTCCGGTCTATTGACTGCAAAATACGTCCGAAAAGCGTTTGAATAACTTCACTACGAAAGTGTTTAACTAATGTATAACCGACAGAATCTTCACAAGCACACGCGTTCCAGGTATTCAAATAAGCAAGGTCTGGCTTAAACTCAACATCTTGTACCTGCAACAACCCTGATAAAAGGTTATGCCATGGCATGAGGAATTGGGCATGATTATCCAGTTGAATCGCGTAGAAATCGTTTTCAGTGAAACTATCTTTTTCAAATAAGCGATCGCGAATTTGTCTACCACGAGCACCAAGTGCATAGCCACCATCGCCTAGTCGTGGTAAATCATGTGTAGAAATCACGCGCGCATTTGCCGTCCATATTCTACCGTGTTCAGGGTTCACGACCGACGGCAAATTCGTCGCTCTTTTGGGGCTTTCAGCTTTCAGTGATTGTTCTGAAATAGCGACATAACTTGCGCTCTCACGATCCATTACAGCGCCACCAGGCATCCAGCCCGCATTGCCGAGTTCGTCAACAATAACGAGGTTCTGTGTAGGAATGGCAATGGTTTTACCCACCGACATAGCCTCTGTGAGGTTTTTAGCTGTCCCCAGATTGATAATACCCAAGTTTACCGCAAACGGCTGGTGCGCTACCCAGTTAAGCGCGTATCGCTTTTGGTTTACCACACGTACAGGCCCAAATTGGCTTACTTCTATAGTGTAAGTATGTTCGCCATCCGGTAACGGAATACGTCGAGTGTAAGATTGTGTTTGCGTATCATCATCTAACGCTATCCAATCAACATTATCGACATTGGCATTGGTGAAGCCCCACGCGATATGATTATTGGTACCTACGACAATGCCAGGCAACCCGGGTAAAGACACGCCGGTTACCTGAACTTGCTCACCCGCTTCTTCATAGTTTAGCTGTGCCTTATACCATATAATGGGTACTCGAAGACTAAGGTGCATATCATTGGCCAGCATGCCTGAACCCGTAGTGGTGAGTTTTCCCGTCACTGCCCAGTTATTACTTCCAATATCCGGTAGCTCGGTACCAGAGTATGCGACGCTTGCGTTTTTATCGTCGTTGGCATCTGCTGCATTATCAGGAAAAGTAGGAATGGTTTGGTCAAACAGCGGTGTTTCGCTTCCATCTAGCGCAGCTTGGTAGTGACTTGGCTGAGTAATGAAATCATATATTTCATCACCGTACAGTGTTTGAAGCATGGTACGGGCCATGTCTAAGCTAATTTGGCTACCTTGTAGGTCGAGGTACATGCTGTACACCACCAAAATACTATCGGTTGGATGCCATTGCTCTAGTTGTACTCCAGCAGCTAAGTATTCAAAAGGTGGAACTGTCATTTCCGCTAATGCATCATTAACACCATGGGCATAACGCACTAATAATTCTTGCTGTCGAGCGGGAAGGTTTTCATAGACAACGCGGGCGCGCTGTGCAAATTGATGGAAGCGAATGTTTTTGTCTCGTTCCAGCGCTACTTTTCCAACCCATTGAGATAAATTGCCTGAGGCGGCTCTTCGTTGAAGATCCATTTGGAAAAAGCGATCTTGAGCATGAGCAAAACCAAGAGCGTAAGCGACATCAAAAATATCGTCAGCTTTTATAACGGCATACCCGGTTGCATCACGGCTGAGTTCTGTCACAGAGTTCACGTGATAGGTATTGCTGTTACCATCTAGTGAGGGCAAACTAAGGCTAAGAGAAGCGTACAAGGAAACGACGGCAAGGGCGAGTATGGTCAATAAACCAATTACAAGCCATTTGATCCAATTTAACACGTGTAATACTCCCTTTTTTTCTCTATCCTAACCAGAGATTTACAAAATTTGAAGTGATGTTTTATGACAGCTTACAAGGGGGGCTCGTGGGCCCTTTAATGCTCGACTGCCATGCTGAAGAATTGCAGAGCGAAGAGAAAGAAAAATTAGCACACCCCGTGGTAGGCGGTTTAATTTTATTCGCGCGAAACTATCATGATAAAAAGCAGCTCGCTGCACTCATTCAAGATATTCGCCGTTATGCCAAACGCCCTATATTGATAGGCGTTGATCATGAGGGAGGACGAGTACAGCGTTTTCGCGATGGTTTTACTGCACTACCCGCAATGGGCGATATTATGCGGCAGTCTGAACATCAAGACGAAAGCGAAAAGTACGCAAAAGCTTGCGGGCTGGCGCTTGCTTACGAACTTAAAACGCTTGACATTGATTTTAGCTTTGCCCCCGTGCTCGATGTTAACGGCGTGTCGCAAGTTATTGGTGATAGGGCGTTTGCCGATAATGCAGATGACGTTATTCGCTTAGCTACTGCACTTATTCAAGGATTGAAATCAGCAAATATGCCTGCAATAGGCAAGCATTTCCCTGGACACGGTAGTGTCGCTCCTGATTCACACATTGCTTTGCCATTGGATGAGCGAGAGTACAACGAAATACGGCAAACAGATATGGTTGTATTTGAGCGGCTCATTGAACGCAATTTGCTTGATGGCGTTATGCCTGCCCACGTTATTTACTCTCAAGTTTGTGATAAACCAGCGGGGTTTTCACCTTATTGGTTGCAGCAGGTACTCAGAGAAAACCTAGGTTTTCAGAAAGCGATATTTTCTGATGACTTATCGATGCATGGCGCTAGTGTTGCTGGCGGCTATCTTGAGCGCGCAGAAGCTGCCCTTGATGCGGGGTGCGATATGGTTTTAGCCTGCAATAACCCCAATGGCGCTGAACAGATTCTAGATGGTTTAGTTTCAAGGGTGTCGTCTCAATTGCCCAAAGATATTCAAAAAAGTGAGCGAGTTTTGTCACTCTACGGGCGAACCCTTAAACCGGGTATAAGACAAGATTATGACGATGCAATACATTTAATTAATCGCCTAAATGAACGATAGCTCAGCGACTCACATTATAGCAAATTGCATGCTATTTGCTTGTTTATTAAACAGTTGCGGCGTGTATTCAGCTTCCATTCAGAAAAGAACGTCCATACTCTAGCTTTCTAATTCTCTAACACGTTTGCTACAAGGACGTTCTATGTTTTTACGGGTTTTTTCTACCTCTTTATTAGCGTTATCACTTACACCATGTGCGTTTGCACAGTCGGTGCCCATTAATCACGAAGTGAGTGTTGGCTTTGCTGACGTCAGAGATGCTGATGACAACTTTATTGGTGTTAGCTACCGCTACTATCTGGAGTCAGTCGATATTGACGAGCAACCTTGGACCATCAGCCCTTATCTACAGCGTACCAATAACGTTTCGGTTGATTACTTTGGTATTGATAACCTCGATGCAATTAACGTGAACGGTGAGTGGTTCTATTCAAACTCATTGGTGCTAAGAGGGCGCTATGGAAGCGTCGCAAACGATTCACGCAACTATGAAGAAACGTTGCACCGATTTGGTCTAGACGTATCTACGTTCGCTAATGATCATTGGGAATACGGTGCAGGCTTCGATTTCTATGATTATGAAGAAAGCTTCTTCCGCTCAGGTGATAAAATTACAAGAAGTGACGATGAACTTAGCGTAAGTGCGTTCGCACGATATACCAGCTTTGGTAAACAAATACGCAGCTTCACGCCGGGTTGGGATGTGCAAGCCCGAGGTACTTACTTTGACGATGATCTATCGATTGAAATCGATGCCAACTATTACGTTAAGGCAAACTGGAGCGTAGGCGTGAGCGCAATTTACGAAAACAATGACAGCTTTGGGTCTTGATAACGTTATTGAGCTGGGTACCGACTATTGGTTTAATCCACACGCCTCAATTCGCTTTGGCTTGGGTTACGACACCGATGATGGCAACCTAGGCTCTGCAACATTACTAGGTACATTCAGATTCTAATTTTGCCTTTCATACACTTGTATAACGTACTTTGCTAAGTACAAAGTACGTTATACAGGCACCTCTTCTACGCCTGCCTCAATATTTAAAAAGCGCGCAAACGTAAACAAAAAGTCACTAAGGCGATTGAGATAAGCATGCACGACTTCAGGAACGTCGTAATGTTTAGCCAGGCTAATTACCGCTCTTTCTGCACGTCTACAAACTGCTCTGCAAACGTGAGCTTGGGCTGCTGCTCTGCTACCACCGGGCAACACGAAAGAAGTATTAGGGGGCATTTTCGCCGTTAATGTGTCGATAAGTGTTTCAAGCGTATCTATGTTCTTATCCGTTAGCGTTGAGCTAGCTGAAATGGCGAACCCAGCTTGAAAAAGATTGCGCTGTATATCATGAAGCATGGGTTTGTGTTGTACCGAGACCGTTGCGGCCAATAAGCCAATATGGCTGTTTAGCTCATCAATGTCGCCGTAGCTTTTTACAACTAAGTCATCTTTTTCCACACGTACTGCCTTATCGGCATAAATTTGTGTGCTGCCCTTATCACCTGTGCGTGTATAAATTTTCATGAAATATATTTGCCTTTCAATTATTGCGCATTACTGTCATCTTCAGGGCGCTTGTAACGGCGGATCTGAACAACAAAGCCAAACAAAGGGTGGTCGAAATAATGCAATTGTGTGCTAATGACACGACGCTGTTCAGCCAAAGGTACTGAGGCAAGTCTATAGGTTACATCATGAGCTGTTGTTGACTCATCAAGGGAAAGTTCGTTTTCATCGCCGCCTAAAAAGTAATTTTCTGGAACGGGTTGTCGATAAAACATGTCACTATCAATATGCAAATAGGGCACGCGGTTAATGTACTTGAGAAACACCTTCATGGTGCCGTCAATTTCCCAAATAGGTGTACGTAGTGCATTTCGCGACGCATCATCTTCGCTTGCATCAGACATTACCGTTTCATCTAACGCCTTAAACTCGCTGTAATCGATAGGAGTAGGGGCCGCCAAGCGCTTTTCTAAGTCGTCGAATATATCTTTAAGTGCACTAACTGTCGGCTCGGTACTATTTTCCAACCGCTGTGTTTGTGAAGACAACACGCCATTGTTAAACAGCTCATCGATAGAGGCATGAGTGGCGCTAATTTCTGCCGTATTTTCATCGATGGTAGTGACATCCTTACGCTGCTCACCGCTTAACTCAAACTCACTTGAATAATTCTTTCCACCGTAAAGGCGCACATCAAACGCATTGTCTTTGCCAAATAAAACAGGCTGGCGCCAGGTCAAATGAAATAGCCGCTCAAGTTCTCGATTACTGCGAATTTGTCGCGATATTGATGACAAAGACTGTTGGTTACTCGTAAGCAAGTGGGCTTTTGATGCTAATGGCCAGTCGTGACCTTCGATAATAATGGGTAAACTACTGGGCGCGGGTAAGCGGTTGTTCGGGTTGTCCACTTTCCACGTAACAGAATCATAGTGTGATTCCACATTAAGCCAAGGCTTTTGCACGTTACAGTATGTGAACTCTGGTACTGTGATAGAAGGTGTATTTTCGTTTTCATCATTAAAAACGTTGCCTTTATTCACACCGAAAAAAGACAACCAATATTTTGCTATCGCAAAGGCATCTGGGCCGATTACTTTCTCTTGGTCTAGAGCTAACGCGCCGTCAAAGGCTAGTGCGCGGTCATATTCAAGTGCGCTTTCATACTCAAGTGCATCAGACCCTTGATTCTGTGCATCGTTGAAGGTAGCAACTTGTTCAGAATCTGTATCACCGCTACTCACCTCAGGCCTTGCTGTGGCTGAAGGAGTGGAGCTAAGCGCGCTATCGTCAGTTTCATTGCCGCTTAAAACATTCGGTGGCAAAGACAAGAAGTCCACATCGCTACTTGGAATATCAAGCGAGGGGAATGCGGGCCAAGTGGGTTGAGTATCAACGTCACAAACGGCCAACCCTTGTTTGAGCCAGCTTATATCAGGCGAAATAACATCGCCAATAAGGTCGGCGTCAGCGCGAGGTGCATGCAACGTGTCGGCAAAGGTGAATTGCTCTTCAAGTTCACTTAGCGCCACGTTTCTTTTAAACGCGATAACTTCTACGTCGAACCACCATGGTTCATCTGCACGTGCGGAGCTGGCTAAAAGTGCACTAAATGATGCAATCAACGAACACCAGCGAATTAACTTCATGTTACCGCGACTCCTTTACAAAATCGGCAATGATATCGCTAATAAACGCAATTCGCGCTTTAGCAGTATCGGTCTGTTTTACTAAGCGAAGTTTTTGGCTTCCTTCAAACTTGAATGTATTTGGCTTAGTTTGAACCAGCTTAATGATATAACCTGGATCGACCTTTGTTGTTTCTTTGAATTCTATGGTACCGCCTTGGGCAGACAAGTCTACTTTAAGAATACCAATTTCTTGCGCTTTTATTTTAATTTCAGCCACTTCAATGAGGTTTTTAGCCGGTTCAGGGAGCAAACCAAAGCGATCAATACATTCAACCTGAAATTCATCGATATCGTCTTGCGACTGACAACTTGCTAAACGCTTATAAAGTGATAAACGCGTATTAACGTCAGCGATATAATCTTCCGGTAGTAACGCGGGTATTCGCAACTCAACTTCAGTGTGTCCGGCCATGGCGTCATCTAATGATGGCTCTCGCCCTTCTTTAAGGGCATTGACCGCTTTGTCCAACATGTCCATGTACAGGCTAAAACCAATACTGGCAATCTGGCCTGATTGGTCGTCACCCAATAACTCACCCGCACCACGTATTTCAAGGTCGTGAGTGGCAAGGGCAAACCCTGCGCCTAGATCTTCTAGCTGCGAGATGGCATCTAAACGTTTCACCGCATCTTTTGTCATGCGCTTAGGGTGTGGCGTAAGCAAATAAGCATAAGCTTGGTGATGCGAACGACCCACGCGCCCTCGTAATTGGTGAAGCTGAGCTAACCCTAAATGATCCGCTCTGTCCATTATAATGGTATTTGCACTGGGAACATCGATACCCGTTTCTATGATCGTGGTACATACCAGTACATTGTAGCGTTGGTGGTAAAAATCACTCATAACGCCTTCTAATTCACGCTCGCGCATTTGGCCGTGGCCCACGGCAATACGGGCTTCAGGTACAATTTCGGCAATTTCTTCAGCAGTACGCGCAATACTATCTACTTCATTGTGAAGGAAATATACCTGACCGCCACGTAAAATTTCCCGCATAATCGCTTCGCGAATAACGGCTTTATTGCGCTGCTGCACAAAGGTTTTAATCGATAGGCGTCGTGCTGGTGCTGTGGCAATGATAGAAAGATCACGCATGCCAGACAAGGCCATATTCAGTGTACGAGGAATAGGCGTTGCGGTAAGCGTAAGAATATCTACATCGGCTCTTAACGACTTCAGTTTTTCCTTTTGACGAACACCAAATCTGTGCTCTTCATCAATAATCACTAGACCTAAGTCTTTGTACTTGATGTCACTCGATAGCAGCTTGTGTGTGCCGACAACAATGTCGACTTTACCTTCACCAATGCGCTCTATTACCGATTTTTGTGCTTTACCGCTTACAAATCGGCTCATCACTTCAATCTCAAATGGCCAAGCTGCAAAGCGGTCTTTAAAGTTTTCGTAGTGTTGTTGTGCAAGCAACGTAGTGGGGACCAAAATAGCAACTTGCTTACCGGCATTGGCGGCAAGGAATGCGGCGCGCATTGCAACTTCCGTTTTACCAAAGCCCACATCACCACATACAAGGCGGTCCATCGCCGATGGGCTGCCCATATCGTGCATAACGGCAGCAATGGCCTGCGCTTGGTCAGGGGTTTCTTCGAACGGGAAGCTATCAGCGAACGACTGGTAGTCGTCCCAGTTTATTTTGTAGGCGAATCCGGGCTTCGCCGCGCGGCGGGCATAAACGTCGAGCAGCTCGGCGGCAACATCGCGCACTTTTTCTGCTGCTTTTTGTTTCGCTTTGCTCCAAGCATCCGACCCCAGAGCATTAACCGGCGCACTGTCTGCATCACCGCCTGTGTAACGTGAAATCAAGTGCAGTGAGGCAACCGGAACATAAAGCTTTGACTGTTTGGCGTATTCAATACACAAATACTCGGTGGCAACGCCGCCTGCATCAAGAGTTTGTAGCCCCAAGTAGCGGCCAACACCGTGATCTAAATGCACTACAGGCTGACCTATGGATAACTCTGCTAGATTGCGAATAATGGCACTTTCATCGGTGGCCGTTCTTTTATCGCGTAAACGTCTTTGGCTTACCTTGTGACCTAGTAACTCGGTCTCGGTGATAAAGAATAGTTCACCTTCTTCGCTTTGCCATCTGAAGCTATGCTCTACCATACCAACGGTGATACCAATGGTATCGTGACTACCGATAAATGTATTAAAGTCATCCACGAGCGTAGGTTTAATACCCGCTTTCGCTAACACCGTAAGTAGACCTTCCCGACGGCCTTGGGTTTCAGCGCAAAATAGCACT
>NZ_JAJALG010000048.1:0-20020 GCF_020515205.1 Alteromonas sp. McT4-15
TAGAATTGCATTGAGTCTTCTCCGTTTTGGGTTTGGTCGCCTTCCAGCTTAGCCAATTTATTGGTTAAGCTGGGGAGAAGGCTCAATAAGTATCAAAACACTGTTGCCCCTCTCTGCGCCCGCTGGGACACTAACGCGTGGATGACTCAGTTCATTCGGATTACAGTCCACGTGTTAGCGTCCCAGAGCTTAGCGATATGTGCCAAACCGTATGGGGTTTACATCCATACTTTTATGAAGAATTCTTATAATCAGGATTTCTTGGCTACCTGTTTGTTTGTAGAATACTACGTGACTACCTTGAGGAAATTTTCTGTACCCATCTCTTATTTCGTCGCAGCTTTTGCCGATATCAGGATTTTCAGACAACAACCAAAATGAATCGTCGAACTGCTTTAAGTATACATTACGCTGTTCCCGCCCCCATTTCCGCTGCGTAAATAACGCAATGTCCTTCAAATCAGATCTTGCGAGTGCAGTTAACTTAAATGGCTTTACTCTGTAAGTTCACTATCTAATTCTGATATCAGGTTCTCTAGGTCGTATTCAACTTCACCGCTTTCTTCACCTGCTACAAGTAATTGACGCAAAGTGTTTAATTTGGTTTCCTGTGTTTCTAGCAAACGAAGAGCTGAACGAATCACTTCGCTTGCTGAACCATATCGACCAGATTGAATTTGGCTTGCAATAAATCCATCAAAATGGTCACCAAGGGTAATGCTAGTATTTTTAGCCATTTGCTTTCTCTAAGTACCAATATATACCCAATTATGGTATTTGTGAGCTGTAAGTCAATAGCGCATACCAAGTGCATTAACGCAGTCGCTATTGCTGCTAATTGAAGCGTTATGCGTCAGGGAGACTTTTATGAGAAATGATACTCAATATTGATTTATCGCCATCCTTTTGGATTTAATTATTTGTTTTACATAAACTTCTTTCATGCCAAAGGAACATGCGCTTGCTGTGAATACAGTTAATTTTGATCGGGTTAATAACGAAAAACGAAGTCACTTCCTTCGTTCGCGGTAACGCATACACGAGGGCTACTTCAAATTTTAGCCTGCGCGTAAGTGCCGGCTGTAAAAAAGTAAGGTACCTAGAGCAAACTATGGCCACACCAATACATAGCAAACTTATCAATAAAGCTGCTAGGGAAATTCTGAAACCTGTGGGATTAGTTAGAAAAGGCCAGTCTAGAGTTTGGCTAGACGATAACGGCTGGTGGCTCACTATGGTCGAATTTCAGCCATCTAGTTGGTCTAAAGGCACTTATCTAAATGTAGGCATATCATGGTTGTGGTACCCGAAAGAATATCTTTCTTTCGATATTGGATATAGAGAAAACTCATTCATAGAATTCAAAGATGAGGAGTTTTTTTTCTTTGAAGCGGTCGCGTTGGCAGAGAAAGCAAAGGTCAAAGCCCTTGCTCATCGTCAATCAATGTCGTCTCCAGACCTTGCAAAAGAATATGTATTAACGAACACTGCGGGTGACAAGCAAAATATTTGGGCTTGCCTAAACAAAGGCTTGGTTTGTTTGCATGCTTCAGATTTTCAAAACGCAAATATATATTTAGAGAATGTATTGGAATGCGACGATGACCGAGATTGGGCTATTTCAGTGAAAGACTTTGCTCAATCACTGCTAAAACTTAAACCAAGCGATCAACTTCTGGCTATACACGATGCAATTATTCATTCTCGCAAGCTAAAAAAGCTGCCAGAAATGAAGGTTATATTTGGCAAATAGATAGCAGTACTGCTCAATCTAGGAAGATAAGAATGATAAAAACAACCACTCTGCGCTTTATCTCGGTTTGCATTAGCTTAATTGCGGGCTTCGCGATGGCCAGTGATATAAATACATTAGAAGGTGTATGGAAACACGATAGCAAACCGGCCTATATTGAATTCAATTTAGATTCGGGTATCGCTAGTGTTAAAGAGCACCTGACACACAAAGAAAACACTGGCTTAACCGTCATCAAAAACATTGTTAAGTCGGAATCATCAAATGCTAAGTGGGTTGGAGACATGTTCGATGGTTACAACGACCAATACGTACCCGTAACTATCATATTAGGTGACCGAACTGTTTCAATATTTGACTCAGACAACAATGAAGTCCTCACCCTTCTAAAAGAATAGCGTCGCACATAATAAGGAATACTATGAAATATCTCACTTTATTAGTAATTTTTTAGTTTTAATTCGCTACTAAACAATACCCAGAGTCGAGAAAGATTTCGTAACAGGAGCACAACGCACACTGTCTCAGGCGGTGGTACACAAGTATGGTCTAAACATAGCGGCCAATGGAAATTAGTGAGTGTGTCAGCTAGCATTAAACCTACAACAAGGTGATGACAGACACTGAAACGAATACCTATATTAATTGTACTAGCATGGCGTAGGCTTATTGCAATGTAATATAAAAAGTGGTCATTTAAAGGACTAAATATGCATCAGATTTTTGAAAACAGGGAAAAGGTTGCCAAACTATTATTCGGTTTATGCTTAGTTGTTTGGGTTGTTACTTGGCTTTACTCAATAGCGTTTGAAGAATGGGGGCTGATCGCAGGTTTTTTTAAAGGTTTGGTTTATGGTGGAATCTTGGCCATCATTCCGTTTATTGTTGCTTGCTATGATGGCGTTCAATCAAAATTCAAGTCGCCCTCCCTTGTTAATCTACTTTTCATCTCCGGAATATGGATTATTGCAGTGGGGCTTCTGTATTGGGCATAGTAATTCACAAACAGGTCAACTCACTTGATTATTCATACCGTACACTATGGGTGGCTTCGCTATTGTAGCTAAGTAGTATTTGCTCAATCACGAAACAGATGCACTATGGACGCTTTGAACTACTTACAGAAAACGATTGATTTGGCATCTGAAGGAGAGCTTCAGGGCATATGGTTTTGGGCGTCATTATACATGCTTGTGGTTTGTTCGTTCTCCACCTACTTTCAAATTAGAACGCGGTTTTGGGCTTCAACTCAGGGGAAATTACACAAGCTTGGCATTGAAACTTTCGGAAATACAAACGAACTATCCCAACAACAGTATCAGGGCAAAGCGCTTTATTCGTATACTGTTAACGGAGAAATCTATCAGGGAAAGCGCATTTCGCCTTGGGTGATTGTGACTAATTACAATGCAAGAGCGCTACTTGCAAAACAAACATCAGGCGTTCACGTAACCTCTCAAAACGAAGTAACTGTCTTCTACAACCCCAAGAAGCCAGAAAAAAGCTTTTTACTTAAAGCCAACAAGCTTGGCATAGTAGTAACATTAGCTACGGCAATAGCGCCCTTGTTAAGCTACCTAGCCCGATTTCATACTTAACGTGAATAAAACGCTTTGCCATTATATCCCGAAAACATATGCCCTATCGTACTATAAGGAAGCCCCATGCGTCGTTTTTTTGCACTTGTACTGTTAGGTCTTTTATCGCATTCGGTATTAGCTGAAGCAATAAATGAACACAAAAACATCGAACGAGCAGTTCTCGATTACATCGAGTCGCAACATCAATCGAAACCCGAATTAATGGAAAGAGGGCTAGATAAAAAATTAGCAAAGCGAACATATTGGGAATCTAAAGAGGGGTCAGAATACATTATGGAAACTGACTTCGACACCATGATTTGGGTGGCTGAAAACTACAACAAAGAAGGTGATAAATTTCCCTCTTCTCCGATGGTTGACATAAAAATTTTAGATATCGATAACCGAGCGGCATCTGTGAAGCTAACTGTTGACGAATGGATTGACTACATGCATTTATATAAGAACGAAAATGATGACTGGAAAATCATCAATGTTCTGTGGCAATACCACGATGCCACTAGGCATTCGAGTAAGCAGTAAATAAATGATATTAAGCAATCATTAAATAATGACGCGCAGCCTAATTATTGGGATACAAAAACAGTTACAGTTTTTTGTTTCATTCTGCGCGACTTCGTTGCTATGTTGGCATAGTGCAATTAAAGCTGTCGATCATGGAGAGATCATGAAAAATGTTTACTTGTTAATACTTGTATTGTTGTTATCCAGCTGCTCAAGCATTCCAATATCAACAATGTTAAAGTTTCGCAGCTTTAACGAGCAAAGTTTCGTCGCGTTGAATGGCTCTGAAATACGCTCAAAAATAATCGTGTCACAACCCTTCACTCTTGATTTAGAAAAAATCAAACTGAGCCTAACGTTAGACAATGACAAAGGTGTGAGGAATTTCACCTACCCTCTTGATCTTGACATGCAAAAGACTATTGCCGCACAAGATGGCTTTTTCACGTCAACACCAGCGAAAACTGAATACACTTTCAAACTTTCCGAACTCGCAGTTAAGAATTTTAAAGAGACACAAAATCTAATTTCAGACCAGTTCAAGGGAGAAACGTCTTTTTCAATTGCAGCAGGCTTTAATGAAGAGCCTACCGAAGGCCAGTTAGTAACGCTCTCAATTTTGCTGCAACTTGATGAGGAAGATGGTTACTTTACACTTATCGACAACGCCGACATCGACGTTGGCAATGAAGATTAACAGGAAATGGAAATAGACATGAAGCACAAACTGAATGCAAGACAATGATGTTCGGGTTTATAGGATTTTGGAAATGAATAAATTTGTAATTATGATAGTAGTGCTTTTTGGCTTATTGGCTTGTCAGTCAACAAGTAGTTCCCCTTCAACTGACAACACTGATATATCTAACGCAATTGAAAATAGAAAATTTATCAAGCCTATCGTTATGATTACAGCGAAATATCCCGAACAAGAGTACAGAGCTGGAGTTGAAGGTAGCTGTAAAGTGTCTTTTGATTTATCAGACTTGGAAAAATTTGGCTCAGCGCCTACGAATATCAAACCAATAGAGTGTACCAATAAAAACTTTGAAAAAATGTGCACTACTGCGCTTAGTTATTGGCGCTTCAAAAGCTTAGAAGATATAGATAAACGGGAATCTCCAACGAATCTTATATACACATGTAATTTCGAACTCAGTTGAAGCTGACCGATTTTTATGATTGTAATGTTTACGTGCTAATAAGTGACTTCAAAGGGTAGAAGTTCATTGAGTGATAAATACTTAGTAATTTATGACGGCGTTTGTAACTTCTGTAATGGCGCTGTAGGGTTCATAATTAATCGAGATGAATCAGAGAGGTTTATTTTCTCACCGATGCAATCTGATTTCGCGAAGGACATTATTAAGTGCTACAGCGTTAATTCTGTAGGCATTGATACATTTATGTTAGTCAAAAATGACCGAGTTTTCCTTTGGTCTGATGCAGCATTGGAAATCACTAAAGATCTTACGGGGTTTTGGCATCTATTTCGAGTACTTAAAGTAATACCTCGCCCGATTAGAGATTTCCTATACAAGACTTTTGCCCGCAACAGAATAAGGTTGTTTGGTGGCACTACGACTTGCCAAGTACCGAAAAGCAACGTGCTAACGCGTTTTCGAGGAATCAACTAAATTAGCTAAAAGGATTTTTATGACATTTATACCCTTTTCAACTGTCAAGACACAGAATCTGACGTTACTTCTAATAACCGCAAGGGCAATTGCTTACCTTGCGGTCGTGTTGTTTGGGCTTGGCTGTCTTCTTATTCTGGTGAATTTGATTATAAGTGTTATGCCGCCCGCTGAAGTTGAAGTAGCGGGTACTAAAACCTTGATGCAAAGTAACGGCTTTGGTATGGCGTTGGGCGGGGCTGTCGTAGTTGCAGCATCGCTTGTTACCTTTGCAATATCAGGTGCATGTGCTGCGCTCGTGAGTTGGGAATACAATAGAGCTAAATAAGGAAGAACAATATGAAACTTTTACCCTATGTCGTTGCTGTACCATTATTGATGTTTTCTTTTACCTGTAATGCGGTAAGCGAAAAAGAGCAGCTTGAGCAACAAGTAAATGAATATAAAAAGCTCGGTTTGCTTGCGAATAAGTGTAATGAATCGGGCAAAACATCCTCAGCGGCGTGCCGAACGTTTATAGGTATGTTCAATGAAGGCGAAATTGCTGAAGTGCTAGACTCATTTAGCAAAAATTTGGGTACGCACATTTCAATAGACCAAGATTTAGCTTTCGAAGGGCTTGATGCATTTACCGACATAATAGATACCCTCAACTTTTTGTTTGAGGAAGAGTTAAAGAACACAACTCGACTGTAAGCTGATAGATTATTTAGCTTTTTTTTCGAAGTGCATATCCTTTTTTTGCCACAAAGTTAGTTGAAATGTAGTGGAAAATCGTTGATTATGCATCTATCGACTACTAAAAATTAGAAATGGAATTCAGCAAAAAGGTCTCACAATGAAAACAGGTAAGTGGTACGCCCTATTCGGGCTTTTTACATTATTGTTTTTAGCTGCATGTGATAAAAAACAAGATGACGGCCTTGGTCGATATGGAATGTTGGACGAGAGTACGCCGGAATACACAACTGTAACGTTTCTAAGAAGTGTATATGAAGACGATAACCTCGACCGTGCTATCGCGCTGTCGAGTGAAAAAATGTCTCGTATTCTCACTCGCTACCACTCAAATAGAAACGTACAGCGCCACCTACTTAACTTGCGCTACGACACCGTAATTATTACCCCTCAAAATTCAGGTGGCGTTGGCCGCTCTGAGTTCTCAGAAACATCTACTATCACCGTATTCTTAAGTGGAATGTATGGTGATGACAAAATTGAAGACCTACGCAGCATCGATCTGGTGAAGGAAGATGGTGAGTGGAAGGTTAACAAAATTCACCCCGATACTTATCTGTAAAAGAAACACGTTTTCTATGCAATGGCTCTGAACTTAGGAAGTTGAGAGCCATTTCATGTTCTTAAAAAACACACTTAGCAACAACAATAAAAAAATGGAGTTATGATGGGATCAAGACTAATTAAGCTTGGATTATTTGGTGCACTAATGCATTGTGGGGCAGCGTTTGCGGATGATGACGCAACTCTGCTTAAGTCGTTTCACGACTATGGCATTACCAAATGCGATAGCTTTATTCTTGAGAATAGTCGATTGCAGGGCAACTGGAACTATTACATTAATAAACACGCTAATGGCATGGACGGTATCGCTACTGAAGTTACCATTACGCGGATCTGGGGAACAAAAGGCGACACGCTTAAGACAGAAGATACCTATATTCAAACAGCCAAAAACTGTTATCTACGAAATACTTGGACAGTAACTTATCCTGGTACATGTAGTGAAAATGTTGATGGGAATTTTTGGTACGTTTCTACAGAAATGCCAAATAAAGACTACACCACATACAAAAATGCGGGCGGTATAGAGTTACATGCGAAAGAAATCGCAATGGGTAACTTTAAAGCGTGTGTGCAAGAAGGATCTAAGCGTTCTTCACAGCCTCATGGCTAAGTAATCTAAGATTAAACTGCTATTGCACAGGTTTATGTAAGTAGGCCTGTGCGAAAACTTTCGCTTCCCTGCTTTTCAGCATTCCTATTTGATTTTCTTGCTTACCGTTTCTTGGTAGCGTTTATTACTTTTTTCGCAATGAATGACAACTGCTTAGCCAAGACATGATCAGGTAAATTATTCACTATTTCTAAGAACTTCGCATATAATCGGGGCATTATGGAAGCAAGCCGATTGCTATAGGTAATCACCCTAGAGATTATGTGGAAACACGAATGAAGCTAGCAATAAAAATTATAGATGCATTTACAGATAAGCAATTCAGAGGAAACTCCGCCGCAGTTATCGTACTTGATAGATGGTTGCCAGACCCGCTCATGCAGTCCATTGCAATTGAAAATAATTTGTCAGAAACCGCATTCTTACTAAAGGAAGAAAACGTAACTGAAGACACCTTGGTTTATCATATTCGCTGGTTTTCGCCGGTAACAGAAATAGACTTTTGCGGTCATGCTACATTGGCCTCAGCACATGTTGTTTTTGGTCTTTTTCCCGATAGTCACGAGATAGAATTTGTTGCCGATGCAGTTGGCGTAATGCGAGTGGAAAAGAAAGCCGACGGTTTTATACAAATGAATTTCCCCTCACGCCCTCCTCAAAAACCTGATTATATCCCCTCAGCGTTACTTGACGGCTTATCTATCGCCCCTAGTGCAATATTGCAAAACGATCAGGCATATTTTGCGATTTATGATAACGAAGATGATGTAATGCTAGTTGAACAAGATACTTTACAGATCAAAAAGCTTGCCCCTTACGATGTGGTAGTTACCGCGCCGAGTAAGCATTTTGACTTTGTTTCGCGTTATTTTTGGCCTGCCAATGGTGGTGACGAAGACCCCGTAACGGGCTCTATTCATACAGGACTAGCCCCCTACTGGTCTCAACAACTTGGCAAAAAAGAACTGGACGCCTACCAAGCATCTAAACGCGGAGGTGTTCTAAAGTGCGTGGTGGCGGGTGATAGAGTTTTAGTTTCGGGGCAGACCGTACAATACTTATCAGGTGAAATTATTATTAGGTAAAAACGGGAAGTCGTTTTAAAAGCAACTTCCCGTTCATTACAGTCTAGTGGCACCGCTTTAGGGCTACTTACCTACAGCAATACCTTCTCTGCGCGGGTCGGCACCACCAATTAGCTTACCCGATTTGAACTGTATTCCGTGCAGACCGCTGTTTAAATCTACCACCTTCACGTTGTGGCCAAGTTCCGTCAACGCGCCTTCTAAGTTGGCGATAGGTGTCCCCTTTTCAAGTGCAGTATAATCGTTGCGGTTTGTAATTTTGGGCATATTAATCGCTTGCTGTATATCAAGGTCAAAATCGATAACCCCTATAAGCGTTTGCGCCACATAGCTTACGATTCGAGAGCCGCCAGGCGACCCTACTACCACTTCTAAGTTGCCTTCTTTATCAAACACCATAGTGGGACTCATGGCACTTCTTGGACGCTTTCCTGGCTCAACACGGTTGGGCACTGGGAATCTATCTTTTGTTGGTGAAAATGAGAAATCGGTTAGTTGGTTGTTCAACAAAAAGCCTTCAACCATTATGCCTGAGCCAAACATAAACTCGATGCTAGTGGTCATCGATACCGCATTGCCTTCTTTATCAACAATAGACACGTGTGATGTATTAGGCAGCTCCATTGACGTACCTAATGCAACGTTTGCCTCCGCATACGGATTGCCTGCACGAGCTCGACGCCACTTTTTGTCCACATCGATATTCTGTGCACGGCGTTCTAGGTAAGCAGTATTGATCATGGCTGCAAACGGTAAATTGGTGAAATCGCTGTCTGCTATGAAATTTTCTCGATCAGCGTAAGACATAGCGCTCGCCTGAGTATACAAATTCGCAAACTCGACCGAGTCAGGTGAGTATTTACTTAAATCAAACCCTTCTAACATTTTAAGAATTTGATAAACATTAACACCGCCAGAGCTTGGTGGGGCCATGCCGCAAATACGCTTCTCGTGGTATAAACCACAAACAGGCTCGCGTTTTACTGGCTCGTAACTCGCTAAATCTTCAAGTGTCATTTGCCCTGGATTAATTTCAGCGCTATTCACCGCATCAACAATTTTCTGCGCAACGTCTCCTTTTAAAAGGTAATCACTGCCTTTGTCTGCAATGCCCCTTAATGTTTTGGCAAGCTTTCGGTTTTTCTTGATCACGCCTTCTTGCAAAGGATTACCAGCAGGGAAAAAATACACTGAACTGGCAGGGAACGTTTTGAGTCCCGGGTGGTAATCTAGTGCAACTAATTTTGCTAAGCGTGGGGATACCTTGAACCCCTCTTCGGCTGTGGCTATTGTGTCGTCAAACAGGGTATTCCAAGGCAACTTACCAAACTCGCTTTGAGCCATTTCAAGCGCTTTAACTGCCCCTGGTACGCCAACTGATTTGCCGCCCACAACCGCATCAATCCATCGCATAGGGCTATTGCCTTTCATGAACCAATGAGAGTTCACTGAGGTAGGTGCTGTCTCGCGACCGTCAAAAGTGTGTAGTACCTTATTCTTGTTATCCCAATAAAGAATAAACGCGCCGCCACCAATGCCTGAAGACTGAGGCTCAACAAGCGACAGCATAGCCTGTACAGCAACCGCGGCATCTATCGCGCTCCCGCCCTTTTCAAGAATGTTTTTTCCCGCCCAAGACGCATAAGGATTAGCTGCAACAACCATGTACTCTTGTGCTTCAAAGGCCTTTTTCTCAATATAACCTGTTGCGGCTTCTGGCTCCCCTACTTCGCGCGTTTGTTTAGCATCAACACCAAAAACAAAACTGGTAGATAACGCCAGGGTAATAACGGAGGCTTTTAGAAAAACATTGCGTCTCAAAATACGGATTCCTCTTATCTGAATTTTTCAGGGTTTATGGGGCGTTTTTTCAAAAAGGCATCAAAGGCTTCTTGTGCAGCTGTCGTACCTAGTGCTTCGAGAAATATATCAAATTCTTCGTTCATCTGAAGCGTAATGCGCTCACCATCACCTTTTAACAGCGATTTAGTTTGCATAAGAGAGAACGTTGGCTTTTCAACGAGCTTTTGGGCGGTATCTTTAACAACCTGCGAAATCGAATTAGCATCTACAATTTTAGTGAGTAAACCAAATTGATAGGCCTCTTCGGCACTAAACGGTTCACCCAACATCAACCATTCTGCCGCTTTTATATGCCCTGCTACTTTGGGTAGAAGATAACTTGATGCATATTCGGGAACAAGCCCTAAATTGATGAATGGTAAAACAAATCGGCTATCTGGTGTGGCATAAACAAAATCGCAATGAAGAAGTAACGTGGTACCAATGCCTACTGCAACACCGTGTACTTGGGCAATTACTGGCACTTTACATTCAGCGAGCGCCCGCATGAACGACGCGGTTTCAGGCACGTGAGCGTTTTCTTGCTGCTCTGCAAAATCGCTAATATCATTGCCAGCGGTAAAACAATCACCTGCACCTTTAATAATAATTGCTTTAATGGTTTTATCTTCTTTTATGTCAAATATTGCATCAGCCATGGCTTGATACATTTCTCGAGTAAGCGCGTTTTTCTTTTCAACTCTATTAATGACAATAGATAAACAATGATTATTCACTTCGGTAATAATATGAGACATAAGCGTTCCTTTACTCTTGAATTTTCGAACAATTAACGAGGATCGGTTTTAACCTCTCGGGCAACTTCTGTATCATAGCCAGCAATTTCTATTATAAAAAATAACTAACACTAATGATGTCACTGCCGTTTTCCTTTAAGTATAGTGCTGGCCCCCTAATTGTCGCAGTTTGTGCCACAATTGCATTTTTCTTTGAGCCTACATCAGGTAATTATTTAGCTTACGACCGTTATGCTATTCAAGGCCTTGAAACGTGGAGACTAGTAACCGGCAACCTCGTGCATACGAATGGCTTTCATCTATTACTGAATTTGGCAGGACTCGCATTGTTATGGGCGCTTCACAAAGAGCACTATCGCATTGGCTTATTTTTAAAGGTGTTTGTTTGGTGTTGTATTGGAACAAGCGCTGGTCTTTACTTCTATTCGCCTGATCTTATCTGGTATGCCGGGCTTTCTGGGGCACTACACGGACTATTTGCATGGGGAGCATGCATGGATATTAAAGATAAAGTGCGTTCTGGTTGGTTACTATTGTTAGGGCTTGCCATCAAGGTAGGTTATGAACAATTTGATGGCAGTAGCGCACAAGTTGCTGCGCTTATCGACGCCAAAGTTGCTGTTGATGCTCACTTATTTGGGGCATGTGGAGGTCTTATCATCTTCGCGCTCATGCTTTTGACTGCAAGACGGCGTCACACTTCACAGTGATTGGGTGCAATATCGCCTGCGACGTTAACATCTGGCTCTATGTTTTTGGCCAACACAGCTTTGTTTCGGCCGCTAGTCTTAGCCTCATACAATGCCTTATCGGCCCGATTCAAAGTCTGTTGCCAGCTAATTTCTGACCGCTCTCTGAGGGCAACGCCAGCACTTATAGTAACTTTAGTTACTTCAGCTAAAGAGCGCACTTTGCATTGTTCGACTGCGATTCTTATGCGCTCAGCAATGTGCATAAGTTCCGGTGTAGTAGTGTTACTAATGAGTACAGCAAACTCTTCCCCACCGACTCGGAAACCATAGTCGTTTACACGCAGCTGCGTTGACATTTGCTCGGTTACCGCCTGAATAACCGAGTCACCTATAGCATGGCCAAAGTTATCATTGAAAGACTTAAAATGATCGATATCGACCAAAATGAACCCGCTAGTTGTATTTCCCTGAACATCTCGCGTGAATATTCTGGAGGCTAAGTTATCGAGGCCTTCTCTGTTAAACAAGCCAGTTAAGTAATCAGTCACAGACGCTTTTCTTAGCTTGATTTCTTTTTTCCAACTTACAACAATGCTAAAGCAAATTGTAAGTAAGAAGATAAAACCAATAACAATAAGATGACCGAATGTCTGCTCGAACTGATTGCCAAGTAACGTTAGTTCAGCGTCATCTGTGAGTAAAAAGAAGCCTCTAACCAACAATTGCATCACAAATAAGAACAACAATAAAATCAACGGCCAGTAGCTCTTACTTTCTTCACTAGCCCGGCTATTTAGCAACAATACTAGTGCGGCTATGTCTAACGCAGCAATTATCGGATAGAACACTAATATCCGCGTAGTTACCGATTCACTGAGCGCGGGAATACTATGTGCAACTATCGTTAAAACAGATACCAATAGAACTATTGGCCATTTTGATTTCTTATTAACAAGGAAACTTACTCCACTAAAAAGTGAGGCGTGCCCTGCTAAATAGAATGCGTTGCCTAAAGCAGGAAAAATCGGGGAGCTAAGTTGAAAGGAATTTGCGCAAATGGCAAGTAAATTTGAAAAAAGAAAGAACACACCGACAAAGATCCAATCCCTTAAATACTGTTCGTCTTTGTTTAACTTGTACATTGCGCTCGTTGACATAATCATCAAGCAACAGGCAAGTACCGTACATATAAGTAGTGTAGGAAGATCCATCTTCGCTATCCTTGTGTAAATTTATGCGACTTCAGCTTTGAATTATTGTGCGTGGCTTACATAAAGCAACATCTCGCAGTCTAATCAAACTAGCAATTTTGTCTAGTCTAATTCAAACAAGCCCAGGGACTGTGCCTGGGCTTTTCAACAGAACGTTGTTTTCTTGTTACCGTTGAGTCAGATACTAACGTTATAAGTTCTCTTCAAACAACTTATAAATACGGCGGTATTCATCTAACCACGAGCTGGGTTGCACAAACCCGTGAGGCTCCACCGGATAAATTGCTGTTTCAAAGTTTTCTTTTTCGAGCTCAATCAAACGCTGAACTAATCGAACTGTGTCGTGGAAAAACACATTATCATCAACCATAGGCGCATTGATTAACAGAGGCTTCTGTAATCCTTCGGCGAAATAGATTGGTGAACTGCGCTCATATGCGATTGGATCGATATCAGGGGTATTTAAAATATTCGCAGTATATGGCGTATTATAGTGCGCCCAATCAGTAACAGGTCTTAGCGCCGCGCCAGCAGCAAACAAATCTGGTGCTGTAAACATCGACATAAATGTTAAGAAGCCACCATACGAACCACCGTAGGTACCAATGCGCGCGCGATCCACATTCGCATTATCCACCAGCCAATTCACACCATCGCGTAAATCTTGTACTTCAGGCGTTCCCATTTGACGGTAAATAGCGGTACGCCAATCTCTACCGTAACCAGCACTTGCGCGGTAATCCATATCAAGTACAACGTAACCTTGTTGAACAAGCATACTTTGGAACATGTACTCTCTAAAATAGCCCGACCAACCAAGGTGTGCGTTCTGAAGGTAACCCGCACCGTGATTGAACACTACCGCTTTGTTGGACGTTTTACTGTCGTAATTTTCAGGCAAGTAAACACGCGCATAAATGGGTGCATCAGTGTGCGACGATGGAATTGCTACTACTTTCGGCACAGCCCATGGTAATGCGTTAAAGGTGTCGCTGGTACTTTGTGTAATCTGCGCAGCAGCAACAGCTTCCTGCGCAGGTTTAACGTACAATTCGGCAGGTTTATTCACTTTACTGTGGCTCAACACCAACTGCGAACCATCGGGACTCAGCACGTAATCCGTCATACCGTTTAAATCGGTCATCGTCTCTATGCTTTTGTCTGACAAGTCCGCGCGGTAGATTTCGTAAAGTCCTGGATGTTCAATATTGGCTTTGAAATACAGATAGTTATCATCCGGCGACAACGTAATATCATCAACGATATACTGACCGCTGGTCAATGCTACAGGCTTTTCGCCGGGCGTTTGTAGGTACAAATGTGCATAACCACTATGTTCTGACTGGAAGTAAAGTGTTTCACTGTTGTTTAACCAATCAAATGCATTGAATCGATAATTTACCCATGCGTCATCATGCAGGCGATGTTGGTTTTCTAACGACTTATTCTCTAAGTTTACCGTGGCTATCCAACGGTCTTTGTTATCCCACGCTTCAAGCATCACAGCAACGGCTTCACCGTTTTTGTGCCAACGTATAGAGGGCTTAGTCCAATACCAGCTTTGTAACAGTGTAATGGGTCGCGGCAAGCGATTCACTTCATAGCTTTCGCCATTTGCTTTTGCATTTTCCGTTTTTACGCTGGCAAGTACATCATCGTTATAGCCCGGCAGACTAAAGTAATTTAGCGCACTCTTTTCACCCGTTTTTAAGTTCAGTAGCCATAATTCGTGGTTTACTGGCTCTGCATCCGCCACACGTTGCCTCACTGATTTAGCTGCAATACGGCTATCTTCTTGAATGTAGTGCGGCATTATATCGCTATCATCGCGGCTCGGTTTGCTCTCAGTTGTCGCCACAACTGCGTAGTTCCCAGCAGGCGATACACTAATACCAGCTAGTCGATGGGACTTATCGAAATAGAACGGTGCAGGTGCTACGCTAACGTTACTTTGCGCCAACGCTTGCTCGGCGTCTTCTTTCTCTTGTCTATTCTTGCGCTGAAGAGCGATATACTGAATGAGTGTATGTTGCTCTTGTGCAATATAATCCTCTGCTGGCTCAACGGCCTTGGGTTCATCAGCGAATTCCCAGCTTAATAGCTCTTCTCGTGTACCCGTTTCTAAGTTAATAGCGACAAAACGATTACCGCTTAGTGCCATCAAACGCCCATCGGTCATAAATGAAAGATTGGATAGCGAGTTGCCACCGCGTGTTAACTGTACCGTTTTACCGTTGGTAAACTGAATGAACACGCTATCTTCAAAAGCAAAAGCGATGACGCCGTCATTTCGCACCACGCGCTCGTCAAAGCGGTATTTGTGCAAGTCAGATAAAGGCGCCTTTACAGCCTCGTTGGGCGTGTTGATGTCAGCGATATAAACGTCCGACAATGCACTGTCTTGTTTTTCTCTTTCAAAAACAATTTTACTACCGTCAACTGACCAGCCCATATCTGTTGGTAGTGCACCCATCCACTGAGGATCTGCCATTACTTGTTTAAGCGTGATTTTGCCATTTTGCACTGCGGTCGGCATTTCAACCTCAGGTGTAACGGCTTGTTGGACCGAAGGCACAGGAGACGCTGTCGCCGTAGTAGAGGTATTGTCCGTTGTACTAGCACAACCACCCAACGCGAAAGTAACGCTGGCAGCGAGAAATAAAGTAGAATATTTTTTCATTATTTTAAGTCGTTATAGGTGAAACTCGACAACATTATACGCAGAGCCAACCTTATATAGTCAACGTTCATCGTTATGGTTTGTGAACCAAACGTATTCATATTCCGTTTTGCTATTAGATTTACGTCATTATTTATTCAATGAAGATAACAGAGAAACAACGATCAGAGGGTGTAATAGATGAAAGTAACAAAAGTGGTTGCAACATTAGCAGCAGTAATAGCGATGTCGAGTGTCCCCGCTGCCGCTAGTGAGTGCCCTAGTGTGTTGAAATTTATGAAACGAAAACTTAACTCGCAGGAAACCGTGAACTTATGTGATGAGTATGGCGGTAAAACACTGTTGGTTGTCAACACTGCTAGTTATTGCGGATATACGCCACAGTTTGAAGGCCTTGAAACCCTTTACAGTGATTATAAAGACAAAGACTTTGTGGTACTGGGCTTTCCCTCGCACGATTTTAATCAAGAGGACAATGATGAAGGTAAAACGGCCGAGCTTTGTGAGCTTACGTACGGTGTTAAGTTTCCGATGTTTGAGCCAACCTCTGTTACAGGTGAAGACGCCGACCCAATGTATCGCATGCTTAAAGCCGCAACAGGTAAAGCGCCATCGTGGAATTTCAACAAGTATCTCATTGATGCCTCTGGCAAAAAAATTACTCACTACCCTAGCTCAACAAAACCTACTGACGCGTCTTTTATCGCCGATGTTGAAGCATTGCTAAACAAATAGATTTTTTCTTCAGGCAAAAAAAAAGCCCCGCGATATTCGCGGGGCAACAAGCACACTCAACTTGGAACACACTATTAGCTCAAACAACTTCCAACGTTTTTGCTAACTGCATATAGTTAGTCTGCGAGTTATTCAGATAGTTCAATAATTTTTTCACTGGCTGCTGAAAATGCATTTTTCGCTTGCTCCTCGCCCATTGCAAGCCCTTCTGCATAAACAAAGTTTACATTGCTAATACCCACAAAACCCAAGAAGTGTTGAAGATATGGAGTTTGTGTATCAAAGTCAGTACCTGCATAAATACCACCGCGCGCAGCAAATACAGTTGCACTCTTGTTCTCTAGCAATCCTACTGGACCATTCTCAGTGTATTTAAAGGTAATTCCAGCACGCGCAACACGATCAAAGTACGCCTTTAGACTTGATGGTATGCCAAAGTTGTACATTGGTACCGCCAATACAATTTCATCGGCTTGCTTTACAGATTCCACGATTGAGTCTGAACGATTCGCCAGTACATGTTGCGCTTCGCTTCGTTCTGCAGGCGCAGTCATCCACGCCTGCATTTCCTCGCTAGATAGATGAGGAAGCTCCATAGTCGATAAATCAACGCGCTTAATAGACACGTCACCTTTGGCTTCTAGCTTTGTTAAATACTCATTTGCAAGCTTTGATGAATTACCTTGTTCGCCGTTTAGACTTGAATAAATTGCTAATACTGTTTTCATGACTGATCTCCTGTAGTGAGTACGTTTACATTAGTGCAGACATGCAAACAGTAAAATTAGTATAAATGAACCAACTCATTCTATTTTTTAGAACAGTAAAGTTACAGGTTCCCTATATTTATTCCCTTTTAACAATAATAACCTTTCGGTTTTAGTTCACTTATTAAACAAGCTTAATGTTAGTCATTTGCTTAAACTTTTGGCTAATTGGCGGCGTAATGGTTGTGCAGCAATTGTTAATAAAAAGGAAATAAGATATGAATCTGAAACTCAAAGCCGCATTGCTCGTTGTGCCACTCACACTCACAGGCTGTTGGCTAGATGACGATGATGATGACGCCCCAGCCCCCCAACCCATGCCCGATCCAACGTTTGCTAATGTAAGAGTGATCCACAGTGCATCAGATGCTCCATTGGTCAATATTACTGCCAACGATGCCATTTTGAACGGGTTAGAGAATGTTGACTATCAAGTGGCTTCATCACGCTTTGAGGTTGCTACGGGTACATACGATATAGGCGTTACCGCCGTTTTACCAGGTGATGACGCTGAGGTGCTCCAAGCTGATGTTACGCTAGAAGAAGATGTCAATTATGACATCTTTGCTGTTGGAAACGTCAGCGATGAAACACTGGCCTTTTTAACGGTAACAAGTGCTGAAACACCGGTAGAAGCGGGTAATGCACAAGTACAAATTGTTCACGCTGCATCAATGGCCCCCACCGTCGACATTTATGTTACTGCTCCTGGCACTGATATAAGTGCAGAACAACCACTTGTTACAGCATCGTTTACTGATTTCACTGACCTACTGCAAGTACCAGCAGGCGACTATCAGGTTCGTATAACACCGGCAGGTGAAACAACTGTAGTTTATGACTCTGGCACGGTTAATCTTGCTGATGGTGCTGATTTGCTCATCGCTGCAACCAACAACGTAGGTACTGGTGATTCCCCAGTGACTCTGCTTGCCGCCGATGGAACAGAAAGTTTCAAAATTTGGGACTCAAGTGCCACCTCAGATGTGCGGGTAGTACACGGTATTAGTGATGCACCAGCAGTCGATGTTATCGCAAATAACGAAGTTTTACTCGTAGACGGCATACAGTTTCCTCGCACGACTGACTATGTTTCTGTCGCGCCTGGTGACTATGTTATCGACGTAGTCGCAGACGCTGACAATAGTGTTGTGGCCATTGATGATGCGCCGTTGTCACTCGAGATTGGTATGAGATATACCGCTATTGCGAATAACACATTGGCAATGCCAGAACTTGACGTGCTTGTAGATATGCCTCGCGCCATTGCGACAGAAGCGAAAGTGCGTATTGTTCACGCTTCGCCAAGTGCAGGCAATGTGGATATTTATGTTACCGCAGACGGTGAAATAGATGCTGTCGATCCAGCGTTTAGCGATATTCCCTACTCAACAGACGATTTAGCGGAGACAGGTTATGTTAGCCTAGCCGAAGGTGACTATGTCGTTACTGTGACGCCTACAGGCACTAAAACAGCGGCAATTGAAACTGGAGTGCTTTCGCTAGAGAACGGTGGTGTGTATACCGCAATTGCACTAGACGGTGCAATGGACGGTGATTTACCTCAACTAGCATTGCTAGACGACCTAGCACCACCCCCACCGCCGTTCAACGCCGATATGACATACAATGTATCGCTAAGTGGTTCTCAAGAAGTACCAGCGGTTACTACGGTGTCGTCGGCCTCAGCTGTGGTTGAGATTGATGAAGACCTGCCAGCGTTTAGCGTAAGTGTTGATGTATCAGGTTTAACTGACGTGACAGGCGTACATGTTCACGATGGCGGCATTGGAATGAATGGCCCGGTAGCATTTCCATTAACGGATGCTGGCGATGGTACGTATGTATTGGCTGAAACGACAATTTCACCGAGCAATCTGGCCGCGTTAACCAACGGCGAGTGGTATTTAAACGTGCATACAGAAGCTAACCCTAGTGGCGAAGTGCGAGGTCAAATTGTTGCTGACACTACCGCGGTTGTTACCTTCCCATTAAGTGGTAATCAGTCTGTACCCGCGGTAGACACAATGGCGTCGGGATCAGGTTATGCCTTGTTTGATACGACCGATAATTCTGTGTCACTGGTTGCGGTAACAACGCTAGAAAATGCAACCATGGCTCATATCCACAGTGGATTCGCAGGCTTTACCGGTGGCGTAGTAGTGACCCTTGTTGAAAGTGATGAAACAGCAGGTGTATGGATGACTGATGGCAGTGTCAGTTTAGATATGGCGACTGCTACGCAATTACTTTCGGGCGGTCACTATGTGAATGTACATACTGAAGCCAACCCCAGTGGTGAGATCCGCGGTCAAATAACGCCGGATAATATTCAGGTGTATGGCATTACCGCGACTGGGGCTCAAGAAGTTCCAGCGGTGACAACTGATGCAACGGGTAGCGGTGCGTTTACACTAAATACCACGACAGGCGCACTATCAGGCTCAGTAATAATTGCAGGAATGACTGCCACCATGGCGCATATTCACGAAGGTGAAGCCGGCGTAAATGGCGGTGTTGTAATTGCACTCACTGAGGGAATGGATGGCATGTGGTCTGTACCTGCCAACACAACACTTACTGAAGCACAAATGACAACAATGGAAGCGGGTGGCTATTACACTAACTTTCATTCGGCAGCGTTCACAAGCGGAGAGATCCGTGGCCAAGTGACACTAGGTTTCGAGTAACTTGCTCTCTAATTAGTCTCGAGTAAGTCACAAATCAATAAAAAGGGGCATACGCCTAATGCCAGTCAGTTAAGCTGACTGGCATTTTTCTTTTTGGCGGGGTACTTACTTGGTTTGGGTTTAACACATCGTGGATATAACCTATCCTCT
>NZ_JAJALG010000049.1:0-19070 GCF_020515205.1 Alteromonas sp. McT4-15
CGAGAGGATAGGTTATATCCACGATGTGTTAAACCCAAACCAAGTAAGTACCCCGCCAAAAAGAAAAATGCCAGTCAGCTTAACTGACTGGCATTAGCCGATACAGGCGCTTTTTTTATGCGTATTGAAAAGCTTTTGTAGATTGACGAATGCTAATTTTACCAGAAAGTTTAAGTTGTTCTTATGCTTAGCTGGACTACACTCATAAAAGAAACTAAATGAGGAACGTACATGCTAGGCATAGTTTTTACATCGTTGATTGATATGCTGGAAGAAAAGGTGTCACCAGAGTTTGCTGACGATGTCATTGTTGAAGCAGAGCTAGAGAATGACGGAGCGTACACAGCGGTTGGTTACTACCCTTTTGAAGAAATGCAGCGCTTGCTCAGCGTTTTAGTGGAAAAAACAGGTAAATCGGCCAATGAACTCTTATACGATTTTGGCTATTACCTTTTTGGTAAGCTTGGTGCCGTGCACGGCGAAGTGCTCGCAAATGCCAATGGAATGTTAGATATGCTTGAGCATCTGGATGGTGATATCCATGTGCAAGTTAAGAAGTTATATCCCGATGCGGATCTTCCCCGATTTACGGTGCTTTCACGCACCGATAATGCAATGCGTCTTCAATACTACTCAGAGCGAGAACTTTTTTCTTTAGCCGAAGGGCTTATGGATGCTGCTGCCGACTTCTATGGGTGTAAATTAGCGCGGGAAACCTATCAGATAGATAAGCCTCATACTTACGAATTTAGCATTTCACTATTGCAGTAATACAGTTATGTCAGGCAAATCGACTTACACAGAAAAGCAATTTGCCGTTTTGCAAAGGCGGTTAAAGCGTGAACGTGTAGCGCGGGAGTCAGCGGAAGCTATTCTGACCCAAAAAAGTCTAGACATGTACAACATGCTACAGCAAAGCAAGCTTGCCCAGAAGAACCTCGAGCTTGCACTGTGGGCGTCACAAGAGTCATTTTGGAGTTGGCAAGCTGAAACGGATGTGATGGAAATCCGTTCTTTTTCGCTACATTCTGAAAGCGTTTCAACGTGGTCAGGTACGCTTATTCAGTTAATGCGGCGCGTGCATGAAGACGATATGGAGAATTTGCAGTTTCATTGGACCATGGCCCTGCACGGTAATCGCGAGCGCATTGAGTTTTCATTTCGCTTAAAACTAGATCGTGACTACCAGTGGGTACGTTTAAGGGGGCGCGTGCTTCGACGAGGATTAGCAGGAGAAGCACTTCATATTGTTGGTACCACAAAAGATATCACTCAACAGCGAAAAGCAGAACAATCGTTTCATTTGATGGCCTCTGCGTTTGCCAGTTCTAGAGAGCCTATGTTGGTACTGACTCCCAACTTGATAATAACGGAGTGCAATGAAGCGTTTATTGAGTTGCTAGGTGCAGGTACAAAAGAGCAATGTCTAGGCTTAAACTTCAACGAGCTATTAACCGAAGAGAAGGTTGATCAAACGCGGTTGGTGGACGAAAAGCAGGTTCGCTTCGAGTCGAAAGTTGTCACTCAAAAAGGTGAAGGCAAGGTGGTGGATGTTTCACTGGCGCTATTTGACACATTTCAGCAGGCCTCTTCCTACCTTATCGCGACAATGCGCGATATAAGCGATAAGAAACGCAGCGAAATTCGCTTGCGCCAACTGGCACTGCACGACGATTTAACCGGGCTTGCTAATCGAAACGCGTTGCGTGAAGCGGTGACAAAATATGCAAATGAATCGCAGCACTTTCTACTTGTTTTTGTTGATCTAGACGGTTTTAAAGCGATTAACGACAATGCGGGACACGAACGCGGTGATGCCGAGCTACAACGCATTGGTGCTTTACTCACGGGAATGTTCGGCCCAATTGGCGAAGTAGGACGATGGGGCGGTGATGAGTTCATTGTGGTATTGCCTGAACAAGATATTGATAGTGTTGTTGAAAAGTCACAGCAATTGATTAAGCAAATAGAAGAAGACGTTATCTACGCGAAAAACACGGAAATGCGCCTATCAGCAAGCATTGGGATAGCGCAGTACCCTGAGCATAGCGACAGCATAGAAAGCTTAATTCAATGCGCCGATGCGGCTATGTATCAAGCAAAAGAGCTTGGTAAAGGGCAAGCGTTTGTATACGAACCTGGGTTATATGAAAGTATGACTCAGCAAATTAGTATGGCCAATGACTTACGACGTGCTGTTGAAAATCACTTGCTCGATTTTTATATCCAAGGCAAGTATGCACCAAATGGTGAACTAAAAGGGGGCGAGGTACTGTGTCGATGGATATCAGGTTTGCACGGCGTGGTTTCTCCCACCGTTTTTATTCCGATAGCTGAAGAACAGAAACTCGACCGTGCCATAGGCTTGCAAGCGTTAGAGTCTGCTTGTGATTATATCTCTATTATGGAATCACAGCAGGGCGAGGCTATTCCAATGTCGGTAAACATCACTGCCAATCAGTTGCTAGACCCTAACTTTCCAGATGAAGCTGTGCGTATTTGTTCGTTAAGTCATGTTTCTCCTGAGTTTATTGAGCTGGAATTGACAGAATCGGTGTTTATTCGCGATGAAAAGCAGGCACTTCGTGCACTAACTGAACTGCGGGAGAGAGGGTTTAAGTTATCACTGGATGACTTTGGAACCGGATTTTCGTCGTTGAGCTATTTACGTAGTTTTCAATTTGAAGTAGTGAAAGTAGACAGAAGCTTGGTTCAAGGTATCCATAAAGACAGCAAGGCGAATGCATTGTTTTTAGGGTTAGTTTCGATGCTTAAAAGCCTGCAAATTGATGTGGTCGTTGAAGGTGTCGAACTTGAATCATACTTACCGCTTATTGAGCAAGCCGACGTGCATTTAATGCAAGGTTTTTATTTTGACAAACCTATGCCGTACGATCAGTTTCTTGCTCGTCACACTCACGACTCGTTGCGTTAAATCTGGACCGTGATGATTGCTAAAATAAGTTGGCACTCATTTGCTAAAAAAAAGCCCACACACTGTAATGACGTGAGTGGGCTTTTGTATGCTTAAGACCTAACGCGATTTATTTAACGTTAGTGCTTTCAAAGATCTTGTCTGCAGATGCGGCCACAAATCCTTGGTAACGCTCACCATTTGGCATATCGTAGCGCTGTGCAAATTCATAGAAGCAACTTGGAATTGATACCGTTTCGTCACTGAAGGCGACGTCAGCGCGATCAGCCATGGTCGACGATTGTGCTAAGAAAACGTCTGGACCACCTTTAATTTCGCCGCCTGATGTATTAAGCACAAAGCCTGCTTCTTTCAATAGGGTGTTAACGTCTTCAAGCTCGTTGGTACGAGTAAGATGGTTTACACTTACCGTAAAGTGGTTCGCACGGAATCCCCATGCCGCCATCCACGCCGCATATTCAGACTCGTTAAGCAAGGTATCATATTCTGCTTTTGTCACGTCCCAATGCTTGCCTGAGTACAAAAAGTTATCTGCTTCAACCACTTCAGCTGGCATTTGTTCGACCATTCTTTTGATAATGGCTTGCGCATCTTCTGATAGTTCGTTTACACGTAACTCACTGATAAATACTTTAGGCTTGGTATCGTCTGGATGTTCAAAATGCTTTGCCGTTAGCTTTTTGGCTTCAAAGTCATAGTCGCCTTTCGCTTCGTAGCCCAATGCAAGAAAATGTGCCGCGAGCTTGTCTAGACGCGTTTTATCAAGCGCAAATGTTCTAAACGCAACATGGTCGTTAACGATGTCGTTCGTGTTTTCTTCTCCAGCTAACAGCGCGTGAATTTTGTGCGCAGAAGGAGTGATAGTCACGTAATCGTCCCACATGTTGCTAAACAACGTATCGATGCTGCTATGCATAGTTGTAGGGTCCTTTCTGTCTTCTACTTTTTTAAGTAGGTTTGAATATGTAGGGTAATAATGTGGCTAACACTAAAGCAATGTTAGCCACAGTAGTTTTACATTGTTAAACCAGGGCTTAACGATCCAGGCATGGTAACTTTTTCAAGTTCCACAGAAGCGACTGGATAAGCACAGTAATCTGCCGCGTAGAATGCACTGGCGCGGTGGTTACCGCTATCGCCCACGCCACCAAATGGTGCGGCACTGCTGGCACCCGTAATTGGGCGGTTCCAGTTAACAATACCTGCGCGAATACGCGCAAAGAAATAGCGATAGTCTTCTTCGTTGTCGCCTAACAGACCCGCTGAAAGACCGAAGCTGGTATTGTTCGCTTCTTCAATGGCTGCGTCAAAGTCAGTATAACGAATGACTTTAAGTAGTGGGCCAAAGTGCTCTTCATCAGGTAACGAAGACAGCATGTCTGTCACATCGATAATACCCGGAGTTGCGAACCCTTTGTTCTCGTCTTTTTGTTCTAAGCGAACTAATACTTTACCGCCAAGGTTTTCTAGCTCTTGTTGAGCCTTTACCATTAGCGCAGCAGCATTACTTGAAATCATTGCACCCATAAACGGCTGATCTTCAGCGTCGTAATCGCCAACTTTGATGTTTTTGGTGACTTCAATTAAACGCGCAAGTATTGCGTCGCCTTGTGCGTCTGCAGGTAAAAACAGGCGACGTGCGCAAGTGCAGCGCTGACCTGAAGTAATAAATGCAGATTGCACGATATCATGTACCGCTGCATCAACATCTGCTACATCTTTAACGATTAGTGGGTTATTGCCACCCATTTCAAGGGCTAAAATTTTGCCGGGGTGACCTGCAAATTGTTCGTGCAAGATTTTACCCGTGCGCGAACTACCGGTGAAAAACAGGCCGTCGATGTCATTGTGAGAGGCAAGTGCTTTACCTGTTTCAACTTCACCCTGTACTAGGTTAAGCACGCCGGCTGGTAGACCTGCCGCGTCCCATAGTTTAACCATCTCTTGCGCAACCATTGGTGTTAGGTCGCTTGGCTTAAATACAACGGTATTGCCTGCAATCAGCGCAGGTACAATGTGCCCATTAGGAAGATGACCTGGGAAGTTGTAAGGACCAAATACCGCTACCACGCCATGTGGTTTATGGCGAATAAATGCTTTGCCCACAGGCATAGGGTTTTCAACATTACCGGTACGCTCAAAATACGCTTTTTCTGAGATGCCGATTTTACCCATCATGGCGCCCACTTCGGTGGCCGTTTCCCATTCAGGCTTGCCTGTTTCCTTAGCCATTACCTTGGTAAGGTGCGCTTTCGCTTCTTCAAGCTTAGTACCGTATACCTTGATGATTTTAAGGCGTTCTTCTACGGTTTTCATGCTCCATGCAGGTAGTGCGGCACGCGCTGCATTAATCGCATCGTCAATTTGGGTGGCAGTGGCAGACTTGCCTTCCCAAATTACTTCGTTTTTAGCTGGGTCAATTGACTTAAGGTCATGACCTTGTCCGGCAACCCATTCACCGTTTATAAAATGTGTATGTAGCATTGTGGGTGTCCTTATTAGTCTCTAAACGTTACAGGTGCAAAGCGAACTTCATCACCTTCTTTAACGTTAAGTGCCGCAGCAGCTTGGCGAGACAATACAGCAACGTTTTGCTCTTCGCTTACTGTCATCTCGGTGGCTACGGCGCGAAAATCAGAAATTGAGGTGTTGATTATATAATGCGTTTGGCCCTGAGCCGCTGCACTGTCATCAATAACCACCGGTAGTTTCAAACTCGATTGTGCCGTTCGAATATGGCTAAGGTTTGCTTCAACCGTCGGCCCTGCATCAAAAATGTCTACGTAACCGCGACATGAAAAGCCTTCTTCTTCAAGAAGCTGTAATGCGGGGCGTGTTTTCTCGTGCACCTCTCCAATCACATCTTGTGCTTCCTTACTGAGTAAGTTCACATAGATAGGATATTTAGGCATAAGCTCGGCAATAAATACCTTGTTGCCAATACCCGTTAAGTAATCAGCAGTTGGAAAATCCAACGAGAAGAAATGCGTTTCAAGCCATTCCCAAAATGGTGAGCGACCTTCTTCGTCACTTACACCACGCATTTCTGCAATAACGGTCTCAGAGAAACGCTCGCGGTGTTCCATCATGAACAAGAAGCGTACTTTTGATAGAAAGCGTCCGTTAATGCCGCCACGTGCCTGCTCGCGAAGGAACAATGTACAAATCTCTGTTACGCCAGTGTAATCGTTACAGAAAGTAAGGATATCCACTGTGTTATGGATGTTAAGCTCACGCGATGCATGTACCACTTTGCTCAAGTGGTAATGATAAAACGCATCATCTATGCCAACGGCAGCCTCAATACCTGTCGTACCGACCACCTGGCCGGTGGTGGTATCTTCCATTACAAACAAGTATGACTCATCGCCAGGCTCGGTAACGTTTGCTTTGTTAAACGCAGTCTCGGCACGATCAATTTTGCGTTGTAGTAACTCGTCGTTAACGGGCAAAGACGTAAAGCCTATGCCCGACTCGACAGCTATCTCTTTCAGCGCGTTATAATCAGCTTTTGTGATAGGGCGAATGATATTCATGTTCGCTACTCGTGTTGTAATTATTCGGCGTTTACAACGGCAGCTACCGCGCGTTCGAAGCGTGCAAGACCTTCTTTGATGTCTTCATCTGGAATTACCAGTGATGGCGCGAAACGAACAACGTTCATGCCAGCAACAAGACACATTAGATTCTCTTTTGTTGCCGCCATCATAAAGTCGCGTGCACGACCTTGATATTTTTCATTTAGCGCGCAACCAAGAAGCATCCCTTGACCACGAACTTCTTCAAAAACATTGTACTTATCGTTAATCGCACCAAGCAATTCACGGAACAGTGCTTCTTTCTTAAGAACACCTTCCATTACTTCTGGTGTGTTAACAATATCAAATGCTTTTTCTGCCACAGCACACGCTAGTGGGTTACCGCCGTATGTGCTTCCGTGTGTACCTGCCTTCAGATGCGCACCAATTTTAGTTGTGGTTAGCATTGCACCAATTGGGAAACCACCGCCAAGTGACTTAGCTGTAGTTAGAATATCTGGTGTTACACCAAGACCCATGTATGCATACAGGTGACCTGTACGGCCAACACCTGATTGTACTTCGTCAAAAATAAGTAGTGCGTTGTGTTTGTCACAAAGCTCGCGTACGCCTTTTACAAAGTCAGCATCTGGCGGAATGATACCGCCTTCACCTTGTAGCGGCTCCATCATTACCGCACAAGTTTTGTCAGAAATCATTGCTTCAAATGCAGCAAGGTCGTTGTAATCACAGTGATCTACTGCACCAGGCTTAGGACCGAAACCGTCAGAGTAAGCCGCTTGACCACCTACCGTTACGGTAAAGAATGTACGGCCATGGAAGCCTTTATTAAAAGCAATAATTTGGTTTTTCTCTTCGCCGAAATTATCTAATGCGAAGCGGCGCGCAAGTTTAAGTGCAGCTTCGTTTGCTTCTGCACCTGAGTTTGCAAAGTAAACTTTCTCTGCAAACGTCGCATCTGTCAGCTTCTTCGCAAGGCGAAGTGCTGGCTCATTAGTAAATACGTTACTTAAATGCCATAGCTTACTGCCTTGCTCGGTTAATGCTTTCACTAGCTCTGGGTGGCAGTGACCTAAAACGTTTACTGCAATACCGCCTGCAAAGTCGATGTACTCAGCACCATCTTGATCCCAAACACGCGAACCCTCACCACGAACGGGCACCATACCTGCCGGGTTATAGTTAGGAACCATTACATCATCAAATGTAGCGCGAGTTACGTTCATCTTTGTTACCTCTGCGTTGGGCGCCAAACACACAATGTGGTGTGCAGTTTGTTACTCTTATGACGAAAGCGTTTATTCTTTTCACAAGCAACAAAAGCTGACTTAGGCGCGTAAAAACTAATCGAAATTGGCTAACAGTATGCCATTTTTTTTAACATTTGTCTTCACTGTAAATGGCTGTAGCCCTTTATTTATAAGGACTGTGGCTTAATTTGCATTAAAAGTGAATAACTATTAAATACTGATATATAGCTTTTAGTGTTAACAAGGAATGCCAGTACGAGAAAGGCGTAAAGGTACATTGGGGGTCAGTGTATCCTTACAAAAATTCGCCTGATATTGAGTAAAAAGGTAGCACTCATTCGAATAATGAGTGCATGAATATCCAATAAAAATTTACTAATGATCTTCGTTTTTCACCAAAGGGAGAGTGAAAACGTCAATAGATTTTAACACTTCAAGGCTTCCAGCTGGGTATTTCTGCTCACTAAAAAGTGGTTTAATTTCTTTCATTTCAACCAGTTTGAGTTGATGCAGCATGCGCACTTGCGCATAAGTGCGAGCTTGATGAAGCGTTTTACTAAGCGTTTTTCGTTCCACTGGCGCATTGTCTGCACATAATCGCATAGCGTCAGCTAAGCGTAACCGTGTCATTTGCATATGCGCAAAAATGTCTGCGGTAACCGAGTCGGCAAACTCTTGCTGTAGTGCTATTAAGTGATTTGCAGAAGGTGTAATTTTAAGTAGCGCAGCGTGACGTTTCTGCTCTTTATCTTTTTGACATTCTTGTAGCAAATGCATTTGTATTTTGTCGAAAAGTTTAAAGTACAAACGAGTGACCGCACAGCGACCCAAATTGCTGAGTATACCCAGTGTATAGGCTTCATTCTTATTTAAGCCTGTTTCACCGGCCAAATGCTTTGCGGTTAGTGCAACGCCAGTGGCATAGGCTAGGTACTTTTGCTTTATTTGAGGGTATGGGTCGGTCACTTGAGGTAACGCACGCTTAAGAACGAAGTAGGGGATTAACAGCCTTAAGTTCTCTATGCCCAAGAAACTCAGTGCTGTTCTTAACGTTTCTACCACAATAATGCGCCCACGAGAGTCCTTGCGGCGAAAACGCGGAGTATTTACCACTGCAATGAGATCGTCATAAAGCCACGGCATGCTAGCGGCGATGGGTTCTAGCTTCGAAATAGTGCATGCCCTTACCGATAATGCATCGAGCAACTCACCCATATTTTCTGGTATGGAAAGGGTCGCTTGGCATAACTCGGCTGTGTGACTCAAATACTCAGTCATTTCTCCAAGGAGTATTTCATGTAGTTGATGATTTATACTCTCGACGTAACTCGCTTCTGATTTTTGTTGAAGCCGTTTGTTCTCGATAGCAACTTTTTCTACATGTAAGAGACGTCGGCGTGCATCGCCTTGCTCAGATTGCTCATAGGTGACTTCACCGACACGACGACGCCCAAGCATTTCAAAAACACGCTCAGGGGAGACAATCATATTTTCAAAACGATCATCGATTGTAGGTGGCATTGAAGCCCCAATCGTCATGTTAAAAACACTCCTACTCATTACTTTCTTTAAAACGGCAACACTATCGTACATGGGGCCTACTATTTCGCTAAACCCGGCGTGGGAAAAGTACCCTGCGGGTGGATTGATATGCCCCTGTTCTTATACTCAATCAAAAGTAAATGATAAAACAGGGAATTGCGAATAGGTTATCGGCCCAACCCGAATTTACTTAAGAGAAACCGCCGGCTGTCTTAAAAATGCATGCAAAACGTCGTGGCCATGTTGGGTTAACAATGATTCTGGGTGGTATTGTACACCCCAAATAGGATATTGGGTGTGTGAAATAGCCATAATTTCCCTTTGACCACAGGCGGTTTCGCACCAAGCGTCTACACGAAGTGTCGAAGGAAGTGTATTGGGTTCCAATACGAGTGAGTGGTAGCGAGTGACGTCGAAGCGTTCTGGAAGGCCGGCAAACAGTCCTTGATTTGTATGTTCAAGCGCAGATACTTTTCCATGCTTTATTTCCTTAGCGCCTACCACTTTTGCGCCAAATACCTGCCCAATTGCTTGGTGGCCGAGGCACACTCCCATAATAGGGAGCTTTCCAGCAAAATGTTGGATGGCAGCAAGGCTAATACCTGCTTCATTAGGTGTACAAGGGCCCGGAGAAATAACAAGCTGTGAGGGTGATAGGTGCTCAATATCGGCAAGTGATAACGCATTATTGCGTATCACTTCAACATCAGCACCTAGTTCTGTGTAGTACCGCGCCAGGTTATGCGTGAACGAATCAAAGTTGTCAATTAACAGCAACACAGCCGCGATAAACCTCTGTCATTACAATTGTGATGCGTTACGGCTTTGGAATAAACCCAACAGCGTCGTAGACCTTCTTAAGGGTTTGAGCGGCGCGCGCGCTGGCTTTTTCTGCACCTTGGCGCATGACTTCGTCAAGATAAGCGCGGTCTGCACGAATTTCGGCATAGCGCTGCTGAATTGGCTCTAAAAGCGAAACAACTGCTTCGGCCACATCACCTTTTAAATGACCGTACATTTTATCTGTGTACTCTGGCTCAAGCTCTTTCACAGATTTCCCGGTTGATAAAGACAGCAGCGTAAGCAAGTTAGAAACCCCAGGTTTTTCTGTTGGGTTAAAGTAGATGTTTGCTTGCTCGTCAGAGTCAGTGACTGCACGCTTTATCTTTTTAGTCAGCTTTTTAGGCTCTTCTAGAAGTCCAATGAAGTTATTAGGGTTGGTATCAGACTTTGACATCTTCTTTTCAGGCTCTTGCAAGCTCATGATGCGAGCACCAAAATCTGGAATGTAAGGATCAGGTAGGCGGAATACATCACCGTACAAATTATTCACGCGTGTAGCAATGTCACGAGTAAGTTCAAGGTGCTGTTTCTGGTCTTCTCCTACTGGTACTTTATCCGCTTGGTAAAGCAAAATATCAGCAGCTTGCAAAACCGGATAGCTGTATAAGCCTACGTTAATATTGTTTTCGTTTTTCGCCGACTTGTCTTTGAATTGGGTCATGCGGTTAAGCTCGCCCATTTGTGCATAGCAGTTCAGTACCCATGAGAGCTGTGCATGCTCAGGTACATGCGATTGCATAAAAATAGTGCTTTTTTGCGGGTCGATACCACAGGCAAGGTAAAGTGCTAAACCGTCAAGGCAGGCTTCGCCGAGTAATTTAGGATCTTGTCTTACAGTAATTGCATGAAGATCTACAATCATATAAAGACAATCGTGATCGTCTTGCATGGAAACCCACTGTTTAAGTGCACCCATATAGTTGCCAAGGGTAAGTTGTCCAGAAGGCTGACAGCCACTTAATACAACGGGTTTATTACTCATTTGTCTTTACCTGTATTACGTTTTTAAAATGTTATGCTTTTGATAATGCCGCGAGTTCGTGGCGCATTTGGCCAATAACGTCGCTATAGTCATCTTGAGAAAAAATGGCTGAGCCTGCTACAAACATGTCTGCACCCGCTTCAGCTATGTCGCGAATGTTATCTACTTTTACGCCACCGTCAATTTCTATTCGAATGTCGTAGCCACTTTCTTTAACTCGCTGTTTAACGGCTCGCACTTTATCGAGGGTACTGGGAATAAACTTCTGCCCGCCGAATCCTGGGTTAACCGACATTATTAGGATGTGGTGTAGCTTATCCATAACGTGATCAAGGTAATGCAGCGGCGTAGCAGGGTTAAATACCAAACCTGGCTGGCAACCAGAATCAATAATTAGCTGAAGTGAACGATCTATATGTTCAGATGCCTCTGGGTGAAAGCTGATATAGCTCGCACCAGCCTTAGCAAATTTTTCAATGAGATCATCGACGGGCTTCACCATCAAGTGAACGTCGATTGGCGCACTTATTCCATAGTTGCGCAGTGCTTCACAAATCATTGGCCCAAAGGTGAGGTTGGGCACATAGTGGTTATCCATGACATCAAAGTGCACCACATCTGCACCCGCTTTTAATACTGCTTCTACGTCTTCGCCCAGTCGAGCAAAGTCGGCTGACAATATGGAAGGGGCTATCAAAAATGGTTTCATGGTGCATCCTTTAAGTGAACATCCAAATGCGTTGCCCGATAGAACCTTGAACAAGCTCAACGAGTTGCAAACGCGTGAATTCAGAGAAAGTTTACCCAAAAGCGCATCTGTTTACTACGTATTGCAATAAACAGTCTGTCGATGCGCACTAAATCAGTCGCAAATACCCACAATACACTGCCCAATTTTGGTGAGGTCGCGTTAAGTTGGTGCATGTTTATTCAGTTTGTTTGCATGTGTATTTGCTTGTTGTGATTTTTTCGTAAAATTAAATTCATATAATTCAATTGTTTATTGGTTTATTTTGCGTTTTTTAAGATGAACCATAAATGGGCATTAAGTTTGCGTTATCCAGTCCAAAAATAAGAAGACAGAAAAACAAATTACAACAACAAATTTGAATTTCACTGGAGAACACACATGAAAACATCTACAAAAAGAACATTACTTGCCGCTGCTATCTCTTCAGCGTGTCTATTAACTGCGATGCCAAGCTATGCTGAAGGCGAGTTCACTGCGAACGCAGGCGTGAGCAGCAACTACATTTGGCGTGGTCTTACACAAACCACTAACGAAGCTGCTGTTCAAGGTGGTATTGATTACGCGCACGAAAGTGGCTTCTATGCGGGTACTTGGGCGTCTAACGTAAACTACGGTGCGGGTGATGTGTACTCATACGAGCACGATATGTATTTCGGTTTTTCTGGTGAGTCAGACGGTGTTGCCTACGACTTCGGTTACCTTTACTACAACTACGACGACGAAGCTAACTTCGATTTTGCTGAAGTATACGGTAGCGTTGGTATGGGTGGATTGAGCCTTACCGTTTATCTACTAGCACACACAGAAGCTGATGAAGGCGAAGGCCAAGACTTTGGCTTCGCGCAAGCGTCTTATACTTCACTTGATTATGCGTTTGAAGTACTTAATGGCACAGAGTTAGGTTTACACGTAGGCTATCACGAAGGTGACTTTGCAGAAGCGTTCAACGGTGTAGAAGGCTACGTTGATTATGGTATTTCACTGTCTAAAGATGGCTTTAGTTTCGCTATTACAGGTACCGATCTAGACGATATGGGTGGTGAAGACGAATTTGATAACGACGCAGTGAAATTCACTGTGGGTTACTCGATGGATTTCCAACTGTAATTGTGAGTTAGTGTTGGGCCAAGGTAGGCCCAATGAACGTTGAGTTAAAAGCCTAATGCTGTCATTAGGCTTTTTATATTGTGCTTTAAAAATAAGGTTTCGCAGTATTGGTGTTAGCAAAAGCTTACAGTGTAGAAAACGTATTTTTGAGCACTTACTTATTTTAGTAACAATAGTCTTGTTCCAACGTTTGATTTGATTATAATGAGATTAATTTTTAAACGAGTGCTAGGAGTATTCAGGATGAAAGTTCTCCCTTTTTTTGCAGTGTGCGGTAGCGCCGCGTTACTTAGTGTAGCGTTGTCGTCTGCGCCTCAATCGCGCTCGTCTGTCTGTAACTATCAACCTGTTACCGAGTTTAATCCTAAACTTCCGGCAAGCCACATTCAAAATCAATGTGCCCGTCATAAAGATGGCGTTGAAGAGGTAAGTTGGTTTTCTTGGATAGCAGGCAAGTCGCCGTCATTTCAGTTTCACTTTCTGGACCTACTCGAACTGCTGCACAGTGATGATGGCAGCGTTGATTTCTCTTCTTCGCCTAACGACGCTTAAGGTGTGATTATGCAATCTGGTACTGGTTTTTGGTCAGTTCTGGGGAGTGTAATTGCTAGTCTGTTTGGTGTTCAAAGTCACAAAAATTACGAACGAGACTTCACAAAAGGCACCTTTATTAGTTTTGCAATTATTGGCGTTGTGCTAGTAATTACCTTTGTGGTTTTGCTGTTTATGTTTGTGAAGTGGTACAGCGGCTACAGTGCTTAATCAAACCGCGCTTATATAGAGGGCACCACTACAGGTGACTTCGTTTTTCTTTTTCTCACTTTCGCTTTAGGCAGCACCTTCGCTGGCGGAAAGTAAGCCAATATCTCATCTACAGGTTGTCGCTTAGCACCATTTTGGCTAATTGAACGCTTAACTGAAAGCATGCTGAAATCAGCGCCATGATAAAGTGAACGTGTTAGCGGCAAGTCGTGATTGGAAATCAGCACTGGAATACCGCGCTTTTTAGAGGCTCGGGTTGCAAGTTCTGCTAGCTTTTCTTGAGAATCTTGTCCAAAGCTGCGAGCCGCGTAACTCGTAAAAGCAGCCGTTTTACTAATAGGTGCATAAGGCGGATCGCAATATTAGTTCTATGAAATATTCTGTAAAGAATCATGAAACAATCACCAACATTCATGAACACGATAAATATCCAATTAAGATCGTATCATTTTTTTTGACGCACTAGCCATTTCTCCTACACTTTCATTAAGCTTCAAGTAGTTGAGGGAAACTTGTAATGGACTATGGTGTGAAACCATATCGAGATTTCGATAACAAACTTTGCTGCGACTTAATTGATTTCGAATTCGATTTACCAAGATGTTTTTGGTTGACAGCTTATTTGCGTGATTTTGACGTGTTTAGAACTGCACTTTCTTACGCTTACCAAGCGAAGTATAACTTCGAATATTTTGATGTAAGAGGTATTGACCTCATTGAGCGGGTTAGGTCAGGAACTTTCTTTACCAAAGTCGAGCTTCAGGATTATCTAACCCATTGCCTTTATCGGGTGGGGCATACACCAGAATCTGATAGTCACATCATTAGCATAAAGCGACTTAATACAAAGAGTCTTGATAACCTCATTCATGCAACACGTTTCTCGCTTACTCGCGTCGCTAGTAGTACAACGAAATTTCGTATTAAGGCACTCATTAGCTTTCTCTCGTTCCTGTATGAAAACATTCATTCAGGAAAGAAGGTGTCGCGAGAGATTGAGGCGCGCTACAAAGACTGTAAGGAAAGGCTGTCACGCTTTGCCAGAAAGGTGAAGAATGATAATGCAGATGTAAAAGATCAATTCGAGCAAGCAATACCAACAGAAGTTTATTTCAGGTTACTGGAGATCATAAAACCTCATCATCAGGACAACCCGTGGTCCAAAAATTCTCGGTTTAGAAATCACATAATTGTGCAGCTATTAATCGAAACTGGTATTCGTGTTGGAGCTGCGTGCAAGCTAAAAATCAGTGACCTAGTCGCGGATAAAACGCCTCGCATAAAAATAACACGCACACCACATGACCCGACAGATACACGTGCGCGGCCTCCAGCTCAAAAAACCAAAGCACATGTATCTGCTCTTAGTCCAGGACTTATGCAAAGATTGTTACTCTACATAGTTACAGACCGCGCTAAATATCCTGAATCGGTCAATCATGACTTTATATTTGTATCAGAAAAGGGAAAGACAGCGGGACAACCTATAGCCATTCAAAGTGTGAATTACTTATTTACACAACTATCGAAATCGATTGATTTTCGGGTTTATCCGCATTTAATGAGGCATAAATTTCAGGAGATATTTGAAGATGCAGGTGTAGCAATGGGGCTTTCAGCTGAAGGAATCAATGATTTACGCAGATTCGCTTCGGGTTGGGTAAACAACTCGGATATGGTCGAGTTGTACAATGAGCACAAAATCGCTGTGGCAGCTTACGAAATTTCTAGGAATGCACAGAAGTTTATATTAGGTAACGTAAAGGAGCTTAGTTGATATGAATAGCTGTTTTCTGAACGAAGTTAACCTCAACCAATTGACGATTGAGCTCTTACCAAGCTATTTCAGAAAGTACGAGTTACAACGAATATATACAGCTAGGAATCAAGCTTGGAAATTCGACATTCTAAGTGATGATTGGCAATTGGGAACCAAATTTATACTTCGCCTCGATAAGATGAATAAGTTCGATATTCCTATGCAAACTTGGGTAGCGTTGAGAATCATTCTTGCAGATTGTGCGGAAAATTTAGCTTCATCGACCGTGAAATTAATAAGAGACAGTTTCTTCCACATTGAAAATGGGTGGCGCGACATTAGTCGTTTTCAGGCAGCTTTCCACATGGCGAATGATGGAAAAAAGAGGCGATTAATAAGTGTTTTTAGGAAACTTGAGAAAAGTGCTCTTACGGAGTTACATCCGGTAAAGTCTCATTTTAATAAAGTTATTCAGTTTTTAAACACTCAAGAATATCCGAATCCCAAGGAAAGGTTGAAAGGCGTATTTGATCCTGAAAAAGGTGTGTATACCGACGAAGAGATGAGTGAGATTCAGAAAAAATTAAGGCTCAGAGTTAGCGACGTACTTTGTAAACTGGACAAGGACGTTGTGCCATCACTTAACTTATTTTCTGAGTTCGGCCAACTTATCAGCTTACTAATGTTAATCACAATCTATCGACGGCCAGTGCAGCTTGCGATGTTAAAATGGTCGGACTTACTGCCTGTTGGTGTTAGCTTTAAAGATCATCGATATGCTGGTAAATCGGCATTACCCGAAATAGAAACAGGGTTTACTGATGTAGCCCTGTTACATCTTCGAACCTTCAAAGCCAAAAGAGGTTTTGGTTTTCGAGAGTCTGCGGAAACACGCTCTCACCGGCTGGAACCTGAATTTTGTAATCTAATTGGTATATATAGATATTTCTACCAGCTTTTGGTAATTGATAGTCTGGATAGGCAAGGTATCCATCTTTCTAAAAGTGAGCTTAACGATATATTCTATCGATGTCCGTTGTACCCAAGCAGAGATTTGTTTACAACGCAATACAAGACAAAGCGAAATCTGTTTTCGCTGTTAGGGTATCAGTCTGATGTGATGCACTTATCTTCACATCTATTGCTTAAACATCTTAAAAGAAGTTCAAAGAGATTAAGACTATCAAGCACTCGCATCGATAGCTTCAATATTTCCAATAATCGTTCACGGCATACAGTAATTACCAACGCTATTGAGCGTGGCCTGAGTACAGTCCAGGCCGCCGCCATAACTGGCGTAACATCTAGCGTGATAAAAGAATATCTGCAGTTAGATATGAAAGGTCGCGTGGCTATAAATAAAGCATTGGCCAGTCAGCGGGTTCTCAGTCAGTTCGCTCGCATGAGTCTAACTGAGCTGAAACTCATCGATGGTTTTGTAGTAAAGAATGAGTTTGATGAAATTCAAGGGACATTGAAAAGCAATAAAGTTTGCAATACCTGTCAATCCAATATCTGTAAGCCCATCGGTTGCTATGGTTGCGACAATTTCCGACCATTCTTGGATGCTGACCATGAATCAAATCTTAATGTTATTGAGCAAAGAATTACTTTTAATGAGAAATCAAGCCCAGACAAGCAAACGCTTAAAAAGCTACAAAGTAGTCTCTTTTATTGTAAAGCAACTATAAGTCTAATCAGAGAAATAAAGTTGAATGAGGTTGGGATACGTCATGTTGATTAATCCATATTTAACCCGTATTCGAACATTTGTTGATAGTGTAATGCTGGAAACAGATATTTCTCACATGCGTGGGCCATACAAGGTTGGAGAAGTACCACCTGTTGCCACATGGCGGGACAAAGCTTGGCAATATGAGGATAAAAACGGAAAGAAAGCGAATTTTTACTACGCCCTAAATACTACTGGGCAGACTAGAATAAGCACAATCGACAAACATGAACTTATGGATGCCCCTTGGCATGAACTGCTGAAAGCCTACACGTTAAGCATAGCTACAAAAAATTTAGGAGCATATAACAAGCGTAAAAAGATCAGCATAGCGCGAGAATTAATTACTGACTCGGAGTTATTTACAACATTTGCAAAAGACTCTGTGACCAAATATTGGATGAAGGTAGGTTTCAGTAGAAACCTAGGGTTGCTTCAAAGTTTTATACGATGGCTAAAAGTTAACGAACTTATCCCGCTAACTGTGGAGTTGCCAAGAGATGTTAGGGAGACAAGAAACGGCGCAGAGGAATTGAAGGCAAATCAATCAAAATTACCCGACCAAAAGGCTGTCATGGCAATGGGGGCCATTCAGCATAAAGCTATTCCGTGGGATAAATCTGCATGGAATACAACTCACCCATTGGACAACCAACGTGATGCTTTTGTTTGCTTGATGTTTGCGTTATCGCTTTCCTCACCAAATCGCGTCCATGCAGAGCAAACAGTGCTCAATCAACAATCCCTAAAAACTAAAACCGAAAATATTGATGGCAAGATAGAAAAGGCACATTATCTCGACTGGTCTGGATCAAAAGGATTTACTGATAATAAAAATCATATTGCAGAGGGGATGGCTCCTGTTATTAGCCTTGCCCTAGATTATATGGAGGTAGTAACTGCGCCCAATCGAGTTCTAGCTAGGTTCTATAAGAATCCGTCTGCGCCACTGAAAGATGTTTTACGGGACTTTCAAGTTGAAAATTCAAATTGGCAGGACGTAACTCCTGACCTCGAGAAGCCTATCAGCCTATTTTCACTCGGCTATTTGTTGGGACTTTATGATCGCACAAAAGTAAAAAAAGTGAGAGTCGAAAAGGGGACAAGAGGCGCACGAAAAGAAGGGAAGTTTCATGTGAAGCTAATTGCAGAATTGCAGTTAGGCGACAAGGTAAGTGTCAATGGAGTACAGCTAGCGAGACTACTTGCTCAACAGGGAAAAAGAACAAACCTGTCAAAGGAACTCGATATTCAAGGCGTTATGAGTGTTAACGAGATCCAAAATCGGTGGATTGCACACCTGAAAAAACAGTATTTATCGTTTCCGGTAGTGCGTAATGAATCAAACGAGGGTTGTTGTGATATTGAACATAGATTATTTGCTTTGAATTCCTGCCAGTTAGGCTTGATAGGGATGAGTGGTGGAAATGATTACAAGGGGTCTAATTCTCCCTTTTCGATTATATCTCCAATTACAATGGGCAAATGTTACAGCAACGATATATCAGGGACAGGCAATAACAACAATACAATATTTACTAGGCATGGATTCTCTCAAGAGTTCCGTATCGCACCGCATCAGATGCGACATTATCTAACTGATATAGTGGACAAAGGCGGCTTGCCTATTGCTGTTAATAATATGTGGGGTGGTAGAAAAAGTCCTTCACAAATTATCCATTATGTTCATTCAACTGATGACGAAAAGGCATCCGTAATTGCAGATATTCTTTACAAGGAAGATAGTAAAAACAAAGATGAGTTAAGGGGTGCATGTTCCGGCCCATTCCGATCACCCATTTCGGTTCAATCCGATCAGTGATTTCGGTCTAATCCGATCGCTTATTTCGGCGTTATCCGATCAAAAA
>NZ_JAJALG010000050.1:0-18763 GCF_020515205.1 Alteromonas sp. McT4-15
CTCCACGGCGAGAACGCAGCTTCCCCCGAACAGTTAAGAAGAGACCACAGCGATACAGCAGAAAGAAAAATGCCGCTCACCTTAAGTGAACGGCATTAGAGCTCAGGGCTCGCTTTTTTTGTATTAATTTTTTACGCTAATTACTGCTTGTTAGTGGTTTTCGTCATTAGCGCTTATCAAGTAGCCCACGAGTTACTCTTCGTCAGCGGTATCTGTGTCGTCTTCCTGTGGCTTTCTTGGTTTGCGTTTTATCGGAACCATACCCACATCCTCACCGCCCATCGTATCGATACGCTTTTTATGCTGTTGTTTAATCGGTTTTGCCACCCGTTTTTTAACTTGCGCACCAGCTTGTTTGGATGCCTTTTTCTTTGCTGGAGCAAAGCCTTTAAAAGTAGCGGCGTGTTCTGGGTGAGCACTGCACTCTAACGCGTATTGCAAATGGTTTTTAAGTGCTTCAAAGCTCTTCCAATCGCGCGGCCCAACTAAGGAAAATGCTTCGCCTTTTTGTCCTGCGCGGCCAGTACGGCCAATACGATGAATATATTCATCGGCGTTTTTAGGAAGATCAAAATTGACAACTAAGCCTACTTTAGATAGATCAAGCCCACGTGATGCTAGGTCTGTTGTAACTAAGATGCTGTGTTGGCCTCGCGCAAATGAACTCATAATTGCAGCGCGCTGGTTTTGTGGTAGATCGCCGCGAAGCGCAATAGCCTCTAAACCTTCTTTGTTGAGCAATGCTGCAATGCGGTCGGTATCGTCACGTGTAGCGGTAAATACAATGGCTTGATTGTAAGAACGGTTCGTTAACTCAGCGTGTAATATGGCATCTTTGTTATCGACGTTATCTGCAAAGAAACATTGCTGTTCTATATCACCGTGCTGGGCAGTCGCATCACCCACAGCAACGCGCACCGCACTTTTCGTTAATTGCCCCGTCATGTGCTTCAACTCAATATTATCAAGTGTGGCAGAGAACAACATAGTTTGGCGTTTTCGGTGGTCTGCGTAATCGTTTATCATTTTAAGCTGTGCAGCAAACCCCAAATCAAGCATACGGTCAGCTTCGTCAAAAATCAGCAGCTCCAAACCGTTTAGGTATACGCTTTTATCGAGTAGATGGTCAGCTACGCGGCCCGCTGTGCCAACGATGATATGTGGGTTACGGCGCAGAGCTTTTACTTGGTCATTATAATTTTCACCGCCAACGATTAGCGAGCAAGTAAGGTTCAACCCTGTGCACATCGACTTAGCCTCAATAAACACCTGTTTCGCTAATTCGCGAGTTGGCGCCAAAATCAATGCGCGCGGGTCTTGACGACTAAGTGCTTTTTGCGACATTAAACGATTGATAGCTGGAACTAAAAAAGCGAAGGTTTTACCTGAGCCTGTTTTTGAAGACGCAATAATATCTTTACCTTGAATAGCCGGTAACATAGTGCGTTCTTGAATTTCGGTGAGCGTTGAAATGTTTTTAGTTTCAAGCTTAGAAATGATTTTATGGTGGACAGGTAAATCGGTAACTTGCAAAGGGATGCCTCTTAAAATAACGAATCGGCGCATTATCCCTTAATGATAGACATAATGAAAGAAGAGGGCATAAAGATGCCCTCTAAAATATAATTAAAGTGACATTTCTACCACATTGTCTGGAACAATAAGCTTGCCCGCTGTTTTTTCTTTAATCTCGTCAATACTTACGCCCGGCGCACGCTCTTGTAGTACAAACGCACCGTCCTGCACGCTAAGTACTGCCAAATCGGTGATAATCCGTGTGATACAATTTACGCCAGTTAACGGCAAGGTACATTCAGGCAGTAGTTTTGAATTGCCATGCTTGTCAGTGTGAGTCATGGTAACAATGATGTTTTTAGCACCAGCCACAAGGTCCATAGCTCCGCCCATACCTTTAACCAGTTTACCCGGTATCATCCACGAAGCGATGTTTCCAGAAACGTCCACCTCAAACGCGCCAAGTACCGTAAAATCAACGTGGCCACCACGGATCATGGCGAAGCTTTCAGCACTGTTGAAAATGGAGGCGCCGGTAATTGCTGTTACCGTTTCCTTGCCTGCATTTATCATGTCTGCATCTACTTCTTCTTCAGTAGGGTATCGTCCCATACCTAAAAGGCCATTCTCTGATTGCAACATAACGCTAATATCGTCAGGCACATAGTTGGCGGCCAATGTGGGAATACCTATACCCAAGTTTACGTAGTCGCCATCTTTGAACTCTTGCGCTACGCGCATGGCAATTTGCTCTCTAGTTAGCATTATACTGCCTCCTTACTTACGATACGTCGTTCAATGCGTTTTTCGAATGAACCTTTGATTACGCGGTTCACGTAAATTCCCGGCGTGTGAATTTCACTGGGTGATAACTCTCCAGGCTCTACGATTTCCTCTGCTTCGACGACAGTAATTTTACCTGCAGTAGCCGCCATTGGATTAAAGTTTTGCGCAGTGTGGCGATAAATACAGTTACCAAATTTATCGGCTTTCCATGCCTTAACAATGGCAAAGTCGCCAGTGATAGCGTGCTCTAGAATATAAGGGCGGCCATTAAATTCTTTTACCTCTTTACCTTCGCCAACTGGTGTACCGTAGCCAGTTGCTGTATAAAACGCTGGTATGCCTGCACCACCTGCTCGCATTTTTTCGGCAAGGGTACCTTGTGGTGTAAGTTCTACCTCTAACTCACCATTTAATAACTGCTTTTCAAACAGGGCATTCTCGCCCACGTAGGAAGAAACCATTTTTGCTATTTGCTTATCTTCAAGCAATAAACCGAGGCCAAAACCATCTACGCCGCAGTTGTTGGAAACTACGGTTAGACCACTGACGCCCATTGTCTTTATTTGTGCAATTAAGCCTTCTGGAATACCGCAAAGGCCAAAACCGCCGGCAATGACAGTCATGCCATCTTGTAAACCCTTCATTGCTTCATCATATGAAGAAACGACTTTGTTGAAACCTGCCATTCACTCTCTCCAATTTGAATTGTTAATACTAAGTATCAACATTGTTGCTTCTTATGTAAAATCGAATTAATCTTGTAATTGATAAATTTTATTAATTAATGAGAATGGATATTTCGTATCGTCAATTACGTGCTTTTATAGAGGTTGCTAAGTCGTCTACGTTCGCCGAAGCCGCCGTAAATTTGCACCTAACACAACCGGCGTTGTCGTCGTCGATAAAAAAAATGGAACAACAATTAGGTGGCAGATTGTTTGAACGCAATACCCGAAACGTAAGCCTTACACCAGAAGGTGAATTTCTATTACCTAATGCCATTAGACTACTTCGAGATTGGGACAATACGTTCTCTGACATTCAGAACTTATTCGCGATGGCAAAAGGACAATTGTCTGTGTGTGCCATGCCGTCTTTTGCAGAGTCGCACTTGCCGATATTGCTAGCCCAGTTTCACCGTGAAGCGCCGAACGTAAACATACGCGTTATTGACATCGTTATGGAACAAGTGATCAATGAAGTAACAACTGGCCGTTGTGAGTTAGGTTTTTCTTTTGAACCTGAGCGTAAAGACGGTCTTATTTTTGAAAGCCTATTTCAAGACCGATTTGTGGTAGTTGCCAACAAAGAGCAAGCCGCAAAACTTAGCCAAGTGCCACTGTGGCGCGAATGTCTGTCACTGCCACTCGTTATGATGAACCGTGGATCTGCGGTAAGGTCATGGACACAAAATAAGCTGCAGCAATATGGCGACATTAATATCGTGGCTGAAACAGGGCAATTGTCTACCCTAGGCAAGCTTATTAAACATGGGCTTGGGATTTCGATCATGCCGTCATTGTGTGAAACGCAAATGAAAAGCTTGGGCTTAGTGGTACTGCCTATTGAAACAGATCCATTGATAAAACGTATAGGGCTTATCCGAAATGCCAGAAAAGGATTGTCGGTTTCAGCTCAAAAACTGTGGGATTTGTGTGTAGCTTATTACGGAGATTAGTTAAAAGACGTAATGGAAAAGCTCAATCTCAGAGCATCAGGTTTATATACGTTGACAAATACCCTTGTTATTCATTTAACAATTGCCTTTCAAGCCATTTGTTTTTGTACTGCTCTATAGCAAATTCTACTTCTCCATTGTCGACCTTAAGCTGTAAACGTTTATCAAATTCATCGATTATTGCGGTGCAAGCAGAGCGCTTGCTAAAACCGTGATGTACGACGGCATTGTTAGTTTCGAACACTATTTCAAACTGAGAGAGCATTTTGTTAGTCTGAAGAAATGCGTTCGCAGTTTGCTTGCCAATAACAAAATAATCGGTTCTACCCCGTGCAAGAAGCTCGAAATTTTCCCGTAGCCCTTTAATCTCAACGACATCTTGAACCGATAAGAATGCATCAATATGCTCGCCGTGATTATCTCCAGCATTTACAGAGCCAATCAATCCATCCAACGCGTCGAGGGAGTGTACAGGTTGAGTGTCTGGTGTTGCTTTTTGGTAAATGGCAACGGGGTTACTGTAGAAATGAGCGCTAGTGTATTGAAGAAACTGCTCGCGTTCGTTGGTTTTTTTTAGCGCTGGAATTAGGTCGATATGACCAGCATAGGCTTGTTGGAGTACACGTTTCCAGGGCCCAACATAGTCCGAACGCCACGCTATACCCATCTCGTTTAGAATTTGCCCGGTAATGTCGATAGAGGCCCCTATTATCTCACCGTCTTGCTCCCAGTGAAAAGGTGCATAGTTAGGATGTGCTGAAATGATGACTTCATCGCAAGCATTGTTGAGACTTTCGCTATCAATTAGCGCATATGCTTTAAAGGTGCATAAGGGTAAAGTAACCAGAAATAAGAGGCTAGGGCGTAATGTAGAACCAATTAAGCGTTTATACATAACGGTGTCCTTACCTTTTGCCAGTGTTGTCTTATACTACCATTTCTTTTTCGGTGCGAAGAGTTCGTCTAATTCGTCGCGTTCTTCTGCTTGTTTCTTGGCGCGATCTTTTTCATTAACACTCTTGAGGTTGCTTTGTATCTCATAGAGCCATTCTTTTATCGTTGCCAGTCGAGAACTTGAATATTCATCTTGTGGTGTCTGATTTTCTAAGGCTGCTTTAGCTTTTTCAAAATACTGCCTAGCAGAACCTAGCATATTAGTTTGAAGGGCGGCTTTACCTCGTTTTACCAAGGTTTCCACATTCACTTTAAGCTGAAGCTTTTCTAAATGCTTGTCTTCGTCTAAAAAAACTTTCGAATCAATTTGCCCTTTACTGTGTTCGGCTCGAATAATGACCCTCAGTTTTTTCACGGCCTGTATATATTGAATAATAACCTTATCGTTATCGGGAAGCGCGAATTCAGTCGACACCGGAGAATTGTCAGAGAGCGCTGTAGCAGCTGCTTGCTCAGTACTTGATATGCGCTGCTTTAACTCTGCTGTACTTGCCAATTCGTTCATTGTTTTCAATGAATTAAGAATGCGATTGTGAAGAATACCCATAAGGCGAGACGACACTGGCATATTCACGCTAGCCGCAATAACATTTTCTGTCTCATCTACAATCGTGCGTTGCTTGGCTAGCTCAGCGCGGCGCTCAGCTTCCTGTTTTTGCCTATGTTGCTGCATTGCGTTAATAAATATTGCTGCAATAAGCAAAACAACAATCAGGATTATGATAATCACGTACATGCGCGTGTTCCGTCTCTTTTATGCTCTTATTATAACGTTCATAGAAGTATGTGCGTAAAACGTTATTTTGTCTTCATTTATTATTATCGGTCAATACTACGGTATTTTTACTTCAAATACACTTCCACCGTAAACCCCACCGTTGCTTAGCGCTATCGTGCCTGTTTTATCGCCTTGAGAATGTGCTTTGGCGATTAATTTGGCAAAAAACAGGCCTAGTCCAGTGCGACCTTGACTCAACTCAAAATCGGCCAATTGCTCGTGGCTTCTTGTCAGCATATCACTAGGATATCCGCTACCATCGTCTTCAACTTTTAGCTGTAGAAAGCCATCATAATCAGCAGCAGACACTTTTATCTTTGACGTACCGTAACGCATGGCGTTAATAATTGCGTCATTGAGCAAAAGGTAAATTAATTCTTCATCGAGATACCAACGTAACTCTGATTCTATTTCTATCTCGATATTTATGTGTTTTTGATTTGTATAAAGCGTATTAGAGCCAATAACGTCTTCAACAAGATCTTGAATGAAGCACTCATCGACCGTGATAGGTAAACTTTCGAGTTCTGCTCGATACAACGACAGAATTTGTACTAGATTGGTATTAAGTCTAGACGCCTCGTAATGCACGTTAGCTACTTGTTCTTGCGCTTCAGTGTTATCTACAGGAAGAACATGGCTAAGTGCTTCAATAGATTGAATAAGTAGAAATAGTGAGTTCTTCATATCATGTACAGCGGCAGCTAGTACCGAAGAGAAGTCGATAGTTGAAGTGACCTGCTTGCTACTCATAATGGTTAATATTATTTCCTGTGCCGTGTACGTTTTATAATGTCTAAGATTACGTAAAAAGGCGAATGATACTGCGATAAAATATTGAGTTTGTGCATATTTTCTACTTTATTATGCAGATTTTGTAATATCAACTAGCAAAAATAAGTGGTTTTGGTTATAACGATGGGAGTATAGTGATAATCCGGTGCAGTAAATGGTGCGTAAAATATGAAACTACAACAACTACGGTATATCGTAGAAGTCCTTAATAATAATCTGAATGTCTCTGCAACAGCTGAAAGTTTGTATACTTCTCAGCCAGGTATTAGCAAGCAAGTAAGAATGCTAGAAGATGAACTTGGCGTTCAGATATTTGGTCGTAGTGGGAAGCACCTAACACACGTTACTGATGCAGGTAATGATGTAATCAATATAGCGCGTGAAATTCTAGCAAAAGTTGAGAGCATTAAGGCAGTTGCGCGAGAGCACACTTTACCAGACCAAGGTAAACTCAATATAGCAACAACGCATACTCAAGCGCGTTACGCGTTACCTGATGTGATACAAGGTTTCATGGGTAAATACCCTAAAGTATCGTTACATATGCACCAAGGCACGCCGTCTCAGATAAGTGACCTAGCCGCCAAAGGCGAGGCCGATTTCGCTATTGCAACTGAAGCACTGCATCTCTACAACGACTTAGTCATGTTGCCATGCTATCACTGGAATAGAAGTGTCATTGTAAATAAAGATCATCCGCTGTCTAAAAAAGGCACGATAGATATTAGTGATATTGCTAAATATCCACTGGTTACTTACGTATTTGGGTTTACTGGGCGTTCGGAGCTGGACCAAGCATTTGAGCGCGCTGGGCTTACGCCTAAAATAGTGTTTACTGCCACCGATGCCGACGTTATCAAAACTTACGTTCGTTTAGGTGTAGGAATTGGCGTTATTGCGTCAATGGCAGTAAGTGAAGAACTTGATGATGATTTAGTTAAAATTGATGCGAGTCATTTGTTCGATTACAGCACGACTAAGATTGGGTTTAGAAAAGGCTCGTTTTTACGCAGTTATATGTATGACTTTATTGAACGGTTTGCGCCACATTTGACTAAAGATAAAGTGGAAAAAGCGATGATGCTTAAAAATAACGATGAAGTAGAAAAGATGTTTAAAGGTGTAACGCTACCCGTTAAGTAACGATTGTGAACTGACAAAAAAAGGGGCTTAATTGCCCCTTTTTTTATAGTTTTGGTTAGTGTAATTCGCTTAACACTCGATTATATTCACGGCTAGGCCACCACGCGCGGTTTCTTTATACTTGGTCTTCATGTCGTTGCCGGTATCTCGCATCGTCTTGATAACTTTATCTAGTGATACTTTTTGTTCGCCTGTACCACGCAACGCCAAGCGCGACGCGTTAATTGCCTTAATGGCCCCCATGGCATTTCGCTCAATACAAGGTACTTGTACAAGTCCACCAACTGGGTCACAGGTTAACCCTAAATTGTGCTCCATGCCTATTTCTGCAGCGTTTTCAACCGATGCCGCAGTGCCGCCCATAATTTCAGCAAGAGCGCCAGCTGCCATAGAGCAAGCAACACCAACTTCACCCTGGCAACCTACTTCGGCACCTGAGATAGATGCGTTTTCTTTATACAAAATGCCAATCGCACCTGCAGTGAGAAGGAAACGGCTTGCAACTTCTTCATCGACTGGACGGATAAATTTGTCGACGTACTGTAAAACCGCGGGAATAATACCCGCTGCACCATTAGTGGGAGCCGTCACAACACGCCCGCCCGCGGCATTTTCTTCATTAACGGCAAGTGCAAACAAGTTTACCCAATCCATGGTTTGCATAGGATCATTGGTGTGCTCAGTTTGAAGTCTTCTATACAGCCCAGGAGCTCGACGTACGACCTTCAGACCACCAGGAAGAATACCTTCACTTTCAATGCCGCGCTGTATACAGGCTTTCATAACAAGCCAAATATTGTGTAGCTCTTGTTTTACTTCGTGCTTAGGCCTGAATGTAGATTCATTACGTAGCATGAGTGAGCTAATGCTAAGGCCATTTGTTTTACAAAGTGCTAGCAATTCTCCAGCCGTTTTAAATGGGAACGGAACTGATGCTTGTAGACTTGCTGCGTGTGCCTTGGTGGCATCGAAGTCTTCATCTTTAATGATAAATCCACCACCAATACTGTAATAGGTCTGCTCGGCCAGCAATTCATCTTTGTGATAAACATAAAACGTTAGCGCGTTGGCATGTTTTGGTAGTGTTTTACGACGGTGAAATACAATGGCATTTTTGTTTGGAAAACGCACCGGCTTAGTACCATTTAGCGACAGCACTTCACTGTTGCGTACTTCTTCAAGCTTTGCGTCAATAGTGTCAACGTCTACTTGGTCAGGCAATTCACCTAATAGACCTAAAATTACTGCTTTACCGGTGCCGTGACCAATACCGGTTTGTCCAAGAGAACCAAAAAGCTCTACTTTAACGTGGTCAATTTTATTAAATAGTTCTGGCTGTTGTGCCAACTCACTGGCAAACTCTGCGCCCGCTTTCATAGGGCCTACAGTGTGTGAACTTGAAGGGCCTATACCCACACTGAACATGTCAAATACACTGATCATAGTATTTTCATCATTAAAACGAATTAATAGTAAGATCATGCATCTGAGTGCAAACAACTACAATACAGAAATGCTAATAGTGTGATTAGTTTTGCTAATACGCTGTAAACATTTATTTATAGTGCAGCAATTGAGCACTAAGCCACTAGGGATGAATATGGTGTGAAAGATTGCGTAGCAATGCGGCTGTTGCGCCCCAAATCATTTTGTCTTGCCATGGTATGAAATAAATAGGAAAGGTTTTGTTATTTCTGTGGGTTGTGTGAATCAAGTGATTCTTTCTATCTAAAAGGTGAGCTAGCGGTACTTCAAATGCACTTTCCACTTCGTTTTTGTCAAGTTTGGGCTCAAAGTCTGGGTTAACAAACCCAACAACAGGCGCGATTTCATATCCGCTAATAGTGCGATAGCGAGGCAACATACCGACAATGTCTACATTTTTAGGCGGTAAACCAATTTCTTCATCGGCTTCTCTTAGCGCGGCGTCAAAAAGGCTAGCATCGCTATTCTCAACAGCGCCACCAGGAAAACTTATTTGTCCAGGGTGATGTTTTAGGTGGTAGGCTCGCTCTGTGAGCAAAACACTTAACTTATCACCATAGTCGATAAGGGGAATCAGAACGGCGGCCGGACGACCCGCTTTTCGAAGCGGATAATCGGGCTCTATATGCGGAACACGTAAATGGTGAAATTGTGCAATAAATTCTTTTCTTGTCATGTTTTAAGTTACATGTATTAAACTAATTAGCATTAAGCGACTCTAACACTGGGATGATCTTAGACACCTTATCGAAGGTCTCTTGATATTCCTCTTGCGCCACAGAGTCAAGCACAATACCGCCTCCAGCCCAACAATATAGTGTATTATTTTCAGCCAACAATGTGCGAATACAGATACTAGAGTCCATATCTTCCCGAAAGCCCATATAAAATATACTTCCGCAATAAATGTGTCTTCTATGTGGCTCGAGTTCGTCAATCACTTCCATTGCTCTAATTTTAGGGGCACCGGTAATCGAGCCACCGGGAAAAGCTGATTTAAGTAAAGTTAATGGCGACGTTGACTCATCAAGTTCACCGACCACTGTACTTACTAAGTGGTGTACAGCTTGGTAACTTTCAAGTGCAAACAACGCAGGCACGTTAACAGAGTGTGGTTTACAGTGCTTTGAGATATCGTTACGTAGCAAGTCAACAATCATAAGGTTTTCAGCGCGATCTTTCTCAGCAGATAGCAAACTTTCAGCAATTCGCTTGTCTTTACTTGGGTCGCTAAAACGGGGTCTGGTACCTTTGATTGGCTTTGTCTCGACAACACCATCTTTCACGCGCAAGAAGCGTTCAGGCGATATTGAGGCTATGCTGCCAGAGGATGAATTGTAATAGGCTGAAAAGGGCGCGCAGTTTTGTGCTCTTAACTCTTTATACGCATTCCAAAAGCTACCTGTATACGTTGCTGAAAAGCGCTGTGCCATATTCACTTGATAGCAATCACCAGCACGCAGGTAATTATTAATTTGTGACAAACACTGTGTGTATGCCTCTTTTGTAAGATTAGATTTAAATGGTGATGTTAGTGCAAAATTAGCGCGTTCATGTTGTGCTCTAACAAGTGTTTCAATGTCTGGAATTGTACTTCCGTCGCATGAGCAATAATAAAATGCCCCCGTTTTGGTATCTTCGATAAGCGATTGTAAATAAAGACCAACAGAAAAATCAGCGCTTTGGTAATCTGATTGTGAGATTGAAGGAAGACTTTCATAGTAGCGCCCCGTGTCATAACCCGCCATGCCTGCCACGCCAATAATAAATGGCAACTCACTTATGTCTTCAGAAGTATCAACAGTTGCACCGTCTAGCTGGCTATGGAGGTACTTTTCTACAGCCTCAAATGGTTTTTCATCCACTACTGTATTTATATTGCGAATTGGGTCGTGAAGTGAAACTACACCCTCTTTGGCTTCTACCACCAATGAGGGGGAGTAGGTCATAATGTTATAGCGCCCGTCACTTTGTGTAGAGCCAGAAGTATCAAGTAACAACGCCCATGGCGTATGCGATATTTTCTGAAATATGTCAGTAAAGCATGCACATTCTGCTGTTTCTGGTATCAGTGAGCATAATTCTTGTTTCGATAAACGAGTAACCTTGATGGTAAACGGCGTGTGTTGCATAAAATGTATTATTTACTTCTTGTCTTTGTTATTCGGTGCTTGTGAAGCGTATATACTGTGTCTATTACTAGCACTCTCATCTCACACTGGCGAGATAAAACCATTACTCTGACAAATAGTTAGAATTAAGGTTACGCCATTCGTTTTACGTGGTGCGATGTCGCTAGATGCGCTAGTATACGCTTTTTTAGCTAGCTAAGACCACGAAAGCCAAATAAAAAGAGGATGTCATGACCGTTATTCGTCAACAAGACTTCATTGACAGCATTGAAGATGCCCTACAGTTTATTTCTTACTATCACCCTCTAGACTACGTTAAGGCAGTAGAAGAGGCTTACAACAAAGAGCAAAGCCAAGCAGCAAAAGACGCGATGGCACAAATTCTAATTAACTCTCGCATGTCAGCAGAAGGCAAGCGCCCTCTATGCCAAGACACAGGTATTGTTACTTGTTTTGTAAAAGTAGGCATGGGTGTGACATGGGATAAGACCGACATGACTGTGCAAGAAATGGTCGATGAAGGTACACGTCGCGCTTATCTTAATCCAGACAACCCGCTTCGCGCGTCAATCGTTACAGATCCAGCGGGTGCGCGTAAAAATACAAAAGATAATACGCCGGCGGTTGTGCACATTGACATGGTAGCGGGCGAAAAGATTGAAGTGATGATCGCGGCCAAAGGTGGTGGTTCAGAAAATAAATCTAAAATGGTAATGCTTAACCCAAGCGACGATATTGCTGATTGGGTGGTAAAAACGTTACCCACTATGGGAGCAGGTTGGTGCCCACCAGGCATGCTGGGAATAGGTATCGGTGGAACTGCAGAAAAAGCAGCAGTGCTGGCTAAAGAAAGCTTAATGGACCCTGTTGATATTCAAGAACTCATTGAACGCGGTCCACAAACTACAGATGAAAAGCTACGTCTTGAGATCTTCGATCGCGTTAACAAGCTTGGTATTGGCGCACAAGGGCTAGGCGGCCTCACTACCGTTGTTGATGTAAAAATTAAATCGCTTCCTACACACGCTGCGTCTAAGCCTGTCGCGATGATCCCCAATTGTGCAGCGACTCGCCATGCACATTTCTATTTAGATGGATCTGGTCCTGCTGAATTGGCTCCGCCTAAGTTAGAAGATTGGCCAGAAGTGACATGGGAAGTTAGCGAAAATACCCGTCGCGTAAACCTTGACGATGTCACAAAAGAAGATATTCAAGAGTGGCAAGTGGGTGAGACTGTTTTGCTATCTGGCAAAATGCTAACAGGTCGCGATGCAGCACACAAACGCATTCAAACTATGATGGAAAACGGAGAAGGTCTCCCTGATGGCGTTGATCTTACCAACCGCTTTATCTACTACGTAGGTCCAGTAGATGCAGTAGGTGATGAAGTTGTAGGACCAGCAGGTCCAACAACCGCGACACGCATGGATAAGTTTACCGATATGATGCTTGAGAAAACAGGCCTTATTGGCATGATTGGTAAGGCTGAGCGTGGACCAGCAACGGTAGATTCTATAGCAAAACACAAAGCAGTTTATTTGATGGCTGTGGGTGGAGCTGCTTATCTTGTTTCTAAGGCAATCAAAAAATCTCGTGTAGTGGCTTTCGAAGACTTAGGTATGGAAGCAATTTACGAATTTGAAGTAGAAGATATGCCGGTAACAGTCGCAGTAGATAGCACAGGTGCAAATGCCCATAAAAATGGTCCAGCAATTTGGAAAGCAAAAATCGAAGATTTAGATAAATCATTATCTAAATAACAGGTTATTTGCTAGCTATTTAACGTGGCTGTTGAAATAGATTAGAAACAGGTACCTTGAGTACCTGTTTTTATTTGTGTTTTTTGTTTATAGTGCTGTACAAAATAACAGTATGTCATTGGCGCTATGATTTTCGAACTTATTCAGTCTTCACCATTAACCATTTTAATTACGCTAGTTTTACTAGTCCTTTTCGGTACTTTTCTGTTGCTACAAAATTTACGACTGGAGAAAAGTAATACTGATAAACAAACAACTATTGATAGCTTATCTACTGAATTAATCAGACTTCGCGAAAAGCAAGCTCTGTTATCTCAACAAGCAGAGCAGGTGGTCACACTTCAACAATCCAATGAAGAGTTAAAAGACACTTTAAATAAAGAGCGTATTTCATTAGCTAAAGCGCATGCACAAAATGATGCGCACCAAAACAGAATACATGCTCTGATGGAAGCGCATGAAGATAAGCTTGCAGCGATGACGGCATCAGAGCAGCGCTTACAAACTCAGTTTGAAAACTTAGCGAATAAGATTTTTGAAGAAAAGCAACAGCGTTATACCCAGCAAACGAAGCACAATCTTGAATCGGTACTCGCGCCATTTAAATCTGAATTAGACAGTTTTAAACGCCAGATTTCTGAGCAACACATTAGAGAAGGGCAAGAGCGAGCGTCGCTTAAAACGGAAATTTTGAGTTTAAAAGCCTTGAACCAAAAGATTACCGAAGAAGCGGCCGCTTTAACCAACGCGCTCAAAGGGGATAATAAAAAGCAAGGCAATTGGGGAGAAGTAGTACTACAACGAATCTTGCAGGAATCAGGCTTAAGAGAAGGGCATGAATTTGATACGCAGGTGGCAGCCACTTCACAAGAAGGACGTAGATATCAACCTGATGTTGTCGTTCATTTGCCAAATGAAAAAGACGTTATTATCGACTCAAAAGTTAGCCTTGCTGCGTATGAGCGATTTTATAACTGCGAAGACGAAGCACAGCGCGACATTTACCTAACTCAACATGTTGCTTCAATTAAAGGGCATATAAAGGGGTTAGGTGCAAAAGACTACCAATCACTTAAAGGCATTAAGACCCTCGATTATGTGTTGCTATTTATTCCGATTGAGCCTGCTTTCTTATTGGCCGTTGAAGAAGAGCCTGACCTAGTGACGCTAGCGCTTAACAATAACATCATGCTTGTAAGTCCTACCAATTTATTAGTTGCGCTGCGCACAATTAATAATATTTGGCAGTATGAATATCAAAACCAAAACGCCCAACTTATCGCTGAGCAAGCGGCTAAGTTGTACGATAAGTTTGTGGGCTTTATCACTGATATGGAAAAGGTAGGTAAGGCTTTAGATGGGGCGCAATCAAGTTTTGACAGTGCAATGAATAAGCTAAGTAGCGGGCGGGGAAATATTGTAAAACAAATTGAAAAGTTCAGAGAGCTTGGCGTTCAACCTAACAAAAAGTTAAATGAGAACATTCAGTCTTTAACTAATAAAAGCGATGATTAATCGTAATCCCTATATGAGCTTACTCTTTCTGAGAGGGTTTACCTATACGGTTTGTGTGGATTGTCACAATCAGACTTCTTACAAAAACAGTTTAAAAAAAAGGCCGCAGTTGCGGCCTTTTTAGTAGCTAAGCGTTATGCATTAAGCACGTTTAGCACGTCTACGTAGGTAGATAGCAGGCGCTAGAAGCAATGCTATCCAGCCCATTGAACCACCGTTTTTGTCTTTTACTTGAATAGTAACGGTTTCGGTTACTGTGTCGATACCGTCTGTCGCAGTCACTGTTACCGCAATGCTAGAGGCTTGCTCATGGCTTGGTGCAGTGTCTGTAATCTTCGTAGTTTGAAGACCATTCATAGTAATAGTAACGTCATCACCGTCAGCGTCAGTAGCAGAAGCGGTAACAGTAAATGTCTTACCTTCATCTACACTTGCTGGTGCACTGATTGAAATTACTGGCGCGTCTTGTACACCTGCAACTGCAACTGCAACAGTACCTTCGCCAATAGTTTCACCTTGTACCTCTTCACCTTCATCATTAGTTGTACCCATTACACGAACAGTATACGTAAATGAATCCTCTCCAAAGAAATCAGCGTTAGGCGTATAAGTAACCGTACCATCATCGTTCACAGTTACAGTGCCGTTTTCAGCAGCAGTAACAACTTCAACTGTTGATGGGTCTAGCTCTTCTTTGTCGATTTCAATCGGTGTATAAGTTCTGAAGTTACCTGATAGCGATTCCATTTCGAAAGTGTTGAAAACAACATCTTCCATTTCATTCGCTAGGATATTTGCAGTAATAGAAGCGTCTTCGTTTACAGCAAGCACGTCATCCATTAACTCGCCTGCAGGCTTGATAGTACCACTATAGCTTACAGAGATTTCATCACCTGGAATGGTAACAATACTAAACTCATCACCTTCAACCGGTAGAGAGCCGTAAACACCTGATGATAATTGTGCCGCATGTGTAAAGCCAACAGTACCTGACGCATCTTCAAAACCAACTACAGCAGCAGTGTTATTTGCGCTCATTGGTCCATATGCAAACGAGAAGGTTTCAGCGTTGCGGTCATACCAAATCTGGAAGTTGACACTAGAACCAGTATCACCCCACAACATTGCGTTCTCCCACTCAACTACAAAGTACTGGTTAGTACTAGTGTTAAGGGTCGCAGCATACATGCGACCTGTACCTGGATCATCAGCTGACGTGCCGTCCAAATCAAGATCCGTCCAGTATGGAGCAATAACATTATTTGGCTCTTGTGCACCAGGCAGCTCGTGTGGACGATATTCAGTCACAGAGCCTGATGACGTTCCAAGTGAAATGAAGCCATTTGAAGATACTTGAACTTCGCTATAAGTCTGACCCATATATTCAAGATCGATAAACGAAGTAACAGTTATAGCCGCATCGTCACATTGCTCAGTACATACGATAGGGTCTACCACGAATGGTAGGCTAGTCATAGGCAAGTAACCAAATGGTGCCGGCGTATTGCTAAGCTCTAGTGTCGCTGTATTAAGCGCGCCTTCCCAACGAATTTCGCGATTTTCTGCATCGTACGTTACTGGCTCTTGGTTACCATTTTTAACCGCTGAGATAGTTGACGGATCGATGTCATACTTTTCGTCAACGGTAGAAGTGATACCGATAAGACCCGTAACATTCTGGTTAGTAGCAGATGCGCGTGTAATAACTTCTTCACCTTCAGCAGCAAAATCATTGCTTACTGAGCTGCTGAACAATTCTGGCTCATCAGTATTTACAGGGTAGATTGCAACAGGAATGAAGTAATCAGTCGTATCGTCATTGCCATCTGTCCAATTAATACCACCAAATGTCCATTCACCTGATGAAGCAAGTGAAACGTTAGCAGAAATCATAATTTCTGCAGATGCACCAGCAGGTAATGTTGCCATATCAGGAGTAACAGTAACTTCGATATTTTCGTCATCGAACATTGCAGTCGCGTCAACATTAACGTCTGCGTCACTGTTATTAGTAACCGTGATAGACATATCACATGTGATGTAACAGTGTGAAGAAACAAGACTAATATCGCTATAAGTCAGTTCAACTGAAGTTGCTCGAGGTAAGTCAAGGCGACCCGCACCGATATCAAAATTATCAGCAGGAGTTAGTGCATCATCTTTAAGTACGTCACGAATTGATGAAGTGACAAGCGCACTCTTGATTTGCTGTGCAGACCAATCTGGGTGCATTTGCTTCAATAGTGCCGCCGCGCCTGCTACATGAGGCGCAGCCATTGACGTACCACCTTTGAACGAGAAGTTCTCGTCTATGTGTCCTGGTGCATCTGGAGACTCACCAGAGAAAATTCTAACACCTGGTGCCGCGATATTCGGTTTCAAGAATGTCGCATCACCACCTGGTCCTCGTGAACTAAAATCAGCAACGATGTCAGCCAAGCTATCAGAAACAACACGTACAATTTCAGCGCCAATAGTCACATTCACAGCTTCATCAGTTTCAGAGACTAATGTAGCAAGAGCTTGTCCAGGCGTTGCAGGGATCATCAAAGAAGGGATAGTTTGCTCTGGGCTTAGACCACCCATGAGAATTGGAGCTTCACCACGACCATCTACGTTATGTACAAGTACTGCAACTGCACCTGCTGCCTCGGCATTTGCAATTTTGGTCACAAAGCCACAAGTACCACGACTAACAAGTGCAATTGCACCATCAAAAGCAGAGTCATCAGCAAATGGCTCACAGGCTTCTGCATTGGTTTCAACAACTTCACCTGCGAATACAACTGGCGCTGTAATAGCAGTGTCAAAAACGATGTCCGGATTACCTACAGAATAAAGCGCAGGAATTGCACCAATTGTTGTGTCACCTTCGATAGTTACTTCGTTTGCGAAAAGACGACCTGTTGTTGTTGCAGCAACAGTGATTACATCTTCGTCACAGCCAGGACAACCGATAGTACCAGGGTTAGGGCCATCGTTACCTGCAGCAAATACTGTCACAACACCAGCGTCGTTCATTGCATCAAAAACGCCCGCGTAGAAGCTGCTTGGCATACCGCCTGCGCCACCACCCCAAGAGTTATTTACAATGTCAGCACCGTCTTCAAGTGACGCTTCAAGCATTGAAAGAAGCATTGAAGATGCACCGCTTGAACTTGCTGGGTTAGCAGGGGTTGCATAAAGACCTTTATACACCATTAAGTATGCAGCTGGTGCAACACCTGAAATTTCAGCTTCTGCGCCATCACGCTCAGCCATAACACCGTAGTTACCAACAGCTGTACCCGCAACGTGAGTACCGTGACCATTGAAGCCTAGTGGGCTTTCATATTCTTCTTCAACTACGCTGAAGCCTTCAACAATCTCTGCTGCACGCGCAACAATAAGCTTGTTGTTACAGAAATCTTCAACTTCTGAACAGTAATCATCTGTCGGTAGAGTAGCTGCATCAGGTGCTGTGAAGTTTTCACCGCTAAACAATGGGTTTTCAGGGCGAATACCACTGTCGATGATGGCCACTTTTACGCCAGCACCTGCAGTTTCTTTACCGCCAAATTGTTCCCATGTCTCAATTGCACCAATAAGGTCTAAGCTCGCATCCATTTGTGCATGGTGGATTACGTCTGGATATACCGCTTTAACCGTTGAAAGTGACTCTAACTTATCAAGTGCATCTTTTGAGATGATACCTGCAAAGCCGTTAAACGCGGTTGTATAAGTAAGGTCTGCTTTAAATGAAGCATCAAAAGCCTTAATGCTTTGAATTACTGATTGCTGCTTTGATTCTAGAAACGATTTGTATTCTTTCGCAGCATTTGATTTGAAGTTAACTTTTTGACCTTTATGTGCTGATGCACCGCTAAGGTTTGGGTTAACACCGCTAAATTGTGCCATTGGCACATCGTTAAGTTGAACAATAACACGAACGCTGTTTTCGTTTGCTTGAATAGCGTTGGCTAGGATGTTTTTCTTATCGAAAGAAGCTTCAACTGCGTTTCTCTGCTCAACGCTGAAACCTTTTAATGATGAAGAGTCTGACGTTGCTAATGCACCAAAAGCAGAACCTGCCAGTGCGGCAGCAACTACCGTGCTTATTAATGTTTTTTTCATAATTATTCTCGTGTGAATAGTTCCCTGGAGTCCAGCTTTTAAACTAATCGTCCGCAATAAAGGTCATTCGCCTCTTTATTTATGCGGAATATCGCTGTGACTACGTATT
>NZ_JAJALG010000006.1:0-188747 GCF_020515205.1 Alteromonas sp. McT4-15
CTCCACGGCGAGAACGCAGCTTCCCCCGAACAGTTAAGAAGAGACCACAGCGATACAGCAGAAAGAAAAATGCCGCTCACCTTAAGTGAACGGCATTAGCGCCTACGGGCGCTGTTTTTGTTTGCGTTGTACTTTCTATATTAGCGCGTATTTACTCGCTTTCTACTAATGGCCATCCACCGAGCGCTTTATACCTATTCACCATAAAGCAAAACAATTCGGTGGTTTTTTGCGCGTCATATAGCGCACTATGCGCTTCGTTTTGGTCAAAGGCTATTCCTGCTGCACGACACGCTTTCACTAACACCGTTTGACCTAAGGCCAAACCAGCCAGACTGGTGGTATCGAAAGATACGAAGGGGTGAAAAGGTGTACGCTTGATATTAGAACGCTCAATCGCCGCATTCACAAAACTCTGATCGAACGTTGCGTTGTGCGCGACAATCACAGAACGTTGGCAATCGGCATTTTTCTGCGCTTTTCTAATGCCTTTGCACAATGCTTTCATTGCATCGCTTTCGGCTATGGCACCGCGCAGTGCACAGTGAGGATCAATACCATTAAACTCCAACGCGGCAGGCTCTAGATTGGCTCCTTCGAAGGGGTCAATATGATAGTGAAACGTTTCGTCAGGATGCAAAATACCATTTTCATCCATTTTTACCGTCACCGCCGCGAGCTCAAGTAATGCATCTGTACCGGCATTGAACCCAGCAGTTTCAACGTCGATAACTACGGGAAAGTAACCTCTAAAGCGATGAGAGAGTAAGGGCGGGTTTGAAGACATAAACACTCTTGAGAACAATATCGGATGAATGGGACGGAGAAGGCCACAATCGGGCTTTTCACCAGTCAGCTAAAGCCGAATTATCGCAAGGATAATTGCCAGTTGCCAGTTTGATTTTTCAGTAGCGCTTTTTTGTGCTGCTACATGCCATTTTGACGGGCATGTAAAAGTGTAAAAAATTGACCTGATGTAGATTTAATCACTAAACTTTTCTACACTTCGGACGATAGAATAAATAAGCTCATTGCGCCTATGTGGTGAGTTTGTCTTCTTGGTTTTCAGTTTGGGTTTTCGTTATGGTGTCGAAATTAAAATATATTGTCTTTGTCGGGCTTTTAGGTTCGCTATCAGCTAGCGCGGCTATGCGACAGTATTCTGCCACCGTTGAAACTTCTAATTGGAAAGTAGACAACCCATCTCGTTTGCAATGTACCTTGAATCACGAATTACCTGGATACGGGGAAGCCTTATTTACCAGTTATGCATCTAAGCAGCTTAATATGGAATTTGAGCTGGATATGTATTTACTGCCAAGTAAGTTTGAAGTGGCATCGGTGTATTCTGTGCCACCTAAATGGATGCCTGGCGTCGCGCCTAAGCCAATAGCGGATATGTCTATTCGCAAGCAATACAATGGCGACCTTCCGCAGGATGCTGCTTGGACGATGCTCTCTGAACTTGAAAAAGGTTTTTGGCCGACTATCTACTACCAAGATTGGTATAATAAATACGACCAAGTGGCGGTAGCATTAAACGCCAGTAATTTTACAGGTGTATACCGCGAGTTCGCTAAATGTGTGTCTAACCTGCTGCCATTTAGTTTCGACGATATTTCCTATACCGTTTTGTCGTACAAAAACAACAGTACCGAATTAACTAAATACTCTCGCAAGCGCTTGAATATGATTGGAGAGTATTTAAAAGAAGATACCGAATTGGAACTCGTGCTACTTGACGGTTACACCGATAGTTACGGTGGCCGTTGGAATAACGAACAGCTATCAATTCGCCGCGCTAACGAAGTGAAGAGCTACCTTACTACACTAGGCGTTCCGGAAGATAGGATCCAGTTAACTGGCCACGGCGAAAAACGCCATATTGCCTCAAATGATACGCGAGAAAATCGCGCACAAAACCGTAGGGTCGTTGTACGCTTATCTAAATCCTAAAAGTAGGGCTTAGTGAAGATTAACTCACTTTCCCATACCATCGCGTTGGTGTCGCCATTCGTGAACAGGTGGAACGTGATCAGTAAATACACCGTTAGCTTTTATAACATCGCGCAATATTTGTAATAGCTGTGGACCTGTCATTCCCTCGGGTAATGCATCTTGTCTGTAGGTATATGGGTGAATAGCGAGTTGGTTCGCATGGGCGTTATCAAGCCACGACGCCGATTTTATTTCACCCTTTTTAAGCGCTGCGGGGTCTAATAAATGACCCAACCATGGACCGATACCATCAGCATACTGAGCAACGGCTTCCATCCCTTCTTTCGTACGCAACCAATCGTAATCAGTCGAGCTTTCTGCCCAGCTGTTTTCACCTATTAGCATTACGACTTTGCCACTGTATTTCAATTCTTCGCGAATGCGCTTTACTTCTTCAAAGTCAAAACACTGTAAGAAACTATTACCGTTTTCGCCGCCAAAATCATAAGACATCAAAGCGTCTATCACTATCTTGCTTGCATCTACGCCTTCGTTTAAGTGAAAAGCGGGGGACTTTACCTCGGGGTAAACACCCACGCGTTTGTTAAATTCGCGGTTTAGTTCACTGATAAGTTCAAAGTGTTCATAAAGCGTTGCAATAGTGAAGTTTGCTTTTGCGCCGGAATACCGTTTTTTAAATACTTGTTTACCTTCACCGTCAGCGCGCTCGTGTAAGCGTAAAGTACGCAGCTCGGCAAGTGTGAAATCTCGTACATAGTAGCGATTGTCTTCGCGGTGTCGCTGTGGAAATACCTGCTCAACATTTGACACTGTTTCAAGGTGAATGTCGTGTAAAACAACCGGGATATCGTCTTTGGTTATCACCACATCTTGTTCAATAAAGTCGGGCTCTTGTGCAAACGCCAACGTGGTAGACTCTAGTGAATGCTCTGGCAAGTATCCAGAGGCACCGCGATGTGCCACGATTGTAAATTGCGCTTCAGCTGGATCTAAAGCTTCACCGTTGGCAAAAACACCTGTGCTGATGACAGTCGATAAACTGAGAAGCGCAGCTGAACAGAGTCGTTTTGTGTTTAAGGTATATCGGCGAATGTTTATGGGTGATAAAAGTGATAGCACAGGCTCAAACTCCCTTTTGATTTATAGTCGTGAGCAAAACGCATTACAAAGCGGTTAACGCGCTTTGTTTTGAATTAACTCAATGGCGTAGCCGTCTGGGTCTCGAACAAACGCGATAACCGTGGTTCCACCTTTTACTGGACCGGGCTTACGGTATACTTCAGCACCATTAGCTTCTAATGACTGACAAAATGCGTATATGTCGTCAACCTCAATAGCGATGTGCCCGTATGCATTACCTTTGTCATAGCTGTTCTCCCCCCAATTGTAAGTGAGTTCAAGGACTGTGTTATTGGCTTCATCGCCATAGCCCACGAAGGCCAGTGTATATTCATACTCCTTGTTTTCAGACTGGCGAAGTAGGCTCATACCCATTAATTGGGTGTAAAAGTGAAGTGACGCTTCTAAGTCTTTAACTCGAAGCATGGTATGTAACATTCTCATTTTATTCTCTCAATGATGTTTTCAAACAATACCCATTAATACCTATCAATACGCGCTAACCGCCTTAACACAGGCAATGCTCAACAAAGGCATAACGCATAATGATAAAAGAGAAATGTTAACGCTTTAAGACACTACTGACTATACAAGAGGCTTTACTAAAAGCCCCACAGCCCAATATTGTCAATTTTCAAGCGACGTGGTTGTGATAGTAAGTAAACAACCATTTCACCTAAGTCTTCATTTTGAATTAACCCTTGGTCAATGTCGTCGCTGTCAGATTTTTGCGACTGTATAAGTGCGGGATTTAGGGAGTGTACATGAATACCAAACTCGCGGACTTCTTCTTGAAGTGCCTTTCCCAAACCAACCATAGCGAATTTAGATGCGCAGTATACGCCTGCGTTAGCATAGCCATTCAACGCGGCTTGCGAGGCTATATTAAGTATATATCCTTCTTTATTTTCTATCATGTTTACAACAACGGCCTTGCACATTAAGAAAGTGCCTTTGATGTTGGTGTTCATCACTTCATCCCAGTCTGCTTCACTGGTTTCCCAAATACGCGTTTCTTTGCCAAACCCGCTATTATTTATCAGTACGTGAACATCTCCAAATTCGGCGTGGACGGCTTTTACGAAGCGCGAGACTGCTTCGCTGTTGGCAACGTCACAGACATCGCCAAAGATTCTCCCAGGGTATTGACTATCAAAGTGCGCAACGGTTTCGGTAATCGTTTTCTCTGTTCGCCCGCAAATAGCAACTTTCATTCCTTGTGCTAATAAATGCGCAACAATAGTCTTTCCCAACCCTTTGCCACCACCGGTAACAATGGCCGTTTTACTTTTTAACTGATAACGATCTGACATTACTTTGCTCCATAAAAAATATGTGACTTAAAACTAGCGTAGCTAGCTAAAAATCCCCACAAACATACGTATTCATATTTTTGAATAGTAGATACTGAATGTTGCGTGAATAAAATATAAACAAGAAAGAGTGGACATTGATCAAATAACACTGTAGCCTTCGTTTCGCTCTAGATATGTTATACGTTTTTCCTATTACTGCGCTGTACCTCTCGTTATTCCTTCAAATTGAAGTTTAATCTACAGAAATACATCACTTTACTAGTTCGGTTATGTCTACGGCCTTACGGTGAGATTTCACCACAACATCAATTTTAAAAGGTTTTTATTATGTCTAATTCTGTAAACGGTACAGTTAAGTGGTTCAACGAAGAAAAAGGCTACGGCTTTCTAACACAAGATAATGGCGGAAAAGATGTTTTTGTACATTTCCGTTCAATTGCTTCTGAAGGTTTCAAGACACTTGCTGAAGGTCAGTCAGTTAGCTTTGAAGTAGAACAAGGCCAAAAAGGCCCACAAGCAGCAAACGTAGTAGTACGCTAAGTAACTGCTTCCATAAGCAAGTCTTTTCAAAGGACTTGCTTATGACGTTATGATTTTTTAGTCAGTAAAAGGACGAAAGAATATATATAAAAATAATAAAAGGAGTATTTCTTATACTATCTTCAATAACACCTCCCCAGCTTTGTAATACCATCTCTGATATTTCCGTACATAAAAATAGTATTGCTTATCGCGAAGTCGGTAACATGAAGCGCGTTGAGTTTAGCAACAAAAGCGATAGACGAGCGTTTTTGGACAAATTGCTGCAACGCTCGCTATCCTAAACAGTATTACCCAGTAACCCGTTAATCTCGCTTTAATTCAACGTCTGTGTCTGCCAACAAATAAATGCTAGCTGCATAAGCCGCAATATTTTGTGCCAGCTCGTTAGGGTTTATTTTGTCTAATGTGTCATCTGGTGTGTGGTGCAGGTCAAAGTAATCATGGCCATTTTGATTCAATCTAATTGTAGGCACACCTTTTGCGGCAAGCGGGATAATATCCGGGCCACCGCCAGCGATATCTGACCCTCCACGTACGATACCCAGTGGCGATAGAATTTTAGCTATTTCATCTACAAGTACAGTAGCTTCTGGATTTACGTTAGAGACGATTTGCCAAATTGTTTGTGCTCCAAAATCAGACTCGGTAGCTAATACATGGTTAGCTAAGTTACTTTCGTGCTGCTTGGCATACGCAAACGCACCTAAAAGCCCCACTTCTTCTGCACCAAACATTACCACGCGAATGGTACGTTTAGGACGCTCTGGTAGTGATGCAATTAATGCTGCCGCGGCGGTTGTAATAGCAATACCTGCGCCATCATCAACAGCACCCGTTCCTAAGTCCCAACTGTCTAGATGCCCCCCAATGAGAATGATTTCCTCTGGCTTCTCACTGCCTATAAGATCAAGTACTACATTGCCACTGCTCACATCGCCTTTCCATTTTGACTCAGAGTGTAGTGAAAGTGACAGCGGTTTCCCAAGGTTGTGGAGTCTGCGAAGATGATCGGCATCAGGGTTTGAAATAGCAATAACGGGAATGTCCGCCCATTTATCGTTGTCAGAGCTCATCATGCCAGAATGAGGAAAGCGATGGGAGTCAGAGCCTACAGAGCGCACTACTAAAGCTTGCGCGCCCCCGCGCTGAGCATGCTGCCAACCTATACGACGACGTTGATTGGCTTGGGAATAGCCTGCACCGGTTTGACTTTTCACCATGGCGTCGCCGTCAACAAAGGCGATCTTACCTTTAAGTGCACCCGCTTTTACATCGGTTAAAGCATGAATATCGCGAAAGTACACGACATCGGCATTAATTTCTTCATCAGAAGGCGCTGCGCCACCCAACGCTGTGCCATAAAGCGGCTGCGCATAAGGTGAAGTTAGCGATATGTGTAGGTGACCTCTATCCCAAAACGGCATAGTGAATTCTTCAATGCTAACGTTATCAAACCCAAGACGCTTACCAACAACCACGCCCCAGTCTCTTGCGCGTTTTTCTGCTTCAGAGCCGCCTAAGCGAGGACCTATTTCAGTCGTGAGAGACTCTACAATCTTATATCCCAAGTCACTTTCTAAGGCCTTCTGAATTAGCATTTCAGCATTCTTCTTTTGTTTATCGGTAATGGGTGAGCTATCAGCAAATACGCCGAAACTACAAGCGCTTACCAATGCACCAAACGCTAAATTTTTAGCGATAGAATTCAATCGAGACATGTGTTCTCCGAGGTGGGTATTTTTATTTTATTTGCCATAGGCAAGCCTATGCGTTTCATCATAGCGAATTCGTTGAAGGCTTTCGAGGTAAACGATGATGCTAAGTTGTTCATTTATCGCAAGGTATACTCGTAAAGGCTATCTCGAACCTATAGCTAGCGCTATTCAGTACATAGAACTGATAATCAGCAAAATGCAAAAAGGAGCCATTCGGCTCCTTTTTAGTTTATGGTATTACTTGCGCTTTTTCTTAAGCGCTAGTTTTTGCTTTTTCTCTTGTTCTTTTAGCACTTCGTTAATAAAGCTCTTTCTACCGAATTCTCGTGTGATGATGCATTTGTTTAAGTCGAATCCGCGGGCAGGGCAGTACTCTCTTCCGTAAAGGATAATTTGAAGGTGAAGGTCGTTCCATCTCTCTTTAGGGAATAAGCGTTTGGCATCGCGCTCGGTCTGCTCGATGCTTTTACCATTTGACAGCCCCCATCGATACATCAATCGATGTATATGTGTATCCACCGGAAATGCTGGAATACCAAAGCCCTGTGACATAACCACTGCCGCAGTTTTATGGCCAACTGCTGGCATGGCCTCTAGCGCTTCAAAATCTGCCGGAACAACGCCATTGTGCAGTTTAATGATCATGTCTGATAAGTGCCAGATACCTTTAGATTTCATTGGCGATAAGCCACACGGACGAATAATATCTTGAATTTCTTCGATACTCAGCATCACCATATCAAATGGGTTATCTGCGCGAGCAAAAAGTTTTGGCGTAATCTGGTTAACTCTTTCGTCGGTGCATTGCGCTGATAAAAGAACCGCAATAAGCAACGTATAGGGGTCTTTATGATCTAAAAAAATGGGAGTTTCTGGATAGAGTTCATCCAGAATACGCATTATTTCTTTTACTTTTTCTTGTTTTGAAATTGGCTTTGTTGGCGTAACTACTTCAGTCATTTCTATCTACTTTTTCTTGAGTAAAAGAGGCGCTAGCTCTCAGCTGTAACGCGCACGCGTTCGGCCTTAACCGTGGGTGCTTTATGTTGTGCTGCTAGTTTTGCGTCTATGCTATTTTTTATTGCAATCAGTAGTCCCATTCCCAAAAAAGCACCAGGGGGCAAAACCGCAAGTAAGAATGGATTCTCGGTTTCAAAAAGTGTGATAGTCCAGTTTTGGGCAATTGGGCCAAACAGGCGATCTGCACCAACGAGCAATGTGCCTGCACCTAAAACTTCACGCATGCCGCCTAACACAACCAGCACGGCGGTAAAACCCAGTCCCATCATAAGACCGTCATACGCCGAGGCTAGAGGACCATTTTTAGACGCAAAGGCTTCCGCACGACCTATAATGGCGCAGTTAGTCACTATTAGCGGGATAAAGATACCCAGCGCCAAATAGAGATCGTACGTGTAGGCGTTCATAAGCAGCTGAACAATGGTGACGAATGCAGCAATAATCATCACGAAAACGGGGATGCGGATCTCGTTTCGTACTATATTTCGAACCAACGATACAGTTACATTGCTACCGATGAGTACTAACATGGTAGCAATGCCAAGGCCTAACCCATTAATAAACGTGGCTGTCACCGCTAATAATGGGCAAAGACCAAGCAATTGCACTAACGCCGGGTTGTTTTTCCAAAGTCCTTGTAAAGAAAGATCGCGAAAATCAGTCATGTTATAGCGCCTCCACATGTTGAGATTGGGCGTCGTTCACGTCAGCCATCTTTTTTGCCTCAACAGTACCTGCGCCTTTACATAGGTTTGGTGCTGCAAAAAGAGCTTTCTTATTCGCTTCCACATAGAGTAGTGCCTCGCGCACGGCACCCACCACTGCTCTTGGTGTAATGGTTGCGCCAGTAAACTGATCAAATTCACCGCCATCTTTTTTTACCTTCCAAATTGAAAGGTTGTCGCTAGAGAAAGGCTTTAAGCTAAATGACATTATCCAATCGCTAACCGCAAGTTCGATTTTATCACCTAGACCTGGAGTTTCCTTGTGATCGATAACGCGAACCCCCAATACAGTAAGCTCATTGCTGTTTGTTTGTGTTGCACTACGCTCATCTAGGCTAGTGCCACTTAAAGAAACACCCACCAAAATATCAATATCGCCACTATAGCCATCGGGGGCTGTGGCTTCCAACACAAGCGCGCTTGGCTGGTTATTAAGTAGGGCGCGATACACTTTATGGCGCTTCTTACCACCTAGTTCATCTACATTCACTTCGGTGCAGTTTGCGTAAAGAGCATTGTCATGAAACTCACTGGGTACGACTTCGTTTAATACGCTGAGTAATTTCTGTTGCTTTTGCTGATCAATCTTTTCTTGTGTACCAAAAAAGGTAAGTGCAATCAACGCCGTGGTAACAACAGCGAAAGCACCTAACATAAGGCCATTCTTGGCTAAGCTCTCTTTCATCATGACTGCTTACCTCGTTGTTGTCCGACATTTTTGCCGTATACGCGGGGGCGAGTGTAATAGTCGATTAACGGTACGGCCATGTTCATGATAATGACGGCAAAGGCAACAGCGTCAGGATAGCCGCCAAATGTGCGGATAATAACAACCCAAAAACCAATAGCGGCACCAAAGATAATACGTCCCTTTGGCGTCGTAGAGGCTGACACGGGATCGGTAGCGATGAAAAACGCTCCTACCATGACGGCGCCATTAAATAAGTGGTAAAGTGGTGATGCGTAATAATCGGCATCTAAAAGATGTAGTAGCGTGGCACAAATCAACACGCTAATTAGCATGCCGCCAGGAATGTGCCAATTGATCACTTTCGCTTTCCACAAAAAGAGGCCACCTAAAAGATAAGCTGCACTTACTACGCTCCAACCTGCACCCGCTGCTTCAAAAATACCACCGTCAAATATGGGGTTCGACAACGATTCGCTATAGGTAACACCTTGAGTAAGGTTGGTTTTCAATGTATCAAGCGGCGTTGCCATAGTTACGCCATCAGCAATTGTTTTTAACTGAGTTACATCGTATCCGCTGGTGGTAAATCCAGAAAAAATCAGCGAAAAGGAATCAAGAAATGTTGGCGTAATTGCCGCATGAGTAGTGGGGGGGAGCCACAAACTCATTGCACCAGGGAATGATATTAACAACACCACATAAGCCACCATAGCTGGGTTGAAAATATTAAACCCCAAACCGCCGTATAATTGTTTAGCTACCGCGATAGCAAAAAATACGCCTATTACCGTCATCCACCATGGCAACGTTGGGGGGATACTTATCGCAATAAGCAATGCAGTTAATGCTGCACTGTAATCCGTTAATGTGCGCTCAATAGGACGCTTTCTAACAAAAAGAATTATTCCTTCGATGACCAGAGCACTTGCCACCGCAAGTACTGCTTGAATTAGCACGCCCCAGCCAAAATAATATGCTTGCGATACTATGCCGGGGATCATCGCATAAACAACCATGCGCATTACTTGTCCTGTATCGCGCTTAACCCTTTGGTGCGGTGAGCTTGATAGACTTAACTTCATCAGGATTCATTCTCTCTTTCTGCAGCCGCTTTTTTTGCCTTCGCTTTTGCAACAGCAGCCGCAATGCGGGCCTTTTTCTCATCAGCAGGTGCGCTAGGTGATGTTGAGGCGCTACTGGATGTTGACGTTTGAGCATCAGTGTCGAGTTGCTCAGATGAGTCTGAAGCCTGAACTGTTGATTCACGCCCCATTTGCTGAGCGGCTTTCTTAGCTTTTGCCTTTGCTACAGCGGCTGCTATTCGTGCTTTCTTCTCGTCAACTTCGCTGTCTGCGCCATTAGCATCAGGGGCATCGTGAGGAGCATTAGTTTGTTCTTGTGCCGCCTTTTTCGCTTTGGCTTTCGCCACCGCGGCAGCAATTCTTGCTTTTTTCTCATCTTGCGCTGATGCGCTATCTGTTGCATCACTTGTTGGTGTGTTATCGGTCAGCACGTTTTCAGATACAGCAGGTTGTTCAGCGCTTACTTGTGATGCTTTTTTGGCTTTAGCTTTGGCGATAGCCGCAGCGATTTTGGCTTTCTTATCATCTTGTTCAGTGCTATGTACTTCCACTGCACTTGAGCTGTTATCAGCAGAATCATGAGTCGGCACATTGGCATCGCTAGCTTTAGCTGCTTTCTTTGCTTTTGCTCTGGCGATAGCTGCAGCAACCTTGGCTTTTCTATCGTCAGGCTCACCGCTGGGCACTGCTGAATCTATCGTGTTGTTATCAGTAGATTCACTTGATATTAAATTCGCATCATTGGCTTTAGCGGCTTTCTTCGCTTTTGCTCTGGCAATAGCAGCGGCAACTTGAGCCTTTTTGTCATCTTGAGCTGCGTCTGCCGGCGCTGTCTGAGAATCGTTTGTTTGTGCTTGCAGTGCGGCTTTCTTTGCTTTCGCTCTAGCTAGCGCCGCAGCGACCTTGTCTTTTGCTTCGTTGGTGGAAGATTCTGATGGCGCTTCGCCAGTTACACGTTGCTCTTTGGCTTTGTTAGCGGCTAATCGCGCCTCTTTAGCCTTTCTGTGTTTTTCTTCTCGCTCGCGTTTTTCGCGCTCTAAACGTTCTTTGCGCGCTTCAAAACGTTGTTTCGCTTTCTCTGCTTTGTTTTTCTCATCTCGCTGCAAGCGAATTTCGGCTTTAGCTTGGCGATAGTAGTGCACAAGCGGAATTTCACTGGGGCACACGTATGCACAAGCCCCACATTCGATACAATCAAATAAGTCGTATTCTTCAGCTTTGTCGTACTCTTTAGCTTTCGCATGCCAAAACATTTGTTGCGGCAGCAAAGAAGCAGGACACGCGTCAGCGCACGCGCTGCATCGAATACATGGGCGCTCTGCATTGTCATCAACAAGCTCTTTTTTACTTGGAACCAGCAAACAGTTCGTCGTTTTTACCACTGGAATGGTGGCATCTGACAGGGTAAAGCCCATCATAGGACCGCCCATAATAACCTTGGGAGCTGTCTGTTTTTTCGGGTTATATTGCGCTTCGTCTAGTAGGTGAGAGACCGGTGTACCTAATAGCGCTTTAAAATTACACGGCGACTCAACAGCTTCACCGGTAACAGTAACTACTCGTTCAATCAGTGGCTTACCATTTAAAATTGCGTCTGCAATTGCGAAGCAAGTGCCCACGTTAAACATCATCACCCCAACATCTGCGGGTAACCCGTTTCTCGGTACTTCTCGCCCGGTTAATACCTGAATTAACTGTTTTTCACCGCCAGCAGGATATTTGGTTTCTACGCTGACTACGCGGTATTCCTTTTTGTCCTCACAGGCAATATTCAGTGCTTCAAATGCTTCTGGTTTATTGTCTTCGATGGCAACAACGACGGCTTTAGGACCTATGAGGTGCGTAAGAATATCGAGTCCTTGTCTTATCTGCCATGCAAATTCGCGCATCAGCCGATCGTCAGAGGTGATATATGGCTCGCACTCAATGCCATTTAGAATAAGGAACTCAACAGGCTTAGACGTCGACGTTTTGATGTGCGTAGGAAAGCCTGCGCCGCCCATTCCGGAAATACCCGCTTGGCAAATCATTTCAATAATTTTGCCTTTCTCTACCTCTGTATAATTTGAAAGAGGAGAAAGATCGCACCATGTATCTCTGCCATCGGGTTTAATGCTGACACACATCTCGGTCAAACCGCTGGGGTGAGCTACGACATGAGGCGCAATGGCCACTACTTCTCCAGAAGTGGGCGCATGCACTGGAACAGAAAATGGCGACGAACTTTGTGACAATACTTGCCCTTTTAGTACGTGGTCGCCAACTTCTACGCAGCAAATGCCGTCTGAGCCGATGTGCTGACGAAGTGGTATCACCAACAAGGCCGGTAGAGAAGGCTGCTTTATTGGTGTTGTATTGGAAAGTGCCTTCTTGTCATCCGGGTGTACACCGCCAGGAAACGTGTACATTTTCCCAGAGTTCAGGTTTTCTATAATTGAATCAAAACTTGGATACATCACAATTAAGATACCATTTTCACTGGGATATCACCTTTGGGAGATGACGAAAAATCCCATTTCCACGTAGACGTGGTTTGAACGATAGGAACCATATCAATACAGTCGACAGGGCAGGGGTCTACGCACAGATCGCAACCAGTACATTCATCGGTAATGACCGTGTGCATGTGTTTAGCTGCCCCTAAAATAGCGTCAACAGGACAAGCTTGAATACATTTAGTGCACCCAATGCATTCATCCTCGCGAATAAACGCGACTTTTTTTACATCTTCTTCGCCATGCGCTGCATCAAGAGGTTTAGGCTCTACGCCCATTAAATCAGCTAACTTTTTAATTGTAGCCTCGCCACCTGGGGGGCATTTGTTGATATCGTCGCCATTAGCGATAGCTTCGGCATAAGGTTTACACCCGGGGTAACCACACTGACCACATTGAGTTTGGGGAAGAACAGCGTCAATTTGTTCAACGAGAGGGTCTCCCTCAACTTTAAAGCGAATGCTGGCGTACCCTAAAACTAGACCAAAGCAAAGTGCTAAAACACCGATTGCAATTACGGCAAAAATGATTGCTGTAGATACTGTCATTAGAATTTCACCAACCCACTGAATCCCATAAACGCCAATGACATTAATCCTGCTGTTATCATTGCTATTGAAGCTCCTTTAAATGGAGTAGGAACATCAGCGGCTGCCAACCTTTCTCGCATTGCCGCAAAAAGTATGAGTACTAATGAAAAACCAACCGCGGCGCCGAACCCGTAAATGAGGCTCTCTATAAAATTGTGCTGCTCAGTTAGGTTTAGAAGCGCTACACCCAATACGGCACAGTTAGTGGTAATAAGTGGCAGGAAAATACCGAGTAGTCGGTAAAGCGTAGGACTAGTTTTATGCACGACCATCTCAGTAAACTGCACGACAACGGCAATCACCAGAATAAAAGCAAGCGTACGTAAGTAGCCTATGCCCAAAGGGGCGAGTAAATAAGTTTCGACAAGGTAACTGGATGCAGAGGCGAGGGTAAGCACGAATGTGGTTGCCATAGACATACCCATAGCCGTTTCGAGCTTACTAGAGACTCCCATGAAAGGACACAAACCAAGAAACTTCACCAAAACGAAGTTATTTACCAGTACTGTACCAATCAATAATAGTAAAAATTCAGTCATGAATTACGCAATTCCCTCAAGGAATTTAACGGGGAAACACTACTGTTTATATATGTAGGCAAAATCCCGCGAATTAATAAAAAAGAAATATGGCGCTATTATCCCTTTTTAGAGCAGGATTAACAACTTGATTGAATTAGGGATATTTAATTAAAAACTACAAAGATAAGGGAAAATCGAGATAAGTAACTATAAGAAATTGTAGAGCCAACTAAGTGGCTCCCCCTCCCCGACTCGAACGGGGGACCTGCGGATTAACAGTCCGTCGCTCTAACCAACTGAGCTAAGGGGGAATCGACACCTAAGTTGTTGCTGAAGTTGGCTCCCCCTCCCCGACTCGAACGGGGGACCTGCGGATTAACAGTCCGTCGCTCTAACCAACTGAGCTAAGGGGGACCTGTGCTTCAACGGAGGCGAATATTAAAGAGGTAGTTAGTTGCTGTCAACAACATAAATGAAATAATTGTGCTGACTGCGCAAAAAATAGCTTTTTAGCGCTTTTGTGCTCAATTTGTCATCAAAAAGACAAAAGTGATGGTTAATATGTACGCAACTCACTCACTTTCGCTTGTAAAAGGATACTGTGACCAATAGTGAATACCTTTTATGTGCCTACTCTTTTTATATCTCGCAGGATGTCTCTACTATAACAAAATAGAATAAAAAAAAGCTTTGATACTGGTATTATGTACAGTCTTTAATAAATCTGTAACCTGTACCTACGTAGTAAAAGGTTAGTCACCACTTACGTCTTTTTTTTTAAACGAGTCACAACATCGCGCCAAATATGGTCTAGCGTTAGTTATCCACTAAATCTGTGGATAACTATGTTGATAGCTTGGCAAGTTGGGAATGTTGTACGCGATCACTATTGGTATGATCATCATCACATTGTTGCCGATGTTGGTATTTATCCAATTTAAACAGGTGGTTATGTGTTGTTTTGTGATCGGAAGTGCTGATCGAAATTGATCGGTTGAACAAAAAGTAGCTTGTGTGTTAATTCAACGAATGATTAAAAGCTACGCAAAAAAATCCGCGTTATTTCTCAGTGCGTTACATTGTGTTAACAATTTTGGCGGTGAATTGCTCAATGGCTGTGAATAGCGAAATAACCTTAAGTGGCTACTTTGAGATTAGTAAAACTGAAACAGATTAGAAATTTAACTGTAATGTGAACAGTCATCACAGTTCAGTGCAATAGCAGCGTAAAAACATTACTTTATGCAGTGTTCATAGTAAAGCAGGCTTATTCTTGGTTTTTGTAGAAAACTCTTTGTCGCATAAGCGATAATGCTAACCAGTGCCCTTATCCATTGTTTAGTTTATCGAATACACATAGCCAAGTGAGGTGCACTCTTTTACACTTTGCTATTCTCCATTTTTCATGCCGCATACAACGCTGAGGCTTAAGTGAATAAAAGTACTACACAAAAACACGCTTCTGATTTACTTCAAGGAGATATTGGCGCAACGCTTAAACGAATGACAATACCCATGATTTTAGGCATGGTTATGATGATGAGCTTTGGCCTAATTGATACTTTCTTTGTTAGTTTATTGGGCACTGACCCTCTCGCGGCGATAAGTTTTACGTTTCCAGTGACCTTTACGGTTATTAGCTTAAATATAGGGTTGGGCATTGGAACATCAGCAATTATTGGGAAATTGCAAGGAAGTAAAGCGCTCGAAAAGTCGCAGCTGTATGCATCCGGTTCACTCATGCTTTCGGTACTATTGGTCGGCACCCTTGCTATTATTGGTTTCGTTTCAATCGAGCCTGTATTTAAGCTTCTCAACGCCTCTGAACGATTAATGCCTTATATCTCTGACTATATGGGGCTGTGGTATTTGTCGAGTATTTTCCTTGCAATGCCAATGGTAGGCAATAGCGTACTAAGAGCATGCGGTGACACACGCACACCAAGTATAGTGATGGCTGCAGGTGGTGGACTAAACGCATTACTCGACCCCATCTTTATTTTTGGTTTAGGTCCTATTCCTGCAATGGGAATAAAAGGCGCGGCATTAGCTACCTTTATTGCTTGGGTGGTAGGTGCGATGTGGATCCTCTATATCCTCGCGGTGCGCAGAAAGCTTATGTTGCCACGACTGCTCACCATTGGTGAATTAAGGGAAAGTAGTAGAGAAATTTTAAAAATTGGTCTTCCTGCAGCAGGCGCTAACATGCTCACGCCAGTGGCTGGTGGTGTAATGACTGCTGTAGTTGCTAGCTATGGTGCAGAAGCTGTCGCGGCATGGGGGGTGGGAAATCGAATGGAATCTATTGCCAGTATTGTTGTGTTGGCCTTGTCCATGACATTGCCTCCTTTTATCAGTCAGAATGTCGGCGCGATGCAAGTTGAACGTGTGAAAAAAGCGTACTCTTTAACCCTTAAATTTGTGCTTGTTTGGCAGTTAATTATTTTTCTTGTTATGTGGTCCATGTCGAGCTGGATAGCCGTGGCATTTGCTAATGAAGCAGAAGTCAGTGTACTTATTCAGCTTTTCTTAATGATTGTACCCCTGGGTTATGGCATGCAAGGAATCATCATTTTAACAAATTCATCATTAAACGCGATGCACCGTCCCATGACGGCGTTGGTACTTAGTGTCATCCGACTTTTTGTTTTTTTCGTACCCATCAGCATTGTGGGTAGCATGCTTTTCGGTTTAAAAGGCCTTTTTGTAGGTAATGTTATCGCCAATATCGTTATGGCAAGTATTTCGTTTGTTGTATTTAAACGCGCGATTGCGCAGTTTGAGTCCGATAATGCGGTTTTAAATAAGGTTGTTTAGATGAGTAGAGGATTCGAACTACATTCGAAGTATAAACCTGCTGGTGATCAGCCTGCAGCTATAGAGGCCCTTGTAGATGGGTTAGATAGCGGTTTGGCCGGGCAGACGTTGCTGGGTGTTACGGGGTCAGGTAAAACTTTTACCATGGCCAACGTTATCAATGAAGTTCAGCGTCCGACCCTTATTTTGGCGCACAATAAAACCCTAGCCGCGCAGTTGTATGGTGAAATGAAAGAGTTCTTTCCCAACAATGCGGTCGAATATTTTGTGTCGTACTACGACTATTACCAGCCTGAAGCCTATGTTCCAAGCACTGATACGTTTATTGAAAAAGATGCATCAATAAATGATCACATCGAGCAAATGCGTCTTTCTGCGACAAAAGCACTAATGGAAAGGCGTGACGTTGTTATTGTCGCCAGTGTCTCAGCCATTTATGGCTTGGGCGACCCAGAATCGTACATGAAAATGCTTCTTCATCTTCGCCAAGGCGACACGATGGATCAGCGTGATATTCTTAGACGACTTGCTGAATTACAGTATAAGCGTAACGATTTGGCCTTTGAGCGAGGTACGTTTCGTGTGCGTGGCGATGTAATAGATATATTCCCTGCGGATTCTGAAAAGCAGGCGGTAAGGGTTGAATTGTTTGATGATGAAATCGATAAAATAAGCTTATTCGATCCGCTCACAGGGGCTGTAGATAAATCAGTTATTCGCGCAACGGTATTCCCTAAAACTCATTACGTGACACCCCGTGAGAAGATCCTAAATGCTATTGAGCATATTAAAGATGAGCTTGGTGAGCGAAAAAAGCAGTTACAAGAAGCCAATAAGCTCATAGAAGAACAGCGTATTTCTCAACGCACGCAGTTTGATATCGAAATGATGATGGAGCTGGGATACTGTTCAGGAATCGAAAATTATTCACGCTATTTGTCAGGCCGAGCGCCAGGTGAACCACCACCAACGCTTCTTGATTACTTTCCTGCAGATGGCTTGATGTTTATTGATGAGTCTCATGTGACCGTATCGCAAATAGGCGCCATGTATCGCGGAGACCGGTCACGCAAAGAAACACTGGTGGAGTTTGGCTTCAGATTGCCTTCAGCGCTGGATAATCGACCGCTAAAATTTGAAGAGTTTGAGCAGATTTGTCCCCAAACCATTTATGTATCTGCAACCCCAGGTGACTATGAGCTGAAAAAGACCGATGGAGAAATTGTAGAACAAGTGGTACGTCCTACCGGGCTACTTGATCCCATTATCGAAGTTAGACCTGTTGCTACTCAGGTTGATGATGTGCTCTCAGAAATCCAAAAACGCGTTGAACTAGATGAAAGGGTACTGATCACTACGCTGACCAAACGTATGGCTGAAGATTTAAGTGAATACTTAAATGAGCACGGCGTCAAAGTGCGATATTTACATTCGGATATCGATACTGTTGAGCGAATCGAAATAATTAGAGATTTGAGGCTTGGTAAATTTGATGTGTTAGTAGGTATTAACTTACTTCGAGAAGGTTTAGATATGCCAGAGGTGTCCCTCGTGGCAATTTTAGATGCTGACAAAGAAGGTTTTTTGCGTGCTGAGCGCTCACTTATACAGACAATAGGCCGTGCTGCTCGACATGTGAACGGAAAGGCGATTTTGTATGCTGACTCTATTACAAAGTCGATGAAAAAAGCCATGGACGAAACTGACCGACGCAGAGAAAAACAAATTGAGCACAATAAGGCAAACAATATAACGCCGATGCGTCTTAACAAGCCCATCACTGATATTATGGACTTAGGCGATAGTGCACACCCCGCTTCTGGCAAGGTGAAATTGCGTAAAGTTGAAGAGAAGAAGAAACAGCAAAAAGCAGCAAGTGCCACGGAAATTATGGATCAGATAGCTGAGCTAGAAAAACAAATGTTCGAATATGCGAGGGAGCTTGAGTTCGAGAAAGCGGCGTCGTTAAGAGACGATATTGAAGCACTGCGTAAGCAAGTGGTGACGCTTTCATAGCGATATTATTTATTTGCGATTGCATTTAAAAATACGAAAGCCTCCGGTGACTCACAGGGGGCTTTCGTTTATTTACAACTTTAGTATATAGCGCGATAACACAAAATTTGACCAATGCGTGAGTAAGTCTACAATTTTGAGATAAAAAGCAGTAATTTGTCGTTGTAATAGCACGGCTAGTTTCATATAGTGCTAGTTTGAGTATCGATAACTATACCTATAAACAGGTGCTAAATATGCTTAATCGTCTTCAGGAATCAGATATAAAGCTATTGCGTGTTTTCTACGCTGTAGCGAGCTGCAACGGATTTACTGCGGCAGAGCCAGTGTTGCGTATGCAACGCCCAAATATTAGTGCAGCAATCAAAAAATTAGAAGAACGTTTAGACTTGGTCCTGTGCCACCGAGGTCGTGGTGGATTTCAAATGACAAAAGAAGGCGAAGTGGTTTTCCAAGAAACCAAACGCATATTTAACGCTTTCGACAATTTTGTTTTCAATCTTAAATCGCTACACGACGACTATTCAGGCCATATTACGTTAGTACTCATGGCAGGCCTTCCGCTTTCTATGCATTTAGCTGTGAGTAAAGCGGTTAAAAGTACTATGAAAAAGTTTGATGATATTCACGTGAATATTCAAACTCGGTTATACAATGAGGTTGAGCATGTTGCCTTGTCGGGTGAATGTCACTTGGTCGTATCTACTTACGATATGGTCAAGCCAGAATCAGTAACCTTCCATCCTATTGGCTTGAAAACACCTGGCCGCTTGTACTGTGCACCAACGCATCCGTTAGCGAAATACCGTGACACAGACCTGCCTGATAATATAAAAATAGAAGATTACCCTGCTATTGGCATTTCAGGTTTGTCTTCGGCAAATTACATTGAAGACGAATCTCGATTGTCTATTCAAACGTTTTCCGATTCCTATGATGCTGCGATGTCAGCCATTATGACTGGTGAATATGTTGGCTTGTTACCAGACTATATGGCAAAAGAGCAAGGTGCTGCGCTAGGACTTGTTCCCATTGCAAAGGGAAGTTTGTTTAATTTTAGCCATGAATTATTTGTGATGAATGGCAAAAATACGCGGCTTAACCCAGTACTGCGCCATTGTATAAAAGAGTTGAGCTACTTTATTTCTGAAAGCCAGAAATAAAACCTTATCGATAAACTCTACTATTAGTATGCACACTATAGCCTTGCAACTTGCGAGGCTTTTTTGTTTGAGGAATACGACGTGAAAACCCTTGGGTTGTTTTACATAAGTAAACTCATAACGTTTTACGCTGGTTTCTATGGTTGTTTCATACTTCATCACGCGTTTGCTGTACCTGTTGTAGTCAGTGCTGCAACTGTGGGGTTATTGGGTAGCTTTATTCCTTATACCTCACGCTTTAAGCGCCATCCGCAAGCCGCTGTTTATGCTGGTACGTTTGCGGGAATGTGCTCACAGGATATTATTCAAACACAAAGTGAAATTATTGCTGTAAGCCTAGTTGGTGCTTTTATTTACACCTTGCTGCGCAACGTGTTCGTGGGCATTGGGGGGAAACTTGGGGCCATAGCCTTTACCGCTGTGGCAAGCGTTGTGTTAGTAAAAGGGCTGGTACTTTAAATGTTGACCACAATAGTCATCGCCGTTGTGGGAGGGCTAAGTACGTTTGCATTATCGTTAGTCCCATTTATTGGTGCTATTCGAGCGAGTACCTTGGCAACATTAGTCGCCTATACCGTGTTTTGGGTCGTTTTCGACAGTAGTACAGCCAATGCGTTTGGTGCGCTATTTTTCGGTGGAAGCTTTGTTGGCATGAGTTCAAGTGCCAAATTATCGTGGTTGGGAGTGACATTGGCTGCATCAGTTTTTGGTGTACTGAGTGCTGCAATACTTCCACTATTAAATGGCATGGGGGGAGCGTTGGGGGTCTGCGCGTTTCTATCTGTTGTTATTGTATATTTAAGCGGCAGGCTCTATCGCAAGTATAACCCACGAACTCCAAACTCGAATTAATTGTAGGTTCGCGTTACACAAATTTAGGAATTAAGTAGCCAACGTTATGGCTACTTATTATTCAATTTCGCTATTTTTACAGGATTTATTCGTACTCTAGTGGGTCTGTTGCATTGTTTTCGCTAAACGCTTCTAAGCGTTCCTCACACGCGCCGCATTTGCCACACGCTTTTTCACGACCGTTGTAGCAGGTCCAGGTTTGCGAGTAATCTAGCCCCATTTTTAAGCCATCAGTCAAAATTGCTGTTTTGCTGTCATCGATGTAAGGCGTCATAATTTTTACAGGTGTGTAGTTGGCTATGCCACATACATCATTCATTCTATGAACGAATTCAGGACGACAGTCAGGGTAAATCGCGTGATCGCCTGAGTGTGCACCGTAGTAAACTTCGTTTGCATCAAGACTCACTGCGTAGCCAACAGCCAATGACAACAGGATCATGTTGCGATTAGGCACGACGGTTTGCTTCATGCTGGGCTCTTCATAGTGCCCTTCAGGAACGTCTATATCAGATGTCAGCGCAGAACCACCAATCAAGGTATTGATGGCGCTGATATCGACAATTTTATGCGGTACGTCAAGTGAGCGACAAACCGCGGCGGCGTAGTCGAGTTCTTTCTTGTGACGCTGTCCGTAGTTAAAACTTAAAGCGTGTACTTTTTTGCCCGCGCGCAGCGCTTTGTGCAAAACCGTGTAGGAGTCCATGCCTCCTGAATAAATAACAACAACGTTTTCAGACATAGTTTTTGATTAATTGATAAATTATCACCGAATTTTATGTGATCCTTGGTAAAATCCCAACATACAATCGTTAAAGGGTGTCAAATTGTCTGTATTGTCCACATTAAACATCAATGAGATGTTCGAAACTATCCAAGGTGAAGGCGCATATACGGGAATACCATCTATCTTTGTCCGCTTACAGGGATGTCCGGTAGGGTGTCCATGGTGTGATACTAAGCACACGTGGGAGATAAAAGCTGACTTGAGTGTTTCACCAGAAGATGTCATTGCCAAAAGTAGCGAATCTGAAACGTATTTTGTATCTAACGAAGCAAGTTTGATGACACTGTTTGAGCAACAGGGGTACGTTGCAAAGCATGTAGTCATTACTGGGGGCGAGCCATGTATGTATGACTTACGTCCGCTAACCAGCATATTGCATCAAAACGGATACACCACGCAAATTGAGACCAGTGGCACGTTTGAGGTGTTATGTGATGTGCGCACTTATGTCACAGTTTCGCCCAAAATAAATATGAAAGGGGGCTTTGATGTGCTCACCAGTGCACTAGAGCGTGCCAATGAGATTAAGCATCCTATCGCTATGCAAAAACATATTGATGAGCTTGATGCATTGCTTACAAAAGTATCAAGCCTTGAAGGAAAACAGGTTTGCTTACAACCTATTAGCCAACAAAAACGCGCGACGGAGTTAGCCGTGCGCACTTGTATTGCGCGTAACTGGCGGCTATCTTTACAAACACATAAGTACATTGGCATTGAGTAGTTAACGTCTTGGTTTACGATTTCTACCAAGCACATTGTGAGCTCAATGAGAAAGGATTTGAGAATGATTAGGGTGGTTTTGGCGTGTATTACGTTGTTGCTAAGCAGTATGCAGGCAAGTGCCGCATTGTGGACCATTACGTACCCTCGACCACTTGATGATTCGGACGAACGCTCGCAGTATCCCATCGCGTTACTGAAATTGGCGCTTGATAAAACGGGCGTTAATTATGAATTGCGCCCGTCAGATAGAATTCTCTTAACCGGGAAAGCTATGCGTCAACTGCGAGAAAATCGCGAGGTTAATGTGGTTTGGAGCATGACGGATAGTCAGCGTGAAAAAGACCTTACCGCTATTCGTATTCCTATTGCTAAAGGGCTAATAGGTTTACGCGTTTTCGTGGTAAACCAAGACAAAGCTTCTAAGTTTGAGGATGTTATGTCTTTAACTGACATTCGCAAACTCGTTCCTGTACAAGGTGAAGAATGGCCTGACACTAAAATATTGCAAGCCAATGGTTTCAATGTTTTCACTGTGCCAGAGTTTCGAGAAGCATACGATATGATCAAGCAAGGTAAAGGCGACTTCTTCCCGCGTTCGGTCATAGAAGTAGATGCGGAATTGGCAGAAGAGGGTAGGCGTAGTAATCTTTTTTTAGAGCCTAATATGGCGCTCTATTATCCAACAGCGATGTACTACTTTGTAAGCTCGAGTAATAAAACCTTAGCAAGGCTTATTGAAACTGGGCTCAATCGCGCGATTGATGACGGCTCATTTGAATCACTTTTTCAAACGACTTATTCGCCTATTTTAGAGGGACTCAATATGCAAGAACGTAATGTGTTTACCCTTGAAAATCCACTTTTGCCAGTTGAGACGCCGCTAAATGATAATAGGTTGTGGTACAAAAATACTATTCAAACTAAAGAGCTAACACCCACAGACGTCGAATAAGCCGTGGCCAAAGATTGTTAGTGATGTTATAAAAAAAACGCGGCTTGTAGCCGCGTTTTTTGATGTAAGTGTTAGGTTATGATTCTCCAGCGTGTACATCTTTCATCGAACGACCTGAAGGGTCTGCATTGTTCTTAAAGCTTTCATCCCATTCAAGGGCTTCAACGGTACTACACGCAATCGACTTGCCGCCAGGTACACATCGCGCAGCACTTTCTTGAGGGAAGTAGCTCTCGAAGATAGTGCGATAGTAATAGCCTTCTTTAGTGTCAGGCGTGTTAACAGGGAAGCGGAATTCCGCCGTCGCAAGTTGTTGGTCAGTGACTTCGTTGTCTACAAAGTCGCGAATTGAATCAATCCACGAGTAACCTACACCGTCACCAAACTGTTCTTTTTGACGCCATAGTACTTCCGCTGGAAGTGTCTCACCGTTATCAAAGGCTTTACGAAGGATCCATTTTTCCATTTTTCCATCAAGACACATTTTGTCTTGCGGGTTTAGGCGCATAGCAACATCTATGAAGTTTTTATCAAGGAAAGGCACGCGAGCTTCAACGCCCCATGCTGACGTTGCTTTGTTAGCGCGCGCACAATCAAACATGTGCAAGCGATCTAATTTGCGAACTGTTTCTTCATGGAACTCTTTGGCGTTAGGGGCTTTGTGGAAATACAAATAGCCACCGAAGATTTCATCAGAGCCTTCACCTGACAGTACCATTTTGATACCCATAGCTTTAATCTTACGGGTCATAAGGTACATTGGCGTAGCGGCGCGAATGGTCGTAGTATCATAGGTTTCAAGGTGGTAGATAACATCGCGGATGGCGTCTAATCCCTCTTGAATAGTGAAGTGGATTTCATGGTGAACGGTGCCAATCATGTCTGCCACTTTTTTCGCCGCTTTTAAGTCTGGCGCGCCTTCAAGTCCGACGGCAAAACTATGTAAACGCGGCCACCACGCATCGGTTTTATCTTCGTCTTCTACTCGTTTGGCGACATACTGTGCCGCTACAGCAGATACAAGTGACGAGTCAAGACCGCCTGAAAGCAACACGGCGTAGGGAACGTCAGACATCATGTGTGACTTAACCGCCTTTTCAAAGGCCACACGAAGTTCTTCTAAGTCACTTGTGTTGTCTTTGACGTTATCGTATTCCATCCAGTCACGCTTGTAATACTTAGTGATCTTACCTTCTTTACTCCATAGATAATGACCAGGAGGGAACTCACTAATGGTTTTACACACGCTCGCTAGCGCTTTCATTTCCGATGAAACATAGAAGTTACCGTGTTCATCGTAACCTGTGTAAAGCGGGATAATACCAATATGATCACGCGCGATCAGATAAGCATCTTGTTCTTCATCATAAAGAATAAACGCGAACATCCCTTCAAGTTCATCAATAAAGTCGATGCCTTTTTGCTGAAAGAGAGGAAGAATAACTTCACAATCTGAGCGCGTCTTAAACGGGTAAGGCGAATCTAGATTCGCAGCCAGTTGTTTGTGGTTATAAATTTCGCCATTAACGGCAAGTATTTGTTTGTCGTTTTGACTGATAAGAGGCTGTGCACCTGTATCAACATCAACAATAGCCAGTCTTTCGTGACAAAGAATGGTATTGTCATTATTCCAGATACCCGACCAGTCAGGGCCACGGTGGCGCAAAAGTTTAGATAAATCGAGGGCTTGGGTTCTGAGTTCAGACACATCGGTCTTGATATCAAGGATACCGAAAATACCACACATAAAACGGATTCTCTCTGTTCACTTGTTGAAAAAATAATGAGGCTTTTTCTGTCGGGTACTCGCGTACGAGTGAGCGAAGATTTGTTGTTATTGTTTATTCGCGTGCCTTGAATGTGCCAGTCTGACAGGAAATTGCAAGCACATTATGATGAGAAAATGGAAATAGTTATTCCAAACTGAGAGTTTATTGTTATGTCTGTCCTACTTTGACTAAAATTTATCGTCGTAACCATTACTTTTTTAACGCATGAATTTGCTATCGCAGTGTGAAAATTAAGCGCATAATCGCGCCGATTTTTAGTCTCATTGGTAATGGGTATGCAATTTTCTAACGACCGTGTGTCGGCTTTTATTATTCCTGATTTCACTGTTTCACAAGATTTGATGGCAAGCTTGGGGTCTCGTTATCGCGATGCGGTGCAAATTGATGTCTTTGGTGGAGAAGCGTGGCTTTTTGAATACGGTGTTATTGTTTTTTGGGGCGTAGACGAAGACGAAAAGATGGCTTTACTGAACCGTCTTCAAGTGCATGAAGAAGTGTTGACGGGGCAGCATCAAGAGCACTTGCGGTTCGTTATCGATGGTGACACGCTTAAACTTCAGCGTGATCTTATTGCACTGCCAAGCGCCGACGAACTTCTTCGTCTTTCCATTAGTCATGGCTTAGCACAATCGATTAAACTAAATGAGTACGAAGAAAAAGCGCAAGACACCATTACCCAGTATGGCTACCTGCCTAATGCATTGGCTGAAACTGGAAAAATAAAGCTTGGACGCAGAGCGCTCGCAAAGATTCGTGGTCATTTATTTAGCACGAAAAGTGATATCTTTTTGCATTATGGGTTATTAGATACGCCTGAGTTTTTCTGGGAATACCCAGAATATGAATATGCTTATACACTGACTTCGCGATATTTGGATATTCGACCAAGAGTTGAAGTGCTATCGAATAAGCTTGATGTTATTCACGAGCTATTTGAAATGTTGGCGGATGACTTAAATCACAAGCATTCGTCATTTCTTGAATGGATAATTATCATATTAATCGCATTTGAAATAGCGACTTTTGGTGCTGAAGAACTTAAAGCAATTTTGATGTAACTGACAAAAAGACAAAGGCCCTTAATGGGCCTTTGTTGTTTTTTACTTAGTGCTTGCGCTGGAATTCACTCGTCGGGTTCCATGTTGGCCACGCTTGCGCGTTGGACACATTAACGCCTACATCGAATAACATCTGTGTATCTTGAACAATACCGCTTAAGTCCCAGTCGTCACGATATTCGTCACACACTTGGTGGTAACACCCTGTCACAATGACATTCATGCGTTTGCGATACTTAGCGGTTTCTTCATCGGCGGGTTCATTACCGCCTTCAGCATATAGCGCGGGTACACCTTGTTTGGCAAAGCTGAAATGATCAGAGCGGTAGTAATAACCGGCTTCTGGTCTATCTTCTTGGGTTAATGTGCGACCTTGTTTAGTTGCCGCTGCTTTCAGATAATCTTCCATCTCTGATTTACCCATTCCCACTACAGCGACATTTTTGGTTTTACCCAAAACATTCATGGCATCCATGTTGATATTCGCCACTGTTTTTTCGATTGGTATAACAGGGTTGCTGGCATAATACTTACTACCAAGAAGACCTTGTTCTTCAGCAGTAACCACCAAGAACGATATTGAACGCTTAGGTACTGGTGTGAGTTGTCCATAGGCCTTGGCCATAGCAAGAATTGCCGCGGTACCCGTTGCATTATCATGTGCGCCGTTATAAATCTGGTCACCTTCTTTGCTGTCATCTTTGCCAAGGTGGTCCCAGTGAGCAGTGTAGATAACGTGTTCGTCTGGGAACTCACTGCCAGGTAACGTGGCAATAACATTGTTACTTTCAGACTTTTTGAACGTGTTTTTAACCGTCACAGAAGCCTCAATTGCCATTGCTTTGTTATACGGCCCTTGCATTGCCTTTGCTTTTTCTTCTTCGAAGTTTAACCCGGCATCGTTAAAGACTTTTTTGGCAGCGTCAAGGGTTAACCATCCTTCTACCGCGACACGGCTTGCGCCTTTATCTTTACTTACCAAGCCATATTGTGGTCCACTCCAGCTGTTTGCCACTACTGACCAGCCATAAGACGCAGGTGCAGTCTCATGAATAATGATTGCACCTGCGGCACCTTGACGGCTAGCTTCTTCATATTTGTAGCTCCAGCGACCGTAGTACGTCATTGTCGTACCTTGAAACTTACCGCTTTCTGGATTTTCAAAGCCAGGATCATTAACCAAGATGACCGCAGTTTTACCCGTTAAGTCCAGACCTTCATAATCATTCCAGTCATACTCTGGTGCATTGACACCATAGCCAACAAAAACAAGTTCGGAATTTTGAAGGGTAACCTCCGCTACTTCTCGTTTTGATGATGCAACCATGTCTTCTTTGTAAACAAATGCATTGTCACCAATTGTCATGGTCATATCCGGGTCTGCGGTAATCTCCATTAGTTCTACTTTCTGTAAGAAGCTATCTCCATTGCCTGGCTTAAGGCCAGCTTGGGTAAACTCATTGACAAGATAGTCTATTGTTTTCTTTTCACCCTCAGTTGTGGGCAAACGACCTTCAAACTCGTCAGAAGCCAATACTTTTAGCGGCTCGCGAATATCGTTATCAGAAATAGCGTTATAAACAGTCGTGAAATTTGATTCCGCTGATGGCATTTCTTTTTTATCGTTTTTAACGTCAACGCTAGTGTCGTTAGAAGGGGAGCATGCACTTACGCCTAGTAGGGTAGGTACAAGCAATGGCAAAAACATTTTTTTCATTGTTAGTCTCTGTTTGCTCTACAATACGTCCTCAGTATAGAGAAAAGGTTTATGCGAACCAATAGTTGTTATGCAATCTGAATTAATCCCCTTTAGTAAATCATATTTACTTAGCCATGCAAGTAGGCCAGTGACCGCTTTACTTGATGAAGTCGGTCTATTAGATAGCGCTGACTTTCCCACCGCGGGGCAACTCAACGATATCGTTTCAAGTGTACATGATTCGTGGCGTGGCCCAGTGTTTAGAGGGCAAAGTACTTTTGATAATAACGATACGCGATATTACGAAACGATTATAAGCGAAGACAACGTTGTACCAACGCGTGAAAATAGCTGGCATGACTTATTTAATGCGTTGATCTGGTTGCAGTTTCCAGAGTCGAAAAAGCGGCTCAATGCGTTGCACATCAACGACATTGAACGCTACGGAGTGAACCCTCGTACAGCGCGCAGAAACCGTATTACACACTTCGATGAATGTGGCATTGTATTAGCGGTAGAACAACCTGAAGCTACTGATAACATTGAAGCTAACCGTATTGAACAGTGGCTCACCGATCTTGCTCATCATCGTTGGCAAACCGTTTTTGTCGATAATGTGGATGTATTTCGCCGGAATATCACCCCTATCGTTTTTGGGCATGCGAATTTAGAAATGATGTTAAACCCATTTATCGGGTTAACAGGAAAATGGTTGGCGGTTTCAGTACCTGCGGGGTTTAGCAAAATGCGCCCATGGCAGCAACGTAAAACTGTTGACAGTTCGCTGGTAGCTCGAATTACAGCGCTTGATGATTTTGAGTTAGCCCCTTTGTTGAAACCTCTCCCGCTGCTAGGCGTACCCGGGTGGCATCACTCTCAAGATAGCGTGTTTTATCAAAATACGGCCTATTTTCGGCCTCTTCGTCAACATGCTAAACCGACTGTACAGCTTCCATTATGGGTATAAAAAAAGCCCTTAAAAGGGCTTTTTATCAATTTGACTGCTTAAAAGAGCATTAGCGATACAATCCAAATACCGTAAATAATAACGTAAGGGGCACAAGCTACTACAGCCGCTTTTTGACGACTAAACGACGTCCACTGTGAAATTCCAACCATGGCAAGATAAATACCCCAGAATAGCTCTAAACGGATAGCGAGAGTAAACGCAAACCACGGTGAGTCCATAGGTACACTTAATAAAAAGCTCAGTGATGTTGGCGCCATGATGGCAGGGGATACTTGATGATCGCCTGAGAACATAAGTAGTGCAACACCAATTAAACCAGTTAAAACATACGGCATAGACAACCACCAAGAAAAGCCGTACCAGTCAGTAAAACCGAATACGTGGCTATCGTCTGAGCGGGTCGCAAGGTTCAAATAAACCGCGTAAACCGCATTAATAGCGATGAGAAATAAAAAGGACCATATAAGTTGAGACCAAAGCAACGTACTGCGGTTCAAGAATGCGCGCATCTGCTCTTCTTCGGCCGGGCTCATGTCACCTTGTGCCGCAATATTTAGGTTAGCAAACCACTCAATATCGACAAAATTCACGTACAGATACTGCGACGCAAGCGTAATCCCCATTACTAAAATAAAGGGCATCCAGCTCCAATTGTTATTTTCGCCAACGGCTTTAAATACGCCATTGGGCTTAAAAAAGATATCGTTACACGCCTGAAAAGGGTTTGATACTGTGTGCATCCACTGCTCCTTAAAAGTTGTTGTTTTGTCATTGGTTTAACCGATGAGCGTAAAAACCAATGCTTTGCTTTTGAGCATAAGGGTACTTAGCTGAAAAATTTATGTACAGCACTACTTCATCAATCATGACTTAATTTGTAATAATCTGTTTCAGCGCATGCACGTGTTGGCTGCCTATAGTTTACCCCCTCTCTTTTTTATCAACAAAAAAGGGAAGCCTATGCTTCCCTTGTATGCAATCTTCCTACTCACTATTATAAATAGGTCATGTTTAACAATGTCAGTACAATTGCACTGTACAAAACAGAAATGGGTAACCCCATTTTTATAAAGTGCGCATACCTATAGTTGGCCGCGTTATAAACGAGTAAGTTAGTTTGGTAACCAAAAGGTGATATAAAACTGGCACTTGCTGCAAAGGCCACTGCCAGAGCAAAAGGCATAAGGGGAGCCCCAAGTATTTGTACCAACCCATAGGCAAAAGGAAACATGAGTGCTGCTGCAGCATTATTTGTCACAAACTCGGTGAGAACAAGCGTAAGTAAATAAATAACCGCAAGGGCAACGAACCAGTCTGTCCCTGAAAGTAACGGCATCAGCATTTGTGTAGACGCGTGAATAACGCCAGAGTTTTCAAGCGCAGTGGCTAAACTCAATGCTCCCACAATGACTACAATAAGGTTAAGCGGCAAGTTGCGTTTCATTTCGCCATTAGAGGTAACGCGAACACCTACCAATACTGCGGCTAAAAAAAGCAAACCAATGGCAAGGGAAATAACATTTGCTGCCGCCAACACGACAGTAGTAAGGAAGCCGCCAAGTGTTATCCATTCTTGCTTGTTTGTAAGCGGTCGCGCTATTTTTTGCTCTGACAAAATGAAGAAGTTCTTCCCCAAATTTTGTCGTGTCGCAAAGTCTGGTCCTGTCGCGAGTAATAAAAAATCACCTGCTTGCAGTTTTATTTCTCCTAACTTACCAGAGAGCTGTTCACCATCGCGGCGGATAGCTACAACGGCGGCATCAAATAGTGCTCTGAACCCGAGGTTTTTAATGGTTTGGCCAATAACTTGAGCGCGATTGGCTACAACAACTTCGGTAAGGCTTTCACGTAATACGCCATCGGTCTCAGCAAACATACTTAAGCCTTTAATGTGACTCAAGTTATCTATCTTTTGAACATTACCTGAAAAAATGAGTTTGTCATTTTCAAGAATAACCACATCAGGTCCAACCGGCGATATCAAGTTGCCCCTTCTCACAATTTCAACCAAGAATAGTTCGGGAAGGTTTCGCAGGTGGTTTTGCTCTACGGTTTTGCCTATAAGCTCTGAACCTGATTCAACTTCAGCTTCTACCATATACTCTCGGTAGTCATTGTTCTTATTACCAATTTGCGGAAGTAGGGGAAGCATTAAGAACATCAATAGTCCACAGCTAAGGCCTGCAACAGTACCGTATAATGTGAAGTCAAAAAAGTTGAAGCCAGGATGGCCATGCTCTTGCAAAAAACTATCAACAATAAGGTTGGTTGACGTACCTATAAGCGTTACCGTACCACCTAAAATAGCCGCATAAGAAAGCGGTATAAGCAGTCGCGATGCAGGGTGATATTGGTTTTGCTTTATTGGGCCAATAAGACTGGCGACAATAGCGGTATTGTTTAGCAAAGCTGAAGATAAAAATGTGAGTGAAAATAACCGCCAGTATGATTGGGTAAAGTTGGCGCTAACCAATTTTCTACCCAGTCGTTTTATCAACGCGGTTTTATCAATGGCACTGCTGACTAAAAGTAACAAAACAAGGGTGATAAGCCCCTTGTTCTGCAAATTCAACAATACATCGTCTAATGATAATTGTTGTGTTACCAGTAAGCCTAGCACTGCGCCTGAGAACACAGTGGAAGGGCGCTGATTAGAAAAAATCAGCGCGCCAATCGTACTGGCAAAAATAGCCAGTACGATGAACTGGGATACGTCCATATAGAACCAGTCCTACTTATAATTTACTGATATCTACTGAATTCCAGTGCGGGAAGTGTTTACGTACTAACGCATTGAACTCAAGTTCGAACTCAGAAAAATTAGGTGATGTATGCTGTGCGTCACCGGCAATTTCGTCGATGATCATGCCTGCACCTACAGTACCATTGGTCAATCTATCTATAACGATAAAAGAACCGGTAGGGCGGTTTCGCTTGTAAGGGTCACATGCAACGGGTTGCGTGAACTTGACATCAACTACACCAATTTCATTTAAATTAAGGTGCATAGCGTCAGTTTCTTCTAATGTATTCACGTCAATTTGGTTGTCGATGTGAGCAACAACACCCGGCGTCGATTTAGTCGCGAACTTGAACAAGTACTGCTTGTTGGGCATTAGCGGCTCTTCAGACATCCATACTAGGTGTGTTTTAAATTGCGTATTGAGCAAAGGCAAGTTATCCGACTTTACAATCATATCGCCACGAGAGATATCGATTTCGTCTTCTAACGTTAACGTAACCGCTTGTGGTACGTACGCTCGTTCTTGGTCGCCTTCAAAAGTAACTACCTGTTTCACCTTCGATTTCTTGCCAGAAGGAAGTGCAGTTATTTCATCACCTGGCGCTACCTGACCAGAAACTACTGTACCTGCAAAACCACGGAAGTCTAAGTTAGGACGGTTAACGTATTGTACTGGGAAGCGGAAATCGTCATGGTTGTCGTCTTCACCAATTTCAATGTTTTCTAACATTTCCATGAGCGGTGTGCCGTTAAACCAAGGTGTTTTGTCGCTTTTACCTACTACGTTGTCGCCTTCAAGAGCAGAAATCGGCACAAACTGAATGTCAGGAATATCAAGCTGCTCAGCAAACTTTAGATAGTCTTGTTGAATTTGGTTGTACACTTTTTGTGAATAGTCCATTAAGTCCATTTTGTTAATAGCAACAATAACGTGCTTAATACCCAAAAGAGAAACGAGGAACGAGTGACGTTTCGTTTGTACTTTAACGCCGCCACGTGCATCAACAAGAATAATAGCAAGATCGCACGTTGACGCGCCTGTAACCATGTTACGGGTGTACTGCTCGTGTCCTGGGGTGTCAGCGATAATGAATTTTCGCTTGTCGGTTGAGAAGTAACGGTATGCGACGTCAATGGTGATACCTTGCTCACGTTCAGATTGGAGACCGTCAACAAGAAGAGCAAGGTCAACTTTTTCGCCAGTAGTACCTACTTTTTTGCTGTCTTTAGTGATGGCAGCGAGTTGGTCTTCGTAAATCATCTTCGAATCGTGAAGTAAGCGACCAATAAGGGTACTTTTACCGTCATCTACGCTACCGCAAGTGAGGAAACGTAGCATATCTTTCTTTTCGTGTTGTTCTAGGTAAGACAGAATGTCCTGTCTTAATAATTCGTTTTCGTTGTTCATGTTATGCGCTCACAAGGAAAAAGGGGTTTAACACAGACTCTTTTTGGTTGTACGTAAGAGCGTCAGCGTTGTCATCTAATGGATTTTCAGGGTCTAGTACCGTTACGTTTGCACCGGCCGCTAATGCAACGGCATGTGCAGCACCAGTATCCCACTCAGATGTTGGGCCTAAACGAGGGTAAAGGTGTGCTTCGCCTTCAGCCACTAAGCAAAGCTTTAGTGAACTACCCATTGCTACAAGCTCGGTTTCACCTTCAAGCTGTGCCAATAAATTCTGAATTTCAGGGCTCTGGTGCGAGCGGCTGCCTACTACTTTCCACACTTCAGCGCCGTCGTGTTTGCGTGCTGTGATAGCCGTAAATTCGCCATCTACTTCGGTCCACGCACCTTCACCTACAATACCTATATAGCTTTTGTTTAATGCCGGCGCATAAACCACACCCATAGTCGGTTTGCCATTTTCGATAAGTGCAATGTTGACCGTGAATTCACCGTTTTTCTTAATAAACTCTTTGGTGCCATCTAGCGGGTCAACCAACCAATATGACGACCAGGTTTTGCGCTCACCCCATGCGATATCGGCTGATTCCTCAGAAAGAATCGGCAAGTCAGACTCAGCTTCAAGCGCGTTAACGATGACGTTGTGCGCAGCAAGGTCAGCTTCGGTTAACGGGCTAGAATCCTGCTTTTCATAAATGGCAAAATCTTTCTCGTAAATTGCCATTATTTTGTCGCCTGCTTCTTTGGCGATAGTAAGCACCTTTTGTGTAAGTGCATTCAAAGGCTGTGTCATTACACCAATCCCTTTTCTTGAAGCAAAGCATACAAGCGTTCTGCTGTTTGCTCTGCGGGTTCATCCTGATAGGTTAAATGAATCTCAGGCGACTCTGGTGCTTCATACGCAGAGTCAATACCCGTGAAATCTTTGATCTCACCACTGCGAGCCTTTTTATAAAGCCCTTTAGGGTCACGCTTTTCACAAACCTCAAGCGGGGTATCGACGAACACTTCGACAAATTCACCATCGGCAAGCAAATTGCGACAGAAATCACGGTCTGCTTTAAATGGCGAAATAAATGCGGTTAACACTAAAGTACCCGAATCGACAAAAAGCTTGGCTACTTCGCTGATGCGACGAATATTTTCCACGCGATCTTTATCGCTGAAGCCTAAATCACCACACAAACCGTGGCGCACATTGTCGCCATCAAGCAAATAGGTATGCTTATTTTGTTCGTGAAGTTTCTTCTCAAGTAAATTTGCTAGTGTTGATTTACCCGAACCACTTAAACCCGTCAGCCAAAACACGCGGGGTGTTTGACCTAACTTTTCAGAACGGGTGGTTTTATTAACTTCGTGTTTATGCCAAACAATGTTGTCAGTGGCCATTAGAAGTACCCTTCCATTTTCTTCTTCTCCATCGAGCCCGCGCTATCATGGTCGATAACGCGCCCTTGACGCTCTGAAGTTTTAGTAAGCAGCATCTCTTGAATAACTTCCGGAAGTGTTGCTGCTTCTGACTCTACAGCACCCGTTAGTGGGTAACATCCAAGCGTACGGAAACGCACTGAACGCATTTCTGGTACTTCGCCTTCCTCAAGTGGCATGCGGTCGTCATCAACCATAATCAAAATACCGTCACGCTCAACAACTGGACGAGGCTTAGACAAGTAAAGTTGAGGAATATCAATGTTTTCTAGATAGATATACTGCCAGATATCAAGCTCAGTCCAGTTAGACATTGGGAACACACGAATGCTTTCGCCTTTGTTTACTTGAGAATTATAGATATTCCATAATTCTGGACGTTGGTTTTTTGGATCCCAGCGGTGGTTGCTATCACGGAATGAATACACACGCTCTTTGGCGCGCGACTTTTCTTCGTCACGTCTTGCACCACCAAATGCAGCATCAAACTTGTACTTGTTCAATGCTTGCTTAAGTGCTTGTGTTTTCATGATATCCGTGTGTTTTGCTGAGCCATGAGAAAAAGGTCCAACACCCGCTTCAACGCCTTCTTCGTTGATGTGAACAAGTAGGTCGAAACCGTGCTTCTTAGCCTGCTCGTCACGAAACTTAATCATTTCACCAAATTTCCACGTTGTATCTACGTGAAGCAATGGGAAAGGAATTTTGCCTGGCGCAAAAGCTTTGCGCGCCAAATGAAGTAGAACCGAAGAGTCTTTTCCTACTGAGTACAGCATTACTGGGTTTTCAAACTCAGCAGCAACCTCACGGAAAATTTGAATGCTCTCGGCTTCGAGTTGTTTCAAATGCGTTATAGACGGGATACTAGCAGTCATTTTGAAGTCCGAATTTATGTTATATATAAAAAAGTTATATGCGGGTTATTTTTCTGCATAGAACGATAGCATATTTAGTTTCAAATGTAGTATGCGATTTAGCTATTTAAAATAGCTATCTTATTCCAAGAAATATAAATGTAATACAGTGAAAGCATAAGCATTGCATTTAAAGGCCTAGAAACAACAAAACCCCGCTCAGTAAACTGTGCGGGGTTTTGTTTTTTTACTGTCTTAAACGCAACTATCGTTCATTCAATTTTGCTTGAAATGAATCGAAGGTATCGATTACACCATCTCGAGGTGTTCCTGACTTACTTAATATGACTATCGTCAAGCTTGATAGGATGAATCCAGGCACAATTTCGTACATCCAATCACCTAATTTTTTTCCGCCAACTTCAATAGGAAGATAAATCCAAAGCAGTACGGTTACTGCACCGACTATCATTCCGCCAAGTGCTGCACGGCGTGTCATTTCTCGTTTAAACAAACTAAATAACACCAAAGGTCCGAAAGCTGCACCAAACCCTGCCCATGCATTACTTACAAGGGTTAAAATAGTGCTATCTCTATCATACGCAAGATATATAGCGACAAGTGCTACAACAACAACGCTTACCCGGCCGGCGATGACGAGCTCTTTGTCTGACGCATTCTTATGCAAAAACGCTTGATAAAAGTCGCTGGTTAGTGAGCTGGACGTAACCAAAAGTTGCGAAGAGATTGTGCTCATGATTGCAGCTAGAATTGCAGCAAGAAGAAAACCGCCGATTAATGGGTGGAAGAGGATTTGTGACAAATAGATAAAGACCGTTTCTGGATCTATTTCGTTACCATTTCCCGTAACATAAGCGAGCCCGAAAAGCCCAGTCATAAGGGCTCCGATGATCGACACTATCATCCAACTCATCCCTATATTACGCGCAGTGGGAATGTCACTTACTGAACGAATTGCCATAAAGCGCACAATTATATGCGGCTGACCAAAATAGCCTAAGCCCCATGACATCAATGATACTATGCCGATGAAAGTAAGTGTTTCATTGGTTGATGCATCCATGAAGGCATTAAAAAGGGCTGGGTTAATATTGTCTAGTGCATCTATCGACGCACCAATTCCGCCGAGTTCGCTTATGACCACAATGGGCACCATTACAAGCGAAACAAACATGATACAGCCTTGCACAAAATCGGTCATACTGACGGCCATAAAGCCACCCACTAAAGTATAGGCAACGACAACGCCAGCAGTAACATACAGTCCCATTTCATAGGAAAGACCAAACGAGGTTTCAAACAGTTTACCGCCTGCGACAACACCTGATGAGGTGTAGAGGGTAAAAAAGATAACTATCACCACAGACGCGATAACACGCAGCAAGCGTGAATTATCTGCAAAACGATTTTCGAAATAATCAGGTAGCGTAATGGAGTTATTGGCAACTTCGGTGTATACGCGCAAGCGTGGTGCAACGAGCATGTAGTTAGCAAGCGCCCCTAACGTTAAGCCTACTGCTATCCATCCCGCTGAAAGGCCTGACACATACATAGCGCCAGGCAAGCCCATTAGCATCCAACCACTCATATCCGATGCACCGGCAGACAGTGCTGTTACTGCTGGACCTAACTGCCGGCCACCAAGCATGTACCCTTCTACGTTAGTGTCAGTTTGACGGTAAGCGAAAAGACCAATACCCAACATTACAACGAAATACAAACCTAACGAGATTATCGTGCCTGTAGCCATATAAATTCCCTATGTTTTTTCTTTCATGCTAACACCTCTGTCATAGACTCTCTACGTCAGTGAGTGACCTTGCACAATTTCTATACGACTGAATGTAAAAAAAGTTTGGCGGTTAGGCGCTTTAGTGTCACTTATTTCAGCTTAGCAAACTGATAGGGCGTAAGTTTCTATTTGGGAGTGGCCTTTTTGCTTTGCAGTTTGAAGAAGCTTGTCACAACATTGGATAACCGTATCTAAGTTGGCGTCGCCATTTACTTTAAGCACACCCGATGAAAATGAAACAGCGAAGCGTTCATTGGTATGCTTCCATAAAGTAAGTTTGGATAAGGATTGGTTTAGTTCGTCCAACACGCGTTTGACGTGTCTTTCATTCGAATCTGTAAAGTAAATTAAAAACTCTTCGTTGCCATAGCGGCATAATTTATCTGACTTTCTAATTCGGCCTCTAATGGTTTGGCTAAATGTTGCGAGGACTTCATCGCCCACTTCGTGACCAAATTTCTCGTTAATCCGCTTAAAGTTATCGATATCAAGCAGAGCCACGCAAGAGGAACTGTCTCTTTTAAGCGCCTTTTTTAAGCTATTAAGCATCGCTCTTCGAGTTAGCGTGCCTGTCAGAGAATCGAACTGACTTGATGATGCATTTTGTTTCTTGGTTAGCCATAACCACATTGCCAATATGCAGAATATGGTAACAACTAGAGCAAAGATGGTGAGTTGCAACTGTTCCAGGTTGCTTGTAAGCCCTGCTTTTTCATCTAAAAGCGCCTTCAGTTCCCTCTGCTTGTACTGTGCTAATTCAATGTCTTCTGACAACGAACTCGTTTCTAATCTGTCTGATAGATTAAATTGTTCAGTGTTGTAAGCAATGAGTACTTCTTTGTATTTTTTCTCGTAGAGAAATGCCTTTTGCATATCGCCTTTAAGGTAATAAATGTCGCGAAGGGCAGGGTACTTTTTCAACCCGATTTGTCGAGAAAAAGTAATGGTAGACTCTTGCTCTTGCATTACTTTCTTATACTCATCAATAGCTATATTGAAATTTTTAGTATCTGATGAAAACGCAAGACTAACGGCTTTTGCATACGGTTTGATATCTGCAAAATGGACTGGAACTGAATCAACGTGATAGTTTGAGAGCTCTTTGGCCAATCCAATAATTAAATCCGAATTCTCTCCATCGTATTGCTTTATCAAGACCGCGAGTTCAAGCGCACGTGCTATGTAACCTTGTAATGGAGTATCGTTTAACGACATTGACTTTGCTTCTTCAGCAAGTGTCATCGCATTTGAATATTGGTTGAGGCTGAGCAGGGCTATAACTGCGTAACTGTAGTCCCAAGCCTTTAATGTGCCCTTTTTCCTTTTAATTTCGATAAGCTGAGCTACATATTCATAAGATTTGCTTGGTATATTAAGCTCCATATACTTTGATGAAAGCCATGATAATGCTGTAGTGATGCCAAGTTCGCTTTCTAAAGCATTATTTGCCGAATCATCAGGCAAGTGTGGTAATGCGTACTCTATTTCGCTTATCGCTCGAAGTGGAGCTGACTCAGAGTACTCCATTGCTAACCACATACTCGCTATAGCAACTGCTTCTTTATCACCTATTCGAAGAAGCTTTTCTTTGAGTCCAATTAATTCAGGGATGGTAGAGTCTACTCGTCTACTAGAGCCTTTGTAATCATTCGCTGCTTGTACGTAGATATAATAGCCATGTGTATAGGCGTAGGTCTTAGGTGCTGTTTTTTCTAATACTTGCCAATGTTTATTTAAAAGCGGTTGTTTGACGTAAACGGGAACGCGAGCGTGCTCTCCTGTTTCAGCGGTACTTAAAGCCATTAGATGTCGAAAAATGACCCCTATACTAGACTCGTCTTGCTGAACACCACTTTTAATAATTTGCTGCTCAATAGCCTCGTTCGACAACGCGGAAGGATAATTCCAATCGTAAATTACTTTGTGTAAAAGGTCGGCATACTCGTTAATTTTCTGTGGTGTCGCTGTCGTTAACTCGTCGCTACGAGAGCCATGCGACGCAAACGCCAAAAATAAAAGAGCGATAATGCTAATTAACCGAAAGCACTTAAACCAAAAAGGCATGATGGACGCAACCTCTATACTGCAGACAAGCGCGAATTAAATTTAAATGTATGTTTTAAATTAAGTATGCGAGTATAAATTTAAAGTACGAGATATTCACGTTAATTCTGAGGTAAAAAATCGGCCTTGAAGGCCGATTGAAGGGGATGTGCATTAGCACACTGTTACAAACATATTATAGGTCAGGTGGCAGTGGCTGCCACCGTGTAATTAGCAATTTAGGCTGAAAACTGGATGCGCTTAGCCACCGCTTTTTTCATCTCACTTAAGTCAGCACCTTTGTCACCAACAATCATAATATTCGCGCGCTCTAACTTTATGCTTTCACCGTGATATTGCTTATCCGCGAATTCGTTGGGCACACTCACATCACCGCGCTCTGGCACAACAAATACTGACATTTTTCCTTGCGGGGTATCAACAATAAGATGAAGGCTTCTAACCGTGCTCAAGTGGCAGTAATTGGCCACTTCAACGCCATCCAGCATTTCGTTAAAACTCGCTCCGAAGCTTGCTAGTTTCGCGTTAACCATATTGAGATCTACTGGTAAAAGCGAATGCGCATGCTCCATTTCAGCGTACTGCATGTGCGCTAGCGCTTGACCACCAATGCTAAGAGGCTGGTGATACCACATGGTTAAGCCGATACCCACAGAAAATGCCACTGAAGCTGCCATGGCCAAATACCAACGGCTTCTGCGCTTGTATCGTGTAAATTCATCGGCTGACTGTTGCCAAATTAACTTACTCGCTAAATCTTCAGGAACATCAACTTTCAATGCTTGTTTAAGCTGTTTGTCTAACTGCTTTTGTTCATTCCAGAAACTGCGCTTACTTTCGTCTGCCTTCGCCGCTTCTACAACATCACTGTCAGTCGTTTCTGGATCGGCGTAAATTCGACGCCTAAATTCTAACTCATCCATTTATACGACCTCTCTGTTCATTCTGCTTCTCTAACGCCTCTTTAAGCTGGTTTCTCGCCCTAAATAGACGAGTCATAACGGTGTTTTTGTTCAGTCCAAGTTGGTTCGCAATTTCTTCACCACTAAAGCCGAAAATAAGCTGCAAAATTAGTGGTTCACGGTATTCAACGCTAAGTCCGCCCAGCAATCGCTGAAGCTCTCGGTCTTTAATATCACCGTCTGCTTGTTGCGTATCGTCGTGAATGCTCACATCATCAATATCCACCGTGTCGAATTGCTTGCGCTCAAAGCGGCGGGCATTCTCACGACGTAATATTGTGATTAACCAAGATTTTGCCGCTTTCTCGTCATTTAGAGCGTCAAGTGAGCGCCATGCTCGCAAAAAGGTTTCCTGCACAATATCTTCCGCCACACTTTGGTCTTTCACTAACCAATACGCATAGCGATAAATATCGGCATGAAATGCCTTTACCAGTGCTTCATATCTTTGATGTTTTGCTTTCATACCCGATAAGACCTGCGCATTATCGGTTTTATTTCGCGCAAACATAAAAAAATCCAAAATTTCCGCTTTTTTCCACTATGACATAAAAAACGCGCCTTTTCGTTATCCGAAAGGCGCGTTTTTAAAACTAACTTCACAGGTAGGAGGACTAGCTATCCATTTTTTGTGAGTCAATCCAAGTGTTTATATTTTCTTCAAGAATAGAAAGGGGCACTGGACCGTATTTCAAAATCTCATCATGAAAACCTTTCCAGTCAAAACTATCACCCAATTCGGTCATGGCTTTGTCGCGTAGTTCCATAATTTTTAGCTTACCAATCATATAAGCAGTGGCTTGTCCTGGCATCGCAATGTAGCGTTCAATTGCCTTCTGCGCATCGTATTGTGGATTTGGGGTATTCTCCACTAAGTAGTTTACCGCTTTTTCTCTAGACCACTGCTTAGCATGAATGCCTGTGTCTACCACGAGTCGACATGCGCGCCAAAGCTCCATTGCCAAACGGCCAAAATCGGAGTACGGGTCTTGATAAAAGCCCATATCTTTCGCAAGCTCTTCGGTATAAAGACCCCAACCCTCGGTGTAAGCTGTGAAGCTAAGAAACTTCTGAAACTGCGGTACGCCCTCAAGTTCTTGCGCGATGGTACGCTGCATGTGATGTCCAGGGATCCCTTCGTGATAGGCTAACGCTTCAAGTTGATAGGTTGGCATTGCCTTCATATCGTAAAGGTTTGCGTAGTATATACCAGGACGGCTTCCGTCTTGGGCCGGACTTTGATAGAAGGCTTTACCTGCCGATTGCTCTCTGAACGCTTCTACGCGTTTAACAACCATTGGTGCTTCAGGCAGAATACCGAAATAATCAGGAATAGCTTCTCGCATTTCGTCGATGGCTTTTTTTGCATCATCAAGGTACTGCTGACGGCCAGCATCAGTCGATGGTAGATAAAATTGGTCATCTTCTCGCATGAACACGAAAAACTCTTGAAGGGTGCCTTCAAATCCCACTTTTTCCATGATTGAGCGCATTGCACTGTGAATTCGCTCAACATTATCTAGACCAATTTGGTGAACTTCGTCTGCTGTGAGGTCGGTTGTAGTAAACCAATTTAACCGGTTTTGGTACCATTTATCGCCATCAGGTAAGCGCCATACACCGTCGCCTTCAGGTGTTACTTCTCTTTGGTGAGCCAGTTCGTTAATAAATTTTTCGTAAGCTGGCTTTACCGACGTTACTAGTGCGGCTTTTGCTTCTCCTAAAAGCGTCTCTTTTTCGGCGTCGTCAATATCGAGTTTTTCAACTTTGTTTTGAAAGTCTTCCCAAATGGTGGATGGTGAATCGCTGTTATCAAAAGGAGCGCCGCTAATGACGTTCTTTGATGCATCTATCATTTGATCGTAGGCCCACGCAGGCGGGAATACGCCCAACTTTTCGCGCGTCTTCATCTGATCGATGACTTGATCAAAATAAGTACGTACATTGTCCAATCTTCCGATGTACGCCTTAGCGTCGTCTTTATTTGTTACTCGGTGGATATTAATTAAGAAGCTTGGTACCTGAGTATGAGCTGCGCGAAATTGATGAACAATGTACCTATGATGACGAAATTTGTCGTTGGCGAGGTCGCGTTCGATACCGAGTTTATATAGCCGCAAGCTTAGTTTTTCTTGCTCGCTTAACTTAGAGGTATCAAAACCATTCAGCGTCTCCAATCGGTTCTTAGCAATAGCGATACTGACATCAGCTTCTTCATCGCTAATATCATCCCACTTATCATAATCCCACTTTTTTCCTAAGTAACTTTGAAATAGTGGCGAGCGCTTTAAGTCCTCTTCAAACGTTCGCTCGAAAAAAGCATTAAGTCTTTGCGATTCAGATTGACCCGCGGTTTGCTGAGTTTCTTGTGATGGCGTTTCAACTTTTGCCGTCTCGCTTGCTGGACTGCAAGCTGACAGCGTCGCAATTGCTAAGGCAATTGGCGTTAACGTTGTGATTATTTTTTTCATGTAATTTCCCTGTGCGTTTCGCTGCGTTCTTTACTTGGCTTTGTCATTAGGCAAAGCCAAAGGCGCGCAACTTATTTATGACGTTTCTGTTATAACGAGGCGTCAACTCCCTGTGCAATAGAATTGCGGTTTATGACGCCGGATATAAGTTAGATAACGTGTTCGTCGCTTTTTTAGTTCTCTTTAGCCAAGCTGTTCTCGTATCTTTAATGTTCTGTACTAGCGATTTCAGGTTTTCAGACAACTCTTTGTGTTCATTGTTATTGTTTTTAGCAGATGAAGAAAAGCGCAATTTGTGAATTCGTTCCATATGCGACTTAAGAGGCGCTGACTCAGCAATATCTCCAGGCATCGCTCGTTGGCTTTTGCCATCATTAAGGGTTGCTAGCCATTGCTGCAATGCACTGTCGAGCTCTCTCACTTTTCCCTGTTTTGCGACAGATATTAGGTGGTCATAGGCACTTTTCTCATCGCCATGCTGAAACGTATTCGTGCGATAGCTTGCGGGGTTAATTGGAGCCGCGCTCGCGTGCTTTAATTTCCTATAAGTTACTATCCAGGCGATTAGTGTAAGGACCCAGAGTACGGCAATTACCAGCATTAAGTAAAAATAAACGGAATTATTTTGGCCGCTTTCCTCAATGTGCGCAGTTTGATTGTTTAGCTTCTCTTCACCTGTTAGCGGAGCACTCGTATCGGTTTGCAACGTTGGGTTTTCGGTGGCGTTTTTGTTGCTTGAAGTATCAGGTACTTGCGGCAGTGCAGTACTATTTGTGTTGGCGGCTTCAACGGTAATAGTTCGCGCTGGAATAGTGGCGTATTCGGTTTGTTCGGTTAGCGTGTTAAACCACGGAATAGTGATTTCTGGCAATACAAACGAACCAGCTTCAGTTGGAATAATAGCTAATGATGTTTGACGCTGAGATATAAGGTTTTGGTCGCGCTCGACGGTAGTCGTATTCGATTGATCTGGATACAACTTAAAGTTAGGCGGGTAGAATTCTGGAATGTCTGGTAGCTGCTCTTCTACTACACCTAACGCGGTAAGTGTCACAATGCGCGTTACAGGTTCACCCGCAACGAAAACGTCACCTTGGGGCCATTCTTCGTCTACTCTCACCATCTCAGAAGGCAACCATGGATAATCAATGTCTGACGGTATGGGTTTTATATTTACCGTAATGTCTGGCCCAACGCGATTAATCTGCTGGGTTCGATTAAAGAAACCAAAGCGCTGATTAGTATTTGCTGCCATGACTTCGCCTGTGAAGATTGGACCGCGAAGAATAAACTCTCCGGATGCCTGAGGTACGACAGCAAATTGACGCTCAATGATTTGATAACGCCTACCATTTACAATATCAGTGTATTGCTTATCTTCACCGAGCTGAGTGATTTCAGCATTTTGCATTTCGGGGGCTTGCAAACTACCGCGCTCGATATTGCTCGATAGATAGAGCTTTACCGTGTAGAGCAGTTGTTGATTTAAATACGCTTCAGTTAAATCGATATCGGTTGTAACAAAGTAGTCTCTAGCTACACCACTTTGTTCTTGGACGGGAATAACTTGTACTTCAATAGGTTTTGTACGTTTACCCTCAATCGTTAGCGCGGGTATGGTAAATACGCCTTCCTTTCTAGGGAAAAGGGTTGTAGTCCAGACTGTTGTGCGCTTTGTATCAAAATTCACTATTGACGTTTGACTGCTTACAGAGGTTCGACCTACAACAAAATCTTTTAACAAAGGAGAGCTATCAAACGCGTCTCGTTCAACGCTTCCATCGGCCGTGATGGTAAGTCGAATTGCTTCATCCAACATCACAGGGTTTCTATCGATAGTGGCCTCAACTGCGTTTACATCCGCGTATGATGAGTTACCGAATACGGCAAAAAATAAAATCAAATAAGTAGATAGTGAGAGTACTCTCATTTACCAATCACTCCGGTTTGAAGGCATGCGCTGTCGTTGACGTTTTTGTACTTCTAATTGCATCTTGCGTTTAAGTAAAAAGGCAGGGTCGTCTGGCACGCGTCGCATTAAACTTTCCATTCGTTGTAGTTCTTCTTTTTCGGCATCAGTTAGTTCGCCTTGCTGTGCTTGCATTGCCTCAGCATTCGCGTTTTGGTCTTGCTGAGACTCACGATTTTCTGCTTGTTGCTGTTCATTATTCGAATCATCAGTGTCATCTTGTTGTTGCGAGGTATCTTTATCATCCTGAGTCTGTGGTTCACTCTCTTGCGATTGAGACTGCTCTTTTTGTTGATTCTGGTCTTGACCATTATCTTGTTGAGCATCGTCATTATTATCGTGTTGATTTTGCCCATCACTATTTTGGTTCTGTTGTTGCTCACTCCCATCCTTAGGTTGGTCATTCTCACCATTTTGCTCACTTGACTGACTGTCATCGCTATCTTGCTGTTGATCATCAGATTGCTGATTGTCTTGATTCTGCTGTTCTTGTTGCTTCAAAAGTTCTTCAAGAAGCGCCTTATTCGATGCTGCATCTTGCATATCTGGTGCAAGAGACAGTGCTTCACTGTATTTCTCAATTGCCTCTTCAAAGCGCCCTAATTTAGCCAACGCGTTGCCCTGGTTATACAAGCTATCTGCACCCTCAATAGCGTTATACGCTTCAAGTGCTTTTTCGTAATCGCCAGATTTGTACAGTGCAGAGGCTTTCCAAGAAAGATCGTTAAATTGGCTCGAAGCATCTTCAAAGCGTTCATTTTCATAATAAGAATGCGCTTCTTGGTCGTCGTTCAAAAAAGGTTTTTGCCACCAAGAAAGCGAGGTCTCTGCTTTGCGATCCGCAAGGGAGTTTTCAACGTTCGTATTTTGCTGCGCATGTGCGGGCACTGGTAATGTTGGACTAAGTATTCCCACTAGCAAGATAAACAGTAGCCCTTTTCTAAACGCCAACGCTGCAAACGGAAGCATCGCGAGTACCAAATAGGCGCCCACTTCTTTCCATTGATCTCCTTGGTTATTGTCTTCTTGCTTTTCTTCATCTGACGCGTTTCTCTGCAATAGAGAAAGTGAGGCTAGGGCGTTTATATCATTGTCGTTGGACGTGAATGTTTCAAATGAACCGCCGCTCGCCTTAACAACGCCACTTACCGCACTGTTGTTGAGTTTAGGAATAACAATACTACCCGAGGCGTCTTTTAGTAGCTCACCACTTAATTGACGTATTGGAGCACCTTGTGAGGTTCCCACTGCAAGTGCATTTACAGTGAAGGGAATAGACGAGACATACTCTTGTAACTCTTTTTGTTGCTGAAAGTCGATACCGTCTGTAATCCAGTAAATCATTCCTGAGTTATAGCCTGCGTTAGTTAGCAGTTGTGCTGCGCTTTCAATGCCTAATAAAGGATCACTGCCCGGTACTGGCATGATCTCTGGCGATAGACTAGGCAATAGTGCTGTTATGTTATTCGCATCTTCAGTTAGGGGTGAAATAACGAAGGCATCACCCGCGTAAGCAACAAGCCCCATTTCTCCCTCGCCAAGCGCATTGACGAGATCTATTGCTTTGTACTTTGCACGGGTGAGTCTGTCGGGTGTCATGTCAGTGGCGCGCATCGATAGTGACATATCTAGCACTATCACATGCCCCATTTTTAATTGATAAACAGGCTGTGGAAGTCGTTCCCACGTAGGGCCCGCCAATGCAACTACGCTTATAAACCACACCAGGGCGAGCATCCAAAGAGGGGGGCGCTGTCCTTTTTCTGTTTTGCCAATAATCATATGTTGGTACAAATGGGGTGGGATGACCGCTTGCCAGCCCGACTGCGTAGCAACATTTCGCTTTAACCAGACAAGCAATAATAACAAAGGTATCAATGCGAAAAACCAAACTGGTCGTAAAAAGTGAAAGTCACCCAATTGTAAAAACGAAGGTAAAACCGAAAAATCCATTATCTTGTCACCTCATTATCCATGGACTTATCGTTACGCAATCCACGCTTTTGGTTTATAGCGTGAAAAGTGCTTGCTGCTATTGCGCCAACTACCCAGCATAAAGACAGGAAAAGTGCTAACGCTAATGGGTAGTAAAAGAGCGCTGTTAGCGGGCGCATTTTTCTCGCTTCACCCTCTATCGGCTCTAATTCATCGAGCTGTTGATAAATAGCCTGCAGTTCTTGTGCGTTGCGAGCTCTGAAGTATTGACCGCCTGTTGATGTTGCAATATCGGTTAGCATGTCTTCGTCAAGCTCTTGAGACGGGTTGATTTGTCTGCTGCCAAAAAAACTTTGTATCAGCATTTTATCTGCTCCTACACCAATGGTGTACACTTTCACGCCTTTGTTGATTGCCAGTTCTTTGGCCTGTTCAGGCGTGATATTACCAGCCGTATTTTGACCATCGGTCAGTAATATCAGTACATTATTTGACTCTTCTCGTTCATCAAAACGCTTCACTGCTAGACCTATAGCATCACCAATAGCGGTTTGCTCACCGACCAGACCTATTACGGCCTCACTCAATAGGGTTGATACCGTATCTCTGTCGTATGTCAAAGGCGCTTGAACGTACGCCGTGTCTGCGAAGAGTATTAGACCAATACGGTCGCCAACGCGTCGTTGAATAAAGTCATAAACAACTGATTTCGTCATAGTTAGTCGATTAACCTGACGGCCGTTGAGTTGCATGTCATCTATTTTCATACTCCCTGATAAATCGACTGCCAGCATCATTTCACGGCCTTCATTGGGAATACTAATGGGTTCACCTAACCACTGTGGCCGAGCGGCAGCAGTAACTAACAAGAGCCAAATTAGCGCGCTTAACACCATTGGTAGTGTGCGTTTGGCGATGACGTTATCAGATACCGCTTCACGTGGGCGAAGCGCAGGAACTCTTAGCGCTGCTAGCTGAGTATCTGCTGTTTTTGGCACAACCAATCGAACAATAATAGGGAGGGGAAGCGCAAAAAATACCCACCACCAAGAAAACTCAAGCATTGGTAGCCTCCATAGTGTCGCTACTCGAACTTGCTTTTTCGGCTTCTTTACCCGCTTTTTCAAAGCGAGCATTTAGCAGCCACAGTTTTACTGCTTGAGAACAGCGCTTAAAATCACTTTCAGATGGAGTCTTCTGGTATGCGTTTTTTGCAAGTAAGTCAAAGCCTTGTGCAATATCATCGTGGGCTTTTGAACTTTTTTCCAGCAAAAAGGCATACCACGCGTTACCGTGAAGTGCACAAACGCGTTGTGGGTCGTAATACGTCAGGGCAGTACGTTTTAACAAGCCATTAAGCGCAAGAGGCCAGTCATCATCAGTAGGTTTTATTTCTTCTAGTAGTGCAAGCGCTTGCTTGCGAGGTTTATTAAACCGAATGTGGTTTAGTACCCATCGAGTTAGGCAGTATAAAATGCCAATTATTATTGCGCCTAGTGCCCACCACCCCCAATCAAGAGGCCAGGCGTTTACGTCACTTGGAACGTGAATATCTTTTAGCTGTGCCAAAGGATCGTCCACTGGCGCGATATTAGTCGGTAAGCTATTTGGCATAGTTGCCTGGGGAGATATGTTAGCGTTTGGTATTTGCTGCGACTGCATCACAATTGCTCCCTTTGCATACTTTGAAGTTGTTCATCAAGGGGAATACCGGATGAAACGGTAAAACGGGAGATATTATTTTTTTTCAGGATGTCGTTGATAAACGTATTTTGCTCATTTCGCCATTGCTTGTATTGTTCATGCTCGGTTGCATCACCAAGCAACCATTGCTGCTGGGTGTTCCCATCAGAAACACTCACAGCTTGCGTACTTGTAAGAGAAGGTAGGCTGTACTCTATAGGATCATTGATCACAACCGCACGCACTTCACAATGTCGCGTAAGATGATTTAAGTGGCCAATAGCTTGTGTACTTAGATGTTGAAAATCAGACACTAAATAAACCAAACTGCCAGGGCGGGCGAGACGGCGTGCTCTGGCACAGGCTTGCGCGAACGCATCATCATCATTTTCCTTGTTTGGCTTAATTTGCTGGCTTTGCTGGTGAAGCTCAAGAAGTTCATGACATACACGAAGCACTGCTTTTTTTCGGGTTAGTGGCTTAATTTCCTTATGCTGTGTGGCATTGAAAATAAGCGCGCCTACTTTGTCTCCGCGAGCTGCAGCTGACCAACTTATCAGTGAGCACACGTGTGAAGCTTGTACGGCTTTAGTCAGCAGTTGCGTACCAAACGCCATCGAAGGCAGGTAATCGCAAAACAAGAAAACCGGACGTTCCCGCTCTTCACGATAAACCTTAGTGTGCGTTTTTCCTGTTCGCGCAGTGACGCGCCAGTCAATTGCACGAATATCATCGCCGCTCTGGTAGTGACGAGCTTCATCAAACTCCATACCACGGCCTTTGTGCTTCGTTAAATAGCTACCAGCAAGTCGAGCTTGAGGGGCTCGTTTAGGCGCAAGACTGAACAGTTTAGCGAGCTGTTGATATCGCAACAATTCACCAGTAGATAAATTCACCCCATCGCTCAGCAACTTCTGAAGCTGTGCTTGAACATTTGTCATAATTTACGGTACTGCTACAGTGGTGACAATTTTGTCCAAAACATCATTTACCGTTACGCCTTCAGCCTCTGCTTGATACGACAGAATAATTCTGTGACGCAACACATTGTGAACCACCGCTTGAATATCATCTGGACCTACAAAGTCTCTCCCACTTAGCCATGCATGGGCGCGGGCACAGCGGTCAAGGCTTATCGTTGCTCGAGGGCTTGTACCCATTGCAATCCATTGTGCCAAGTTAGCGTCAAACTTTTCAGGTTGTCTTGTGGCAACAATGAGCTGAACGAGGTATTGCTCTAATTCAGGTGCCATGTATAGCGAAAGTGCTTCTTTTCGCGACGTAAAAATATCGTCTTGAGTCAGGGTAGGCGGTGTCACTGGCGGCTCTGATAGTGCCTCTCCACGCGTTAAGCGTAAAATTTCAAGTTCAGTTTCCGCCCCTGGATAATCAATATCGACATGCATCAAGAAGCGATCTAATTGTGCTTCTGGAAGGGGGTAAGTACCTTCTTGCTCGAGTGGGTTTTGTGTAGCCATTACTAGAAACAAGGGAGGCAACGGGTAAGTTTTACTACCCACCGTTATTTGCCTTTCTGCCATGGCTTCAAGTAACGCCGATTGAACCTTTGCTGGCGCGCGGTTTATTTCATCCGCTAATATTAGATTGTGAAAAAGTGGGCCTTTTTGAAATACGAATTCGCCCGTTTCAGGACGGTAAATATCCGTACCCGTCAAATCAGCGGGTAACAAATCTGGTGTGAACTGGACACGGTGAAAGTCGCCGTCGACACCGTTTGCAAGTGCGTTAATTGCACGTGTTTTAGCAAGTCCCGGAGGCCCTTCAACAAGTAGATGCCCATCGGCGAGAAGTGCGATAAGAAGACTTTTAGTCAGCGCGTGTTGGCCAATGATTTGTTGATTTAAATAAGCATGTAACTGTTGAAACTGCTCTGCTGCCATTTTGCAAAATTCCGTTTGAGTTATCTTTATTAAGGAAGTGTCAGTCGATGGATTTAAGTTCTAAAGAACACGTTTAAAACACCATTCACAATGACACAAAACAGACTATGTTTTCCATATAAGGTTCATTCTATCTTTCTTCAAGTCGTTTAATCGCAATAAATCTGCGACGTATTACGCTGATCAACAATGAATAGAAAGCACGTATACCCATCTAACAAATGTTACATTTATCATGACACCTTAACGGCATAATTTGCTATTTTGTTCATTGTTTGTAAAAATCGGGTGTATTACAGGTCTGACCACTTAATGTGAGTGCTATCACTCAATTCAATTAGGTCATTAATTTAGGTGCATTATGGCAACAAAACAATCAGTTACTACCCGAGAGGGTGATCGCATCGCCATTGTCGCGGGGTTACGTACTCCGTTTGCAAAAATGGCGACATATTTCCACGGCGTACCGGCTGTTGATTTAGGTAAAATGGTCGTAAACGAACTACTCGTTCGCCATGGTGTTCAAAAAGAGTGGGTTGACCAAGTTGTTTATGGTCAAGTTGTTCAAATGCCTGAAGCTCCAAATATTGCGCGTGAAATCGTGCTTGGTACCGGCATGAACGTACATACCGATGCGTATAGTGTTTCTCGCGCGTGTGCGACCAGTTTTCAATCTGCAGTGAATATCGCTGAAAGTATGATGGCAGGTACAGTACAAGTCGGTATCGCAGGTGGCGCAGATTCAACATCGGTATCACCGATTGGTGTTTCAAAAAACTTAGCTCGCGCACTAGTTGACCTTCAAAAGACCAAAACGTTGGGTCAGAAGCTCAATATTTTTAAGCGTCTTAAGTTAAAAGACTTGGCGCCAGTACCTCCGGCAGTAGCAGAATATTCAACAGGCCTTTCAATGGGCCAAACTGCAGAGCAAATGGCTAAAACCCATCAAATTTCTCGTGAAGATCAAGACAAACTAGCACACCGCTCTCATAGTCTTGCTGCCGAAAGTTGGGAAGCTGGAAAGCTGTCTAGTGAAGTAATGACGGCTTATGCAGAACCGTATAAGGGTGCACTTGAGCGCGACAATAACGTGCGTTTCGATTCTAAGCTAGAAGGGTATGCGAAGCTTCGTCCTGTATTTGATAAAAAGTACGGCTCGGTAACTGCGGCTAACGCTACACCACTTACTGACGGCGCATCAGCGGTGCTGATGATGACAGAAAGTCGCGCTAAAGAACTGGGTTACACGCCATTGGGCTACATCAAGAGCTATGCGTTTTCTGCTATCGATGTATGGGAAGATATGCTGATGGGGCCGTCTTATGCTACGCCAATCGCATTAGACCGTGCGGGTATGACCCTTAACGACTTAACGCTTATCGAAATGCATGAAGCTTTCGCTGCGCAAACACTGGCTAACGTAAAAATGTTCGCGAGTGACAAATTTGCTCAAGAGAAACTGGGCAGAAGTAAAGCAACTGGCGAGATTGATATGGATAAATTCAACGTAATGGGAAGCTCAATTGCCTATGGCCACCCATTTGCCGCAACCGGTACGCGTATGATCACGCAGATGTTGAATGAATTAAACCGTCGTGGCGGTGGTACAGGTCTACTGACTGCATGTGCGGCGGGTGGTCTTGGTGCCGCAATGATTGTGGAGACAGAATAAGATGAGTCAGGAACAAGACATGACAAATGAAGCACAACCCGCTTCAGGCGCTTTTACTCTTACTAAGCAAGACAATGGTGTTGCTATTCTTAGCATGGATGTGCCTGGCGAAAGTATGAACACGTTAAAGGCTGAGTTCGGTGACGAAATATCAGCCATGCTAGATGACATCGAGAGCGACAGCAGCATTAAAGGTGTTGTATTGACCAGTGGTAAGCCTAGCTCATTTGTTGCAGGTGCTGATATTACTATGCTGGCGGCGTGTAAGACCGCTGAAGATGCCACAAATATCGCAGCAGGCGGTCAAGCCATATTCGATAGAATTGAAAGCATGAAAGCAACATTTGTTGCGGCCATTCATGGTCCAGCACTTGGTGGTGGCTTAGAGTTAGCTCTTGCTTGTCACTATCGTGTTTGTACCGATTCACCAAGCACGCAATTAGGTTTGCCAGAAGTACAGCTAGGGCTTTTACCTGGTAGTGGTGGTACTCAGCGACTGCCGCGTCTTATTGGTATTCAGCAAGCTATGAAAATGATGCTTACTGGTGCGCCAGCACGAGCAAAGCAAGCGAAGAAGTACGGTATTGTTGATGATGTGGTTCCACACAGCGTGCTCTTAAAAGTTGCTGAGCAATTTGCGCTTAAGCGCAAACCTGAACGCGAAGCGCCTCAAAAAGGCGTTATGAATAAAATGCTGGAAAATACAGGTCCAGGCCGAGGCATGTTATTCAAGAAGGCACGCGAAGCTACATTTGCAAAAACTAAAGGCAACTACCCTGCGCCAGGTTATATCATTGATGTAATTGAAACGGGCATGAATGATGGTATGAAAGCGGGCCTGAAAGCTGAAGCAGAAGCTTTTGGTAAGCTAGTAATGACGCCAGAGTCATTCCAACTTCGTCAAATTTTCTTTGCAACTACAGAAATGAAGAAAGAAAACGGCGTTGAGGGCGTAAAACCAGAAAAAATGAAGAAAGTTGGTGTTCTTGGTGGCGGCTTAATGGGCGGTGGGATTGCCTATGTAACCTCGACTAAGGCGGGTGTGCCAGTACGTATAAAAGACGTACGTGCTGAAGGCATAGCTAATGCTATGAAGTACAGCTACGACATTCTTAATAAGAAAGTTAAAAAGCGCTTCATGCGCAATAGCGAGATGCAAAAGCAGCTAGCCTTATTAACAGGTACGCTTGATTACAGTGGATATCAAGATGCTGATATCGTGGTTGAAGCGGTGTTTGAAGATCTAGATCTTAAGCAAAAGATGGTTAATGATATCGAAACTAACTGCAAAGAAAGTACGATTTTCGCATCAAACACCTCGTCTATTCCCATTACGCAAATTGCGGCGAAAGCAGCGCGACCTGAAAATGTGATTGGTCTTCACTATTTCTCGCCAGTTGATAAGATGCCTTTGGCTGAAGTTATTGCTCATGACAAAACCTCAGACCAAGTTATTTCTTCAACTGTTGAATTTGCTAAGAAACAGGGCAAAACCCCTGTGGTTGTTAAGGACGGTGCCGGTTTTTATGTAAACCGCATACTTGCCCCATACATGAACGAGGCCGCAAACCTTATTCTAGACGGTGAGCCAATTGAGCATATTGACAAGTCTTTGGTTAAGTTCGGTTTCCCAGTAGGTCCAGTAAAACTACTTGATGAAGTAGGTATTGACGTAGGCACTAAGATCATTCCTTTCTTGGTTGAAGCGTTTGGCGACCGTTTTACTGCACCTAGTGCGTTTGACAAGGTGTTAGCTGATGGCCGCAAGGGTAAGAAAAACCAAAAAGGTTTTTATTCTTACGAGGGTAAAAAGCCGGGCAAAGAAGTTGATGAAAGCATCTATTCGCTTCTTGGGTTGTCGCCTTCTGCTAAATTAAGCGAAAAAGAAGTTGCAGAGCGCTGCGTGCTTATGATGCTAAATGAAGCAGCTCGTTGCCTTGATGAAGGCGTGATTCGCAATGCGCGAGACGGTGACATAGGTGCCATTTTCGGTATCGGCTTCCCGCCATTCTTAGGTGGTCCGTTCCGTTACATGGATACCCTTGGCATTAAGCATGTGGTCGCTAGATTAAATCATTACGCAACTGCAGTAGGCGGTAAATTTGCGCCTGCCGACATTTTAGTGAAGATGGCTGAATCTGATCAATCTTTTTACTAAATAGTAAAGATAGTGTTAAAAACCGGGCTTTGCCCGGTTTTTTTGTGTGTAATGCTCGTTTTTGCTGGTTTATTGTTCATTTTTGGGTAAAATTCGCGCTGTTTAAATTTTGAGTAGTCAAATTGTTGGCACCCTAATCAGGCACCTATCAATTAAATTGATAAGTTTGGGTGTATTTGAAGTTTCAGGAGACGCTGTGATATCACTTGTTGTACTTAGCGCAATATGTTCTGTCTATTTCTACGTGGAAGCGTTCAAGTGGGGAATGCATGCTAAAAAGTGGGCTTTAGGTGGCCTTATACTAGGGCCTATATTACTCCCTATGTTCTCTATATCGCGACATATTCATTGGCGCAATGCAGTAGGCTTTAATAACCTTTATATCGCCGCCTAGGCTTTTGTAGCCTCTTATCGGAGGCTGCTAAAATGCAGACGAAAAAAAAGAGAGCTTCGCTCTCTTTCTATAAGAATTCTTTGCCTATGGACGGCCGCCAACGCCACCCCAACCGGCACCTGTTTTCGGGCGCATTGTTTGAGGCTGAGTAACCGTCTCTTTTTGAGAGTCACTTGCAGGTTTAGCACCTTCTTGCTTATCTGCTGCTACTGGCGTGGTGGTAGAAAGTACTAGTGCAACCGCGTACTCTTTCAACATAATAATTTCCTCTAATTTTTTTGAACGAACAAACAAAACCGATATATTGTTTTTATACTCGGCACTTCTATTAAAGCTATTATTGTGCCAGTTTTAAAAAGCCATATAAATCAAAGTGTTGATGGTATTTTTTCGTTAATTTGTCACAGTTTTGACGGTATCTAGATAAATAGTAGGGTAGCGCTAGGCAATGGGGTGCCAAATATTTGAATAGCAGGGGAAAAACTATGCCTTGTCATCTAAAGTTCAAAGGGAAAGGGCAGTGGTGTTATCAACTGCCCGCATAACTAATAGTTAGAAATTTGTTTGGCCTAACAGTGTATGAAGTTTCTGGTTTTCTGATAGCAGCTTTTCGAAACGCTCCGCGTTTAACGGGCGGCTGTACAAAAAGCCCTGCAGCATTTCACAATCGTAGCGACGAAGAATATTAAGCTGTGCTTCCTCTTCGACACCTTCAGCAACCACTTTAAGGCCGAGGTTGTGTGCAATATTAATGATGGCTGCTGCCATATGCCTATCTACATTGCTCTTTGCAATGTCGTCGATAAAGGCCTTATCAATTTTAAGCGTATTGAGCGGGAAGCGTTTTAAGTACGCCAACGATGAGTAGCCTGTACCAAAATCATCAAGAGCAAGGTGGATGCCCCGTTCGCGCAGGCGATTCATCATTCTAAGCCCATTTTCGGGGCTTTCCATCAAGGTGCCTTCAGTAATTTCGCACTCTAAGTGCAGCGGCGACAAGCCTACCTCGTTTAATATCTTATTAATGCGCTCGTCTAAATCTGGCAATTCAAATTGTTTAGCCGAGATATTGACCGCAACACGGCCACTAAACATACCTTGGTTAACCCAACGTTTGGTATCAGCACAGGCCTTGCGCAATACTTGTTCGCCAATTTCTATAATTTGCCCAGTTTGTTCAGCTAGGGGGATAAATTGGCCGGGGCTGACAATGCCTTTTTGAGGGTGCTCGAAACGCACTAGGGCTTCCATACTGACTAGTTTGCCAGATGCTATATCTACCTTAGGTTGGTAGTAGACAGTGAAAAGGTCGTCTTTTATGCCCTGTCGAATAAGGTTCTCAATTTGCAATTGTCGCACTGCGTTTTGATTCATCTCACCACTAAAGAACTGATAGCTATTACCACCATTATTCTTGGCAAAATACATTGCAGTATCAGCGTTCTTTAGCATTTCTTGTGGTGAGGTGCCATCGTCAGGGAAAAATGCAATCCCAATGCTTGCCCCTAACACAAACTCTTGCTTATTAATAATGAACGGCCTAGATAGTGTGTCTAGCAAGTTTTGCGCGTAATGGGTAACAGTATGAATATCGGCATTATCTTCCATCAAAATACTGAATTCATCACCACCTAGGCGATAACATGTAGCGCTCTTGCCAGTTATACGTTGAAGACGCTTGGCAATTTGTTTAATGAGGATATCACCCGTTTGATGGCCTAACGAGTCGTTAATCTTCTTGAAGTTATCCATGTCTAAGCAAAGTAGGGTATGCTGTGCTCCCTTACGTACCAAGTTTTGGTGGCTTGCTTGGAAAAATGAGCGGTTTGGTAACTCGGTAAGCGGATCGGTGTTCGCAAGCTTAAGTAGCTCTTTTTCAGTACTTTTGCGAGATGTAATATCACTAAATACGCCAACAAAATGGCTGATTTTGCCATCTTCATCGTGTACTGCATCGATATTCAGTTCCATTTCATAACGTTCGCCATTTACACGAACGCTTTCAACTTCACCCGACCAGTTGCCTTTTGATTTCAAGGTCTTTTTAATTTCTTCGGTAAATGCATCAGGATACAAATGAAAGTGCATATAGCTGGCAAGCGCTTGATCTCGTGTTTCACCTGTGTAAGTGCAGTAAGCGTAGTTTACGCTGATGAATTTAAACTGTGTATTGGTAATAAATACACCTTCTGAAATATTCTCTATAGAGCGCTTAAAGAGGTTTAGTTGCTCTTCTGCTTCTTTAAGATGGTGAATATTTTTAAGGGTACCTGTCATTCGAACCGGTTGTGAATTATGGTCGCGCTCTACTACTTTTCCGCGGTCCAGAATCCACACCCATTGATTTTTAAATGTTTTCGCTCGGTATGCAAGCTCGTAGAATTCGCTTATACCCTCTAGATGCTCGCGCAATGCGTCTTGAACGCGATTGATATCATTTGGGTGAATGTTTGCATCATATGCGCCCGTGGTTCGTATATCGTCTTGCGGAAAATCGAGTGTTCCCCATGTGTTAGCACGGTAAACTTGCCCTCGATACACGTCCCAATCCCACAGTTCATCGCCAGAGCTCCACAGCGTTAGCTTAAGACGCTCCTCAGACTCTTTAATGGCTAGTTGGTTTGCTTTGCGCAATTGATATTGACGGATAATGAAACCAAAAACCGCCATCGCGATTATGCAGTAGAACACAAGAGCAACAGAGTGTAGCCACGGTGGTCTGGCAACTGTTATCGTGAAATACTTGCTCTCAGACCATTTATTTCGTGGGTCTTTTGCCTGAACTTCAAATGTATACATACCAAAATGGATATTATTAAACTGCGCAGTACGCTCATTTCCTGAGTAGGTCCAAGTGTCATCTAACCCTAAAAGTCTATATCGATAGGTGGTTTGCCCCGGGTAGATAGAATTTAGCAAATAAAACGAAATACTGAAGCGAGTTTCGTCATAGTTAAGAAAGACTTCATCGCTGTAAGTCACGTTTTGATTTGACGAGATAAAGCTCTCATCTTTAATTGGAAAATCGAGCTTGTTTTTGGCTTCGTTGTCAGTTACGCCAAATATTTTAAACTCTGATATCTCAGGTTTAGGGGTGGGGCTTGAAGCGGAATTAGCAATGAATCTGCTTTGGTTAATGCGATTGTAACCTTCCATTCCGCCAAAAAAAATATCACCTTCCGACGATACAAAAACTGAGCTTTCGCCTAAAGAGTTAAAGTTTAATTCAGCATTTGGAATGGTAACCACCTCTTGTAGGCTCGGTAGTTCGATTTGATGGACGCCAATCGAATCAACATACCAAATACTGTTATTTAGTCCCGTTGACGAAATAATATATCCTGACCCATCGTTTCGAGTTTGGTGCTTCACAACTTCAAGAGACTCAGCATCAACCATCACGACACCATTAGCTCGAGTCGTTATCCAAAACGCGTTGTTTGTTTCATAAACGCCATAGACGGTGTTGATCAACCAATTGATTTCATCATCTGAGTTGAAGCTCTTAATGATCTTGTTTTTATCCAAGGAATAAATTATTAGACCACTATCCCTTCTCAGCCATAACCTATTAGAAGAGTCTTTATAAATCGGAATGAACTGCGTTGAATCTGTGGTGTTTTCTACTTGAGTAATGTTTATCGCAGCTGTCCCATCTCCCTGCTTCGAAATATTTAATCCTTGCAGACCATTTGATTCAGACCAAAGCCAAATTTTATTATCACTTTTATATAGAAAGTCGATAAACATCCCATCGAAAATATGCTTTGCAATCTTGAGTTCGTTTTCATCGCGCTCAAAAATATACACGCCATTCGAGGATGCTACCCAGAAGAAACCATTGGCATCTATTTCTATATCCCAATAGGTAACGGTATCAGGAAGGCTCTGAAAAATGTCAAAAAAAGATACTTCTGCAGTATCTTTTTCGATTTGCCCAATTCCTCTTTGCTGAGAAACTACGTACATGTTTTTTGTATCGTCTTCAGCAAACCCCCAAATTGCAGAGTAATCATCCTCTAGTTTTTTCTCAGAGTTAAAAACAGATTTATATCTACTAATGGCGTATTGTGGGTGGAATCGATGTGCCCCTTTTTTTAAGGTACTAAGCCATATCGCATTCATTCTATCGACATAGATACCTGTAACATCCGCTAAAGGTAAGCCGGTTATTTCCTGATTGAGCCTATTTAGATAGGTGTAATCGAAAGTATATTCGTCATTAATCTCGCTCTCAGCTGCATTGTTTAAAATATACAACCCGACCTTGGTACCTACCCATATATCTGAGCCAATTTTCTTAATTGTATTGACGCTTAACGGGTAAGAAGATTGACCAAGCAAATCTCCTGTTACATGCTTCAGTATTCTTCCTGAAACACTAACAACATAAATACCTCTATCTGTCGCTAGCCAATAGTTGCCATTAATAGCTTTAATATCACTCAATTTATCGATATCGAGAGAAAAGCCCCATGGGTTAACGCTGTCTGCGTGATAAAGCTCGGTATTTGTCTTATCGAGAATGGACACTCCTCGGTTGGAACCAAGCCAAACACGATTAGCTTCATCGCGAATAACATGGATAAAAGCGGGTGTATCTGAAAACTTCGTAACTATCTCTATGCGATTGTACTGTTTTGAGTATTTGTAAAGGTGTTTTGGATCAGTAAAAAGAATATCACCGTTGGAAGATTCACTAAGATGCGTAATAAAATCCGTTTTGACCAAAGAGTTTTCTTTGTTAAAAACCTTAAAATTGTCTGATTCAGGGAGATAAACAGCAAGGCCTGCTTGAGTAGCTGCCCACAATTCCCCATCCGAATCTAGGAGTAACTTAGGCACATAACCTGAAGGAATAGAGTTAGGGTTTACATCAGAAGGGTGGTATTGCTTTACGTCGTAGCCAGAATAGCGATTGAGGCCGTTAGCGGTAGCTATCCAAATGTAGCCTTTTCGGTCTTCAACAATGTCCAAAACTGAACTGTCAGAAAGACCATGGCGTTTGTTAACTTGCTTAAAGTTAAGATCAAACACCTCTGTCGCTTTTGCGGGATGAACATACAGTCCCGACAAAACCAACCAAATTAGCGAAATTGAAAAAATTAGGGTTGAGCGCACCTACACACCTTTGGCAAACGCCATTTATTATTTTTTGTTTTTAACTGGCGGCTTCCCTAACAGCCAGAATAATAAATATGCCGAATTAACCGCATCGCTACAAGGATTTTTTAAGTTTAAGGGAATGATGGTTTACTTCTTAATCAAAGATCCTTTTCTCTCGAATCATTCTATCGGCCAAAAGTTGTAAATATTGAGAAAAGTATGCGTTCATGATGAGGAGGTCGGTTTGCTGCTTTACCTGTACTTAAGTGGATTAAACAACCCGCGCGTTTCGTTCATTGCCAGAAACACGCTTGGAATGAACAAAAAGCATAGCGGAAAAGTGAACACGCTTTAATAATACGGTATCTTTTGCTTAAACTCGGAAATACTGTTGATTGTACGTTTTTCTAGATTGGGAATATCTTCATATTTACCGCGAGAATAAAGGACCAATTCACCACAATACTCGCGATTTGCCAATTTTTCTGCAAAGGCTTGAATCTCTTCAAAACTCAACGCTTTAACACGCTCCGCTAGTTTCACATTTCTGTTAAAACCGAAATCCTGAGTTCCCAAGCTCACCCATAGTCGTTGTGATTTCATGGATAAGGTAAGATCGCGTTCTTCCAATTGTTTTATAAGATTTTGCTGAATGTTGGGCCAATAAAAACGATAAAATTCAATTTCTTGCAATTGTTGATACAAAAATTCTGTTGTGGCGTCTAACAAGTGCTTTGGACTGCATTGAGGGCTTTGAATATAAAAAGCCATGCCAGGGTGCTGATTGTGCGGCACATAGCCGGTACCCACGATATAACCTAACTGTTGCTCTGTTCTAAGTGCGTTAAAGAAAGGCGCTGCTAGCATTTGCTCTAATACCATGCACAAGGCTGTGTCCGTTAAGCTTGACGATGGCGCTTGTAAGTAAAGTACAATCGCAGAGTCGTCATGGTCGCAGCACACTTCATGATACAGGCCTTTACCAACTGGCAGTTTAGAGACCGCGCGTGATAGGGGGCTACCATTTGCTCTGTCATTGAGTTCACGCACATTGTTGGCAAACCGCTTCGCTTCGTCACTAGCCCAATTGCCATGCATAAAGGTTTCAACAAAATAATGACTAAAGGCCTGCTCTCTGCACTGGAGCATTTGCTCATAGCTAATATTTCCCACTACATCCAGTAACTCAACCGGCGCTTGTGTATTTCTTTGAATCAAAACACTTAAACGTGAAAATAATCTGTTAGTAGGCTTGTTGAGCAATGAATTCTGTAAGCTTTGGGTTTGAAGCGCTTTGTGGTGATTAAAAGCACGTTCATCGGGAATATAGGTTTTTACTGCATTTAACAACTGATTGGCTAACAGTGTTTGTTGGTTCGTAAAACCACGAGTATGAAGCGTAAAACCCGCTTGATGGCCGTAAATTCGGTAATGTAACCCTGCTATTTCTGCCCGATAGTATTTTGCTTGAAGATGGTCATTAAGTGCACCTAGCCAAATTCGTTTCGCAGCAACCGATTCAAGTGTGTTAGAAAAACTGTCGGCATCATATGAAACATAAATGTCTCCCTTAGGGCTGTGAAATTGCTGATCTTGTGCAAACCAAAAGCGATAGTCTGAATCATCAATTAGCTTATTTGGCACGTTATAGCCTTGCTCGGGGAGTATTAACTGATATTCATCGCCAAGATAAGGGTTTGGGGGCGGAAGTCTTAAAGCTTCAATTACCGGCGGTGTCGCAAGACTATCCAATACGGCGGGGTCTATTTTTTCAACGTGATATTCTGCCATGTAAAATGCGCAGACTTTGGTCGTTTTCTCACTTTTGGAGATAACTTTTATTCGAACATTTTGACCCGTAAAATATGACAGAGCGTGCACCAATACGCTTTTGTCATAACTGCCTATTGTTGAACGTAAAATGTTAACTTCATCGGCACTGAAAACGAATAAATGTTGAGCGTATTCTGCAACTAAGCCCAGCGGTTTGACATTTTCCTCATATTCCAACGCAAGTGCATTTAACTTGGCTTTTTCGTCGTAACGCCATGCTTCATCCACTGCTTTTTTTATAAGCTCAATATAGCAAAATAGCGCGCGTAGTATTTCAGTCTTGTTTTCTAGCCCTTTTTGAGTGAGTTGAAAGCTAACATTAAAGTCTTTGAAGTGATCGCCTTCTATGCCGGAACCCGCAATTAAATTAAGTGCCCAGTCTTGCTCTTTCAAATAAGCCAGTAAGCTACCTTCTCCTTCATCACCAATTAGATGACTAATGTAATTTAATGGTTTGCTTCTAAAGTCATTTTGCAGCGCTGGTAACGCAAAGGTGACGATCATCCGCTTGGCATCCTGTAAAGGATGGATGTTTATTTGAATGCCAAGTTCATTTTCTGTGTAAAGGGCGGGCCAGTCATCATTCGCCAACGCTCCTGACTCTAATGAACCAAAACACTGGTTAACTAATGATGATAGTTGGTCAAACGGCATGGGACTGGCAATACAAAGACACATATTGTTAGCACAATAATATGTTGAATGGAGTGCTTTTAGACGTTGCTTAAGTTCAGTTGCAGAGTGTTTTGAAAAGGTGTCGCTATTGCCCACTGAGAACTTAGAAAATGGGTGGGCAGGGTTACACGTCTCTTTATGAATTTGATAAAGCCTGCGTAGATCATCTTTTTTCTTAAACTCAAATTCAGCGTGAATGTTGTTAATTTCTTTGCTTAGCGAGTCTTCCTCAAACAAAGGTTGCCGAAGCATGTCGGCAAATGCTGGCAACGTTTGCGCAAGGGCATCGCCAGTGCAGCTGTAATGGTAGTTTGTATACTCCGTGCCTGTCCAAGCGTTTATTGTACCACCGTGCTGCTCAATAAAACCGTTAATTGCGTTAGGTTTAGGTAAGTGTCGGCTGCCCATAAACAACATATGCTCAAGCAGGTGTGCAAGCCCCTGACAGTCTTGGGGGTCATAAAAATGGCCTGCTCTAACCGCCATGGAAACGTAGGACTCAGTGGCGGATGGGGTGTGACATAACATTGCACGCATACCGTTAGGCAAGGTAATGTGGTGCGCATTTTCAAAGTTTATAGTGTTACTCACGTTGTCTCGATAGTAGTCGTAAACGCCTTACTGCCGTGGCGAAGGTTGAGTTAGTGTTCGCGAAACGACTGATAATGTATAAAAATTCTCACTATTCGGCGTTTAACGCTATGCGTGGTTACTGCTCTCTGTTATCGTTACCATACTTTCATTAATACTATGCGCAATGTTATGTCAGGTCAAAGTAGCAACGACGACATTTATTTGTTTATTATGCGTCACGGCGAGGCTGAATCGCCTCGATTGGATGACAGAAGTAGGCAATTAACGGCAGTTGGTCGAGAACAATCCAAAGCTGCAGCGGCATGGTTAAAACATCATTATTGTGAGAGTGGACGAGTGGACTTAGCGCTAGTTAGCCCATACCGTCGCGCCAAACAAACTCACGACATGGTGTCTTTAGACATTATTGCTGACAAACTAGAAAGCAGCGAAGATATCATCCCTGAAGGCTCTCCCAAACTGGTGAGCGACTACATTGATGCGCGAGTTCACGCCGCAATAAATGCAAAAAAGCCCATTCGTTCAATGCTCCTGGTAAGCCATATGCCATTTGTTAGTTATTTGGTCGATGAACTTTGTCAATCTTATACAACAAGTTTGTTTTCAACGGCTTCTATTGCGGTAGTTAAGTATTCTTTGCGAGAGCACAAAGGTACGTTAGTTACGCATTATCAAGGGTTGTAATACAACCTAAAACTATTCCCGCTTTTTTACAAAAAAACGTTAAGTTAATTTTTGTATGGTCGATAAATTGACTGAGAGTGTCAGAAATTATTCTATTGAAGGGTTGGGAAATGGACAGCAAATCTATTCCTGAGCTCCTAAAGCGTTCATTGCAATCACATATGGCAGAAGCAGATTTACGCGAAGACGAGGAGACTCAGGATATCATTGCAAAACTATCAGTTTTGTCAGACAAGGTGGCAGCCGCCAAAGCAAAGGCACTGGCAAATAGAGCGCAGCGCCTTGTCGATGATAATTAATTCGGCCTTTCTGTACCGTTATCCCGCGGAGCAACATAGTACTCGGGCATAATTCGAACGGTTTTAATCATGTTCTCGGTAATATCGACTATCTCTAATGGATAACCCGCCAAGCGCACGCTTATTTTGTTTTCAGGAATATCTTCAAGGTATTCAAGCAACAAACCATTTAACGTTTTCGGACCTTCTGTTGGTAGATTCCAGTTCATCTCTTTGTTAAGTTCACGAACGTTGGCACTGCCATCTACTAGTACAGACCCATCCTGTTGTACATGTGCTTCTTTACTGTGGTCAGGCACCATGCTCGTCGTGAAGTCACCGATGATTTCTTCCAAGATATCTTCTAATGTAACCAAGCCCATAATGTCACCGTACTCATCCACAACCAACGCAATGCGTTCTTTTTCGGCTTGGAATTTATACATTAGCGTGTGAAGTGGGGTGGATTCTGGAGTGTAGTAAATCTCGCGAACCGCACGGAGTAGACTCGACTTTGTGAATTGATCTTTAGATAACAGTCTCAATGCATCACGAACGTGTACAAAACCCACCGCATCATCAATACTGTCGCGGTACAAGAGTACTCGCGTGTGCTGTGCATGGGTAAGTGACTTCTGGATCTTTTTCCAATCATCGTTGATATCGATAGCGAAAATTTCAGCGCGCGGAACCATAATGTCTTCTGCGGTTACACTCTCTAAATCGAGAATACTAACCAACATATCTTGGTGCTTTTTGGGGATCATGGTGCCAGCTTCAAACACAACTGTGCGCAGCTCTTCACGGCTTAATGAATCGTCGCTACCGTTTGCTGGACTTATTCTTAAAAGAGCCAAAATACCATTTGTAATGCCGTTTATTGCGGCTACAAAAGGGTAGAGCAGGGTGAGCAAGGGGAGCAAAATGATTGAGCTTGGAAACGCTACTTTTTCAGGGTAGAGCGCAGCAAGCGTCTTTGGTGTGACTTCTGCAAATATCAGTAGTACCAAAGTAAGACCAAAAGTAGCAGCAAATAACCCCCAGTAATCACCAAATAACCGGATACATAAGATCGTTGCTAATGACGATGCAGCAATATTGACAAGATTATTACCGATAAGGATGAGACCTATAAGGCGGTCAGGTCTGTCGAGTAGCTTAGCAACGCGGATAGCTGAGCGGTTACCTTCGCCTTGAAGGTGCTTAAGTCGATAGCGGTTTATCGACATCATTCCAGTTTCAGAACTAGAAAAATACGCAGATAGAAGTATGAGTACGCCGAGCGCGATAAACAGCGTACTCGTAGATATGTCGTCCAATTAGGGGGTCCTGTCTTTAACTAGCCTTCAAATGTAGTAATTTGAAGGCATTGTTTCAAGCGAAAAATGCAGAAAACACGCTAATTGCTTAGAAAATACTGTTATCTAATTTGCTAATTAGAGAATGAGTTCTTTAACTAACTTGCTTCCAAAGTAAGCCAGTGACAATAAGATGACGCCTAACACTGTCATAACGATAACCTGTCGGCCGCGCCATCCTCTAAGTTTTTGTCCCACAAGCAGAATGAGAAAAACCACTAGAGCCGCGATAGAGAGTACTGTTTTGTGTGCATAGGTTTTATTGAACATATCGTCGAGAAACACAAAGCCACTGATAAGCGATACGGTAAGTAGCGATGTACCTGCCAAAAGTAACTTAAAAAGGATGCCCTCAACTAACATTAAAGGTGGAAGCGAAGAGTGTAGCAGTGAAGCCCCTTTCTGTTTTAAACGATAAGTAATGTAAGACATCTGCAGTGCGTATAAAAATGCAATCACTAATGTGCAGTAAGCAAAAAGCGACAAGCTTATGTGAACGACTAAACCAGGCTGCAACTCGATATGCATTATGTAAGATACAGGGATGAATTTTGAGGCCAATACTGAAAAACTGGCAAACCCAAACACTACCGGTAACAAAATAAGGTTCGGGATAGCGCGGGCAAAAATCAACATGGCGACCGTAATGATCCACGACACCAAGGAGAGTACATTGGTCACACTCATATCTTGGCCAGGTGCAATCATTATCGCGTTAATCAAAAAGGCAATATGCGCAATAACCCCAACGCTTGCTAGTGATAAACCAAGACGCTTGTTAGGTCCTTCGTGATGGACAAACTTGCCAATCAACACCGCAGCGGCTGAAGCGTATAAAAAAGCAGCGGATATGGCGAAAAGGGTGTTCATGTTGCTTCCTGTGATGAGGTGGTGTCGGTCACCAATTGAGTCGGTATTGATACTTCAACTTGGAAGTAAATTCAACCATCTACTTGATTTTGTTTATCTCGTGCCCACTTTTACACCAGTCTACTATTTTTCAGAATTGAAAATTTAAAAGAAATTGCGGTACGTTACGCCCGCCTTTTACGTTACAATGTGGGCATTACGTCTGAAATAAAAAGAAGTTTCATACTATGTTTGAAAATTTATCCGAACGCTTAGGCCAAACATTAAGAAATGTTAGCGGCAAGGGGCGTCTTACTGAAGATAATATTAAAGAAACGCTGCGCGAAGTGCGTATGGCGCTTCTTGAAGCTGATGTTGCCTTACCTGTTGTAAAGGCGTTTGTTGCGCAAGTCAAAGAGCGAGCAGTCGGCACAGAAGTGACTAAGAGCCTTAAACCTGGCCAAGTGTTCATCAAAATTGTGCAGTCTGAACTTGAATCAGTTATGGGGGAAGCGAACGAAAAGCTAAACCTCGCTGCGCAACCGCCTGCTGTTGTATTAATGGCGGGTCTTCAAGGTGCGGGTAAAACAACCTCGGTGGGTAAGTTAGCGAAGTACCTCACTGAGCGCGAAAAGAAAAAGGTGATGGTAGTCAGTGCCGACGTATACCGTCCGGCGGCAATTAAACAGCTCGAAACCTTGGCCGGCGAGGTTAACGTTGCGTTTCATCCTTCTACTATTTTGCAAAAGCCCGTTGACATTGTTAACGATGCCATTGCCGAAGCGAAAAAGCACTTCTTTGATGTACTGTTAGTCGATACCGCAGGTCGTCTTCATGTTGATAGCGACATGATGGATGAAATTAAAGAGCTTCACGCGGCAGTTAAACCAATTGAAACCTTGTTCGTGGTAGATGCCATGACAGGTCAAGATGCCGCGAATACAGCGAAAGCATTTAATGATGCACTCCCACTTACTGGTGTCATTCTTACTAAAGCCGATGGTGATGCGAGAGGCGGTGCTGCTTTATCTGTACGTCATATCACTGGTAAGCCAATTAAATTCATTGGTATGGGCGAAAAGGTTGATGCACTAGAGCCTTTCCATCCAGAGCGTATAGCATCTCGTATTCTAGGGATGGGTGATGTACTTAGCCTAATTGAAGAGGTTGAGCGCAAAGTTGATAAGTCGAAAGCAGAAAAACTGGCCAAGAAAGTCCAGAAGGGTAAAGGCTTCGACCTACAAGACTTCAAAGATCAACTTGAGCAAATGAAGAATATGGGCGGCATGATGGGTATGCTTGATAAGCTGCCTGGCATGGGCGGTATGTCTGATAAAATTAAAGATCAGGCAAACGACAAGCAGTTCAATCAAATGGAAGCCATCATTAACTCAATGACACCGGCTGAACGTGCGCGGCCGGACATGATCAAAGGTTCGCGTAAACGTCGTATTGCAGCAGGCTCAGGTACGCAAATTCAAGACGTAAACCGTTTGCTTAAACAATTTACGCAAATGCAGAAAATGATGAAGAAGATGTCTGGCGGCGGCATGAAGAAAATGATGCGCCAAATGAAGGGCATGATGTCTCCGGGTGGCGGTTTTGGAGGTCCAGGCGGCCCGGGCGGATTCGGCGGTCCAGGCGGGTTCGGCGGTGGCGGTGGATTCCCACCACGTTAAAAAGTTATCGCTCAGCTTAACAGTGCTTAAAAACCTCAATCGCAGCAATGCATTGAGGTTTTTTATTTTTCTTGCATCCAGTATCGCTCATCAAACGTTTGGCTTGTTGAACAGGACGTGAGCAGTACTTCTCGCACTGCGCATTGAAGTAACGTCTCTTCACGAATCAACAAGTACGGAGATGAAGATGGAATTCAATAAAACGTCACAACAAAAATTAAAACTATCATTACTTGCTACCGCTATGGCGTTCTCTTTAAGTGCCTGCGATGGCGCCGATGGTATGAATGGCGTAGATGGAATTGACGGCGCACCCGAGCAAGATGGTGCTCCAGGTCAAGACGGAACACCGGGTTTTGCTTCAGCCACTTTTTTAGTAGCAAATAATGGCGATGAAAACCGTAATACGGTTTCCTCTATCGACCAAAACGCGAACGTGTTATCAACAGTAACTACAGGGGCCAACGAGGGAATTGTATTCACTCAGGGGGGAACGTTAGTGCAAGCTGGCGATAATGATTTACCATTACTGAGAACGCAATGTAATTTTGATGCCCAAGCTGATTACATGATGAGTAGAGGACACGATATTACAGGCGCAACTACCGGGCTGGTTAATCCTAAAGGTATTACTTTTGCACAGAACTCGGGCCTAGTCATGGTAGCTGATTTCAATGGTCAAAAGATAAGTGTTTTTGGCAGTCAAGCGGCAGGAGATGTTGCACCGATTGCTGAAATAATGACAACTGCAAAACCGTGGGACGTGGCCTATGACGAACAAAGCGATAGATTATTCGTAGCACTAACCGATGGTACGTTAGCAGTATACGATAACGTCGCTGACTCCAATTTTGCGCCCTCTGTCATGCGCTCTGTAGTACCTTCCGATGCAGATGGAAATCAAATTTCGATTAATCTGCACGGTATTGTCTACGAGCCTATGTCTAATCGTATGGTGTTGTCTGACGTGGGCGATGCGGCTGTTACAGATGATGGTCAAATTTTTGTCCTAGACAATGTTTCTTCGGCCGATGGGGCTGTTGTACCAAGCAGAGTGATTGGCGGCGCGTCCACCCAGCTTGGTAATCCGGTGGATATTGTTCTTACGGGCTCTGACCTACGTGTAGCAGAAAAGTCAAATGACGCTATTTTGGTGTTCTCAAATATTTTTAACGGTGCTAGTGGTGACGTTGCGCCAACGCTATCAACACCCTCTGTGAAACCAGAATCGTTGGCCGAGCTAACTCAGCTCGACGAGGTGAAGGATGCTTCAGACGACGGCATAACTACCATGCCTATAATGGGCCTTGCGGTATCAAGTAACCCCTCAAGCGACAGCGAAACAACAGGGCAAGTAGCTCAATACAGTGCCGTATTATCCAGTGAGTTAAGCACCTTCGACGCCAATATTAGTATCGAGAGCGCAGCATTCACAGCAAGTGGTGACGGTGTGATTACTTTTGATAATGTGGATACTTCGACAGGTGGTTTACTTGTGGTAAATCGACTTAAAAGCACGCGAGACGGTATGATGTATAGCGACAGTTTCGACCACATGATAGTGGGTAGCGAAACAGGTCTGGTTGCTCCTAAAGGGCTTGATATCGCCTCAAAAGCCGGCGTGGTATTTGTTGCTGATGTTAATGAAACTACACCCGCTGTGCGCGTGTTTTCGCCTTGTGCGTCAGGCAACGTTGCGCCTCTATTAACGCTCGAAGCCACCAACGGGGCGCGTCCGTGGGATGTGGACTATGACCCATCGACAGATAGCGCGTATTTGGCTTTGACTAACGGTTCAGTAGCGGTATTTGAAGAAGTGGTGCGCAAAATGGAGAGTGGTGCAACCATTATTACTGGTGAAGATAGATTGATTGTTCCAGCGAGTGGAGGAGCAGCGTTTGCTGCGCCAACCAACATACATGGCATAGACTATGACAGTCAAAGCAATAGCCTAGTCATTTCCGATGTGGGCAGCGCAGCAGATGCTACTGACGGAAAACTGTATGTAATACCCGGAGCGGGAAGTGCTGATGGCTTAACCGATGTATCGGTGAATATTGCTGGATCGAACTCAATGTTGGGTAATCCAGTGGACTTAATGCTCAGTAATGGTCACGTCTACGTAGCAGAAAAGTCAAATGGTATGATCTTGCGGTTTGATAATATTTTAAACTCAGCTTCAGGAGATATCGCCCCCACTTTCAACATGATATACCCATCACCCGAGTCGGTTCATGTGTTATCAGTGAAGTAAGAGATGTCTGTGCTAATTGCTGTTGCGATACGTATATATCGCCTAGCTTCCTAAGGAAATTCAGTCGTATTAAAGTCGGCACGTTCAAAATGAAAACGAACGTGCCACTTATTTTTGCCCGGCCCCTGTCGTTGAAACTCTGGTCCACCTGCACTAGCCTCTCTCTTTTTGATGTTTACTGGGTTGTGATAGTGTACTTTGTAGCCAACAAGTAGTAGAGCATCTGTCCAAGCGCGTAATTTCATAATACACTGACGGGCTACATCGTGCGCGTGTGCTCGCTTTCTATCAGATATGCAACTTTCTCCATATCGAAGCAGGTACAGTTTTGTGCTGTATGAGCTTTCATGCAGCAGAGTTATTGATACAGGAACACTATGGCAGGCTTAAAACGTATTATTCTTATCGACACCCACTTGCCAGGCGTGGTCGAACTAAAGCTTGATGGACATACCAATATTTGTGGTACAAACGCATCGGGTAAAACAACACTTCAGCGTCTTATTCCCGTATTCTATGGCGAATATCCTTCTCGTGTGGTGCCTGCTACGCGCGATAGTTTTGAGCGTTGGTATCTCCCCCGTTTGTCTAGCTTTATCATCTATGAATATACGCGCGCTGAAGGTGACCTGTGTCAAGCAGTGCTGAGCTCAAACGGAACTGGTGTTAATTATCGTCTGGTGGGTAAACCGTTTGATATTAACGATTACTTGATTGAACAAAAAAATGGTAAACACGCCATTGTAAGCAGTGCAGAGCTAGCACGCGCCATGAAGCGTAACAACATCATGGTAACAAGCCTGCTCAATACCAAAGATTTTCGCGCCATTATTCAAAATGATCATGGCGTATTAAATCAAAGCAACAATGCAAGAGAGCTCTTAGGTTACGCAAAAATCTTCAGCTTGTGTGAACCGTCAAAGCACATGCGCCACATAGAAAAGCTGGCCAAGGCGGTACATTCCAAAGAAGGCAAGATGGAAACCATCAAAGCGATGATCGCCGCTATTTTGGAAGAAGATGGCGTAACACCACCTACGTCGGGCCTAAGCCGAAATCGTGTAGATGACTGGATCAAAGAATGCCACCTTATAAAGCAGTTCGATAAAATTCGTCCAGAGTTTTCGAAATTAGAACAAGCTGATATGGCTTTGACGAGTACTGAGCAGGTACTTGCTAACCTTAAACATAGCTTTGAACTTGATAAAACCTATCTGGCCGCGCGTGTAGAAACCACCAAAAATGAGCTAGATGAAAACAGCTTTCAGCGTAAGCAAACTGACAGTGAATGGGGCGACACCCGCGACCACTTAAATCAGGTTATTTCATCAGCCCGTGCAGATGTAGAAAAGTTTACTAGTGAGCTTGATACTGTCGAGCGTGAATTTGATAAGTGGCAAGACGAAAACATTGAGCAGCTTAAAGAAGACGTAGCCAATCTATCGCAATGGCAAAACGAAAAGTCATTAGCTGATAGCCGCTACATATTGCTTACTGAGAAGCACCAAGATATTGAGTCTGCATATAATAAGCGTTTGGCTGAGTTAGGTGAAAGACTCTCGATCACACTGGAAGAGATGTCTGCTGCACGTCAAGAAGCAGCAGAAAACAAAGCTGAGCAACAACAAAATGAACGCGAAGCGCTGAGCCGAATTCGCGATGACTATAGTGGCCAGTTAAACGCGCTACAAAATGACTTTCAACAAAATACCAATGCGCTAAAGGTCACCGAGGCTGAACTGAAAGCGTCATTATCAAACGCCGGTTACAACGAGTTTGAGCAGTCACAGTTAGATATTCTCGATGCCGCAATTAAAGAGGCGTCTATAAACGAAGATGCAACCAGATCTGAACTTCGTCACGCACAGCAATCGCAAAATAAAGCCATTGAATTTCGAAGAGAGTGTTCTAACGCGTTAGACAAAGCGCGAAACGCTTTTCTACAAGAAGAAAAAGCTGTCAATAAAATTAATGCGTTGCTTTATCCCGGAGAAGGTGCGCTGCTCGAATTCTTGCGCGCGAATGTTGAAGATTGGGAACTGTCACTAGGCAAAGTCATTCGCCCAGAGTTGCTTGAACGCACTGATTTAGCTCCTAGCATGGAAGGTGCAAGCGATACCTTCATGGGCGTAAAGCTTGCGTTGTCCGAACTTGATACGCCTGAATACGCGCAAACCGAACAAGCGCTCAAGCAACAATTACAAGAAGCAGAAATTCGTCAAGCTGCCGCTTTAGCTGCGCAGAATGAATGTGAGCAGCGACTCGCCAAGGCGAACGAAGATGTTCGAAACGCTGAACTCGTTGTTACGCAAAAAGACAACGCAGTAAAAAGCGCTGAAGCTAGTCGAAAGCGTGCACAGCAAGATAGAGATACGGTACTTAGTGAATATCAACAAGCGCTATCGGCACGCAAGCAAAAAGCAAAAACTAAGCTTGAAGCCAATCAACAAGCACAAAAGCAAGCTAAAGCGCAATATGAGCTAAGTCGCGACGAAATTAAAGACCAGCAGCGCGAAGCGGAGACTGAGCATAAGTTTCACTGGCAGCAGCTTATTGCAGACAGTGAAGCGCGTATATCCCAACTCGATAGTGATATGCGCAAAGCAAAAGACAACGCTGCGCAAGACCGAAAAGACATGCAAGATTGGCTGGAAAGTGAACTTAGTAATCGCGGTGTAGATGTTGATGAAATAGGCCAGCTTAAGAAGCAAATTAATAAGTTAAAAGAAGACATCGCGCGTACTGAAACCCATCGCCACAAAGTTGCAGATTACGAGCGTTGGTACACAAATGTATTCACTAAGCAAAAAGTGGTTTGGCAAGAAGGTCTGTCAAAATCTCGTAAGCTTCTTGGCGAATCAGAACGTAACCTAGCAAACAAACAAAGTGCCTATAAAGCCACTCGTGAGCAGCTGCAAGAACAACATACTCAGCTTGAACTCACACTTAAAACAGCCAGCGAGCACCTTGAGCAAGTGAAATCGCTTAGCAAGTCGTTGGCGAAGCTTACCTTGCATGCAGGTGATGAAACGGCGGATATAAAGCACGATGATGTCAGCATAGGCCAGCGTATCTCTGAAGTACAAAGCCAACTTCAGGAACGTGAAAACTTACTCAGTGATATTCGTGCTTATGTAGAGCGGTTCGATCAACTTATCGCTGCACAAGCGGGTACGGGGCTTTCTGACACATGGGAGCGGGCACGAGAAGAGTGCGCTACATTAAATGCTCATGGCGTCAAAAGCTTTGATCACCGCCGCATGGTATCGCACCTTGCGCAGCTCCTTAACGTGATCGTGCCGCAAAAGCTTCAAGGCTTACGTGAGCAAGGCCGTATATTTGGTGCAGACCTATCGCAATACTATTTTGTACTTGCTGACATCGACAAACGCATTGTGTCGCAAAGCCGCCGTATTACTCAGGAAGTTGACGGTGAGCTATTCCTTGATGGTGTATCAGACTCTGCGGTGAAAATTCGCTCTCGCATAAGCGAACTAGAATTTTGGCCTGAGCTTGAACAGTTCAGAAAGCTCTACGAGCATTGGATGGAAGAGGGCGCCAACGAGTTGCCAGAAGAGGAATACGGACAGAGTATGCGTCGTGTTCTTGATATTCTTGGTCGCGCCGCATTAACAGGTGGTATTAGCAAACTATTGGATATCGAGTTACACCTTCGAGAAGGAAAAAGTGACCTTGTTATTCGCACCGACCGCCAGCTTAACGAATCATCTAGTCACGGTATGGCATACCTGATCTTGTGTAAGTTTCTACTCGCGTTCACGCGTTTATTGCGCGGTGATGCAGACGCCACAGTGCATTGGCCTATTGATGAATTAGGTACACTTCACCAGAACAATGTGAAGAAAATCTTTGAAGCGTGCCAAAACAATAACATTAGCGTAGTTGGCGCATTCCCTAACCCAGAATCAGAAGTACTGACGCTATTTGAAAACCGCTATTTAATCGATAAGGTGACCCGTCAACTGCAGGTGGTACAGCCAAAAGCGAGTGCTATTGCCGCACGAATCAAGGCACGAAAGAATGAAGTTGCAGGTGAGGAGACATCAGCATGATGACAGAACAAGGCCGTGTACTCAGTGCACTTTTACAAGGCGCGTTTATTTGTCAGGTGACCGATGAAGAAGCGTGGCGTTTTCTAAAAAGTCGTGACAATGCCGCACAACTTGAACCGCATCTTACGCTGCTTAATCGCACCCTATCTACCACTGCTGAAGGTGATGTATTCTTTGCAAGCTATCTAACTATTGGTGAAAGTGAGCGCAAAGTGCTGACACAGCAGTTTCAAGATACCGCGTCAAACCTCGTTCCGCTGGTGGAGTGGTTGTTGTTGGTACAACAGGCTAATGAATCTGACATGCCTATCACAATGGGCAGTGCCATTCGCTTAAACGAGCTGCAAACAACCATTGAAGATACACCAGCTTATGCGGAGCAGTTAGAAAAAATCTCGCGATATCGCATGTTCGGCTCGACCAGTGTGAATTTAGATGGTCAGCTTAAGCAAGTTTTTAAGCGGTTAACGGAGATGGGGTATTTGATTAAGCCTAATCCAGACAAACAAATTTATTTGGGAACAGGAAAAATCGAGCACCTTTACGAAATGTTGCGATTTATCGATGAAACCGAAGCCCTTAGCTTGTCAGAGCAAGCGGAGGCCGCCATTTCGCAAGGTAGCTTGATATGAGTCAGGTGCTAATACAAGCCGGCACTAAATTGCTTAACGCCTTGGGGCGTCATAGTGATTTAATTATGCAGGCTTATATCAATGGCTCAGTGAAAGAGCGCGATCATAGCCCAAAAGTGCTTGAACAATTGGTGCAGCTAGGCGTGCTTTGGCGCCCTGAAGCGCAAAGCGAGTTGCGCCTTAAAAGCGCGGTAAGAAGTTTGTTGGAGGGAAGCCTTCAAGACGAACGAAATCGCACTATTAACGCCAATATTGGAGCTTCTCTGGCAAGCCTTAAAACGTTGACAGAACACTATAAAGAGGCGCTTCATTATAATAAATATAACGAAGCCGCTGCCCATATGGGAGATTTGACCGAACATGTGTATCAACTGTCTGAGTCACTCAGTAACAGTGTTCGCGTTATGTTTGGGCGCATCAATAATGAATTTGGTTATGTTTCATCTGTAGAAGCAAAAATTCGTGAAAACGAACTGGCGCAAGGGCAGGTGACAGACTTGCTCTCTCAACTTGAGTGTTTTCGTTTTGATGAGCTCAGTGAGCTCGCTGGATCTAATCGCGAACTACGTCACTTATTAGTGGTTTCGCTACAGCAACGATTTGCAAAAGCAGCGCAAGAACTGTCAGTGGTGCAAGCGCGCTTACTCGATTTGCTAGGACGATTCAGAGAGTTCCAAGGCCGCACACGTTTGTTAAAGGGTTTCTTGTTGCATATGGAGCAACAACCAGACTTTACGCCAGGTAACTATGCAAACTTGACTAACGTTCCCGTCCTGTTTAATCAGTCTGCAAACACCCTCGTTAATGCAAGCCCTGACGTGAACAATGTTGAGCACGAAGCTGACTACCAATACATTGTTGCGTCGTTAACCCATGTGCATAAACGTCAAAACAAACATCAAGATAGCAAGCCTGTCGATATTGATGTGACTGAGCAATCAACCGTTTCGCTGGAAAAAGACCCACTGCAAAAAGCCGTTGAGGATTATTTCTGCGATGTGATTGATTCAGGCCAACCTAAGACAGCGTTGGATTACTTTGAAGAGAAATCCCTAGAATTTGACCCTGAGGTGTGGATTTATCAGGTGATTGGGGGGTATCAAGCGCTTGATGATCAAGATAAACAATTTTTTGCTCTAGAGCCCCACGGTGATAACGACAAAGTCTATACCGGTAATTTTTACATTAACGATATTACGCTGGGCCTAAGGTAACGTATTAACTCACCTTGTTTGTTCAGTTAAATAAAAAGCGCAGGAGATTGTAATGACATACTCCCGCGCTTTTTTTAATTCTACCCCACAGTTTTACTTGCCCTTCAGCTTTATCTTGCCAATAGAACACTTGGAATACGTAGAAAAAGACCTATAATATGCAAGGTGTTTACATAAAATTAACAATGTGAACTTTAATGTTCATCACTGCGTAGTATTGCTGTCATTGGCACACGCTATGCTATGTGACGTGCGGTGAACAGAGGCAAGTCTTCTTTTTTAGAAGGACTTGTCATTCGTTTCTGCAGGATGCAGAACATGTTGTGGTACTGCCGCGTACAGTATGAAGAGGAAGAATGTTATGCAATTATCAGAACAACAAAGCTTTAACCAAGCCCTAATCAAGCTCTCAGTGTTACTTTATCAGGTCGATGGTATGGTCACCTTGTCTGAACAAGACTATTTGAATGCCATGGTTGACTCTTTAGACTGGCAAAGCCCAATCTGCCCAGAAGCGTTTCTAAACGACACCATTTATCAAACCCGCAAAGCAATTGATACGGGCGACGCTGTCACTTACTTGCGTAGTTTAAAAAACGATTTAGTTTTCGATGCTGCAAAAACGCTAGAAGTGGCGATGGCGATTACCGGCGTAGACGGCGAGCGCAGTGAAGAAGAAACTGAGTTGTTATCTTTGCTTACACATAAATTGCTGGCAAAGGCACTGATTTCTGGTAAAGATACACTACAGTAGAAGCGGTTAGTTACGCCAGAGTATCAGTTGAATTTTATTATATCCGTTAAAAGAGCGGCGCTATCTGTCGTCGCTGCAACAACACTATTAACACTTTCTGGGTGTCACTCTTCACATAGCGCACAGTTTAGCGCTAGCGACACCGCGTTTCCTGTCAAAGTGGCACCTTACGACGTCTATTTAGATAAGGTTGAGGAATATATCCAAAAGAACCGTACTTTCATTGGCAGCGAGCAGGAAAAAACAAAAGAACTTGCAATGAATATGCCCTTTGAGTGCGGAGCACAGTACGATGAAGTAGGCATTTTATTGGTTCACGGGTTGGGTGATTCACCTTTCTTCTTTCGCGATGTAGCGAATGCGTTGTGTGCCGATGGTATTCATGTACGTACAATTTTACTGCCAGGTCATGGTACAAAGCCTGGTGATATGTTGTCTGTGAGTTATGAGCAGTGGCAAACTGAGACCAATTTTCACATCGAACTTTTTTCTGGTGAAGTCGAAAAGCTATATATTGGCGGCTTTTCTACTGGTGCCAATCTCACGACCATCGCAAGCTTTTTTCGCACCGATATCGAAGGGCTAATACATTTTTCGCCCGCGTTTAAGTCGCGCTTTTTTGTGTCTCGATTGGCACCGTATATCGATTCATTGTTTCCATGGCCAAATGTTGAAGAAGAAGACAACCCCTCGCGTTACAACTCTACGGCAATGCCAGGGTTTGCGGCATACCAAGAAAGCGTCAATCAATTGCAGACACTTTTTAACCGCGATGATAAACCTAATACACTGCATATTCCGGTATTGATGACGGTTGCAGAAAAAGACAGCGTAGTTGATACCGACAAAGTGGCAGCGCAATTTCGCGATAATTTTACGCATCCGCGAAAATGTTTGCTGTGGCAAGGTGAATCTATGCCTGAACTTCTCCCACAACATGTACTGATGCAAAGCATGCAGTTACCCGAGTTACGTATAAGTGCGGCGTCACACATGAGTAATTTATTCGCACCGAGCAATAGCTTGTACGGTACGCAAAGTGAATTTCGCATTTGCGACAATGGACAGGGTAGCGACAAAGAAGCCCGTTGTAAGAGCGGCGAAACCGTCTGGTACGGACCTTGGGGCTACAAAGAAAGCGATAAGGTGCACGCTCGTCTCACCTACAATCCTTACTTTACAAATATGGTAGACAATATTTTAGGTTTTGTAGGTAAAGCAAAAGTAAAAGGGTTTTGTAGAGCAATGTAACGAAGATGAGATAAGTTATTGTATGTACACAATACAAATAAAAAACGCCACGTTAATAGTGGCGTTTTTTTGATGGATAGTAATACGTGTTAGTGGTGAGCCTGCGCTTCTTCCATTTCGCGTTCAAGCCTTGCACTTTCGTCTGCCCGTGGCTTAGTAAAGCGTGCTAACGCAAGGTAGAGCACTGGCGTTAGGTAAAGCGTAAATACCACTGCAATGCCCAAGCCGCCAAATACCACCCAGCCAATGGCATTACGTGCTTCCGCACCAGCACCAGTTGATAAGATAAGCGGTAATCCACCTAATATCGTAGACACCAGTGTCATCATAATGGGGCGAAGGCGCACTTTACCCGCTTCAACAATTGCGTCGTAAATCTCATAGCCCTTATCGCGAAGTTGATCTGCAAATTCAATAAGTAGAATAGCGTTTTTCGCAAGTAGTCCAATAAGCATAACTAAACCAATCTGAGAGTATATGTTGATACTTGTACCGGTAAGGAAAAGGGCGTAGACCGCCGCTGCGATACCAAAAGGTACCGTTAACATGACGACCACTGCACTATTAACACTTTCAAACTGTGCCGCAAGTACCAGTAGTACAATGACAAAGGCGAGAATGTAGGTAAGAGCAACTTGCTTTGACGTTTCTTCAAAGGTTTGTGCCTCGCCAAGGAATACGAGCCCTATACCGTCAGGCAACGTGTCTTGCGCCAGTGTGCGTACCTTATCAACGATGTCTGCTAGCGGAACATCTTCTGGTAACTCCATTTCTATTTGAATAGCACGACGCTGTGCTTGACGCTCTAACTCAGCCGCCACACCTTCCTCTGTGATGAAGGCAACACTTGATAGCGGTACCAAATTCCCGTTGTTACTTTTCACATATAAGCTAGTGAGATCAGAAGGGTTGATTGTACTGCGGTTATTGGTTTGCAGCATAATTGGAATGGATTGGTCCCCCACGTTTAAATCTGCAATATCGTCACCGTTTACTGCTGCCCGTAACGTGCTAGCAATATCGTTGAGTGGAACACCCAATTCTTCAGCGCGACGTCTATCAATGTTCACGCGCATTTGGGGCTGAGTAGGGTCGTAGCTTATACGAGGGCGTCCCAGTTCAGGCATTTCATCTTCAAGTTGTCTTGCGAATGCTTGAGACGCGGCAAAAATATTTTCGTATGTATCGCCAGTTAACGCAATTTCAAGGCCGCCACCTTGGCCGCGTAAGTTAAGGCTATTGCCACCAAACGCATTGCCTGGCGCACCAGGAATTTGCTGTAACTTAGGACGTATTTCGTTTACCACATCTTGAAGCGATTTATCACGCTCGTCCCAGTGCTTAAGAGGCGCCGTAATGAACACGATATTTGGATCCCATGACCCTACAACGGTGTAAATCGAATCGATAGTACCGTTATCTACATAGGGTAATAGCAGTTCTTCCATTTTCTCGGCTTGCCTGTCCATAAAGTTCAGGCCTGCACCGTCAGGACCGCGAGCAAAAATACGAATAGTGCCTCTATCTTCACTGGGTAATAATTCATTGTCGATATTCTGAGAAAGGATATATGCTCCGCCGCCAGCTGCAAGGCTCAAAATGCCTACTACCCAGCCATACTTAAGCGCCTTCAGTAGTGACGATTGATAAAGCCCTAGACACGCATTGCCAAAGCGTCCAAATGTTTTGCTGAAAAGCCCACTCGTTTTCGCTTCTTTGACTTTAAGTCGTGCAGTAAGCGCAGGTACTAATGACAGCGCAACGAAAGACGAGATAACCACTGCGCCCGCCAGCACACCACCAAACTCTCTAAATAGTCTTCCTGCAGTAGAAGGTAAAAATGCGATAGGGATAAATACTGATGCCAGCACTGCAGTAGTGGCCACCACTGCGAAAAATACTTCTCGTGTACCAACCACTGCGGCGGCTCTGGCACCTAATCCCATGCCTCTGCGTCTTTGAATGTTTTCAGATACCACAATGGCGTCATCAACGATCATTCCAGTAGCTAATACCAAGGCAAGCAAAGTAAGAATGTTCACTGAAAAGCCCATTGCCCAGATAATGGCAAGCGCACCGGCAAGCGATACTGGAATAGAAAGCGCTGGAACAATGGTGGCTCGCCACGAGCCAATGAATACTAATAAGGTAACAACCACCAGTGCGATAGTAAGGCTCAGCGATACTACAACTTCTTTAACAGAATCACGAATAAACTCTGCATCGTCAGAGGTAACGACGATATTCATATCGGTGAAGCGTTTGTCTAAATCTTCAACCATTGCCAAAACTTCATCTGAAATTTCGATGGTATTAGAACTGGCCTGGCGTATAACGCCAACGCCAATTACGGGTGTGCCGTCTAAACGCACCATACTTGACGTGTCGGCAGGACCAAAGTACACGCTGGCTACATCGTTTATACGAATATCGCCGGAAACCACAATGTCACCAACGTCTTCTGCCGTTACTGAAGTTGCATCTGCGCGCACAATGAGAGCCTGTTCGGCCGACTGAATGCTGCCAGCAGGGACATCAAAAGGGGCAAGTGATAGGGCGTTGGCAACATCGGTCATTGATAGGCCAAAGCTAGTCAAACGCAATGGATCAACCGATACCCGTAATACACGTTCTCTATCACCATTTAACGTGACATCGGCAACGCCTGGAATACTTAAAAAGAGTGGGGCTACGTCGGTATCTACTCGTTCTGTCAGCGTCTCCATATCAAGTGTGTCACTTGAAATTGCTAAGCTAACCACAGCTTGTGCATCGCTGTCGGCACGAATGATAGCAACTTGCTCTACATCCTCTGGTAATTGTCGCTGTACACGGCTGACAGACTCTCGTACTTCATTTGCTGCGTCTTCTAAATTTACGCCAGGTCGAAATTCAACGCGTACGCGCGCTGAGTTTTCTTCGCTTTGGGCATAAATGTTCTTTACGCCACTTACTCGCGCAACCGCACCTTCAAGTCTGCCAGTGACTTCAGCATCAACCGTTTCAGGTGAAGCGCCGGGGAAGTTGGCGGTAACGGTAACGCGCGGAGTATCGACATCAGGCAGTTCTCGAACTTCAAGGCCGCTTAGCGCTGCAAGCCCTGCAATGGCGATCAACAGGTTTAATACAACAATAAGAACGGGACGTCTTATTGATAATGATGGCAAATCGTTTGTTGAAGAGGAAAGTTGTGGATCACTCACCTTGTGGCCCTCCCGCCAACTCGGTGGTAATTGCTTGGCCAGTTCTTAAGCGTTGTACACCCTCTGCGATAAGCGTATCGCCTTCACGTATTTCGCCTGACACAAGTATTGTGCCTCTTAAACGTTGGTGAACACTTACATCTACCCGTTGAGCTTTGCCATCTTTGGCAAGCCATACATAAGCACCTGTGGCACCCCATAATAGTGCCGCTTCGGGTACGGCAGCAAAGCGCTCACCTTCAATGCTCAGATTTACCCGAAAACTCATGCCCGGGCGAAAAATGTCAGCAGAATTGTCTAAAATCGCACGAGCGCGCAAGGTGCGGTCAGCTTCATTAATTCGGGAGTCAATTTGTGCAATTTCCGCTTGTACTGTTTTCTCTTTGTCACTCCAAGGTACAAGAGTAACCATTGGAGCATTCATTAACACCGGTAATGATGCCTCTGGCGCCTTAAAGTTTATAAATAACTTGCTGCGGTTATCCAAGGTAGTGATAAGGGTTTGTTCGGTTATTCGGTCGCCAACCTCTACGTCAGTGATACCCACAATGCCATCAAAAGGTGCAACAATATGGCGGTCTTCTAAATCGGCTTTTGCTTCTTCTAGCGCCACCTCAGCAAGGTCACGCTGCACTCGTGCAAGGTCCAGTTCGCTTACTGGCACTGCGCCATTTTTATAGCTTGATGCTAAACGCTCGACTGTTCGCTGTGCATCGGCCAAGGTTAATTCTGCGCGTTTCAGTGCCGTTTGTTGTCTTCTGTCATCAAGTCGAACCAATACTTTGCCTTTCTCAACGGCTTGGCCTGGTACGAAGTTTATCTCGGTGACTTCATCTGAAACGGCAGGGTACAAGGCAATTGAGCGCACCGCTTCAGCACTGCCTACCGCCTCCACATTGCGCGTCTCGTTCATAAACTCGATTGGCTTTGTAACGACAAGTTTCGCCTGCCTATCGCCCATAAATTGTGCGTTGGCAATTGGTATCATTAGTAACAGGGCGCAAAGACTTGTCCATGTCTTTGCTGCATTAAAAACAGACTTCTTCATTTGTTAACCCGTAGCGATATTCTATTTATACATTGTTGTTTGAACGTGCTGTTTGAAAAATAATCAATTCAGCAATGTTCATTTGTACCTAATAGCATCGCATGCGGTTCAACTTAGCAGTTGCAGTTCGGCGTATTCCCTATACAAGGTATCGCTTTTCATGAGTGAGGCGTGGGTACCCACGCCCACAACTTGGCCCTTATCCATGACTAAAATGCGATCGGCGTGCTGAACAGTGGCTAATCGATGCGCTATCACAATACTGGTTTTCCCTTGCATTAATTTATCAATGGCTTGTTGCACCATGCGTTCACTCATTGCATCAAGGGCACTGGTGGCTTCGTCGAGCAATAAGATAGGACGATTGGCTAGAATTGCGCGAGCAATGGCAATGCGCTGCTTTTGCCCACCCGAAAGCTTTACACCGCGTTCACCAAGTTGTGTATTGTAGCGTTCATCTAAGTTGTCGATAAACTCATGTGCAAAGGCTTGTTTAGCGGCGTCTATCACGTCATCGTCGCTGGCACTGGGGCGACCATAGCGAATGTTTTCCATTACTGAGCTGGCAAATACCACAGGTTCTTGTGTGACAACGGCAATGTGTTGACGTAACACTTCTACCGGCATTGTATGAATGGCCTTGCTATCAAAGCATATTTGCCCAGTTTGTGGGTCGTAAAATCTCAACAATAGTTGAAAGAGCGTTGTTTTGCCTGCGCCGCTGGGGCCAACGAGCGCGAGCTTTTCGCCTGCTTTGATCGTTATATTTAGATCGCTGAATAAAGGCTTACTGTTAGGGTAGGCGAAGTGCACATTATGTATGGTGATTTGTGGCGCTGTGGCACAAATCTCGCCTTTGGCGCTATTGTAACTATCTACTGACGATGCAATATCCGGTTGCGTGTTAAATAATTCATAAAGCCGTTCACTTGCACCGACACCACGCTGCACTTCACCGATGACTTCGCTGATAGTGGCAATACTGCCGCCAGCCATAACGGCATAAAATAGAAACGCTGATAATTCGCCCACGGTCATTGCGCCATTCAATACTTGCCGAGCACCTACCCATGCAATAAAAATAATCGCAATCATGCTGATACACATAATGCAGCCAATAAGTAGTGAACGGTAATGAATACGCTTTTTGGCAATGTCCATAGCAGCTTCTACTTGCTTTGAAAAAAGCATTCGCTCATTTTCTTCAGCGGTATAGGCTTGTACCGTCATGATTTCATGTAGGCTTTCATCAATACGCGCACCAAGGTCAGCTACTTTGTCCTGACTTTCTTTAGCAAAACGGCGTACTTGTGGCGCGAGTACTTTAATAGGCACTAAAACGGCGGGCACCGCTACAATGACACAGAATGTCAAAAGTGGACTTGAAAACCCCATCAAACTGATTGCGCCAATGAAAGTAACCACTGAACGCAGTGTCATTGAAAGACTCATTCCCACAACGGTTTGAATAATTGTCGTGTCGCTTGTAAATCTCGAGATAACTTCACCTGTGCGAAGCTCCGCGAAAAACGAAGGGGGAAGCGATAGCAAATGTGAATATACTTGCTTGCGTATGTCAGCGCTAACACGTTCTCCTAACCACGTCATTAAATAAAAGCGGGCATAGGTGGCAATACATGCGATAACGGTAACAACAAGGACCAATACTGTAGCTTGATTTAACGTATCTGATGCGCTTTCTACAAATCCACTGTCAATGGCGTACTTAATGCCTTGCCCCAATGCTAACCATGCAATGGCGGCAGTAAACAGAGCAACAATGGCACCAACCACACGCGTGCGGTAATTCATTAAATGCCCACCAATCCATTTAAACACCACTTTGGTAGACACGCTTTCAAGCCCTTTAGACAAAATAACTCCACAATAAATTTAACGGTTTCTTGCTTCACTATACGTGACTTACAACACAAGTGGTTTGAATAATCGATAGCTTTGCCAATGTAAGTGATAAGCGCACGAAGACCATATAAATCGATGCCCCTCATTGCCAATGTACCGCTTTGGAAAATTATCTTAATTTAAAAGCCCTTAATGCGGATAAAAACTTGCAATCAGACCCCATATCCGTATAATTCGGCGGCCTTCTAATTGGCGTCTATTTTTAGTCGTTAAACGAAGGCTTAAGTTAACGGTAACGCTACAACGAGTTTGAGGCATTTATGGTTACTATTCGTTTACAGCGTGGTGGCGCGAAAAAGCGTCCATTTTATCAACTAGTGGTGGCTGATAGCCGTCGTGCAAGAAACGGTCGTTTCATTGAAAACATCGGTTTCTTCAACCCAACTGCACAGGGTCAAGCGGAACGTCTTCGCGTAGACCTAGAGCGTGTTGAATACTGGGTTGGCGTAGGCGCGAGCTTATCAGATCGCGTTTCTAGCTTGGTAAAAGAAGCGAAAAAATCTGCAGCGTAAGCTGTTATTAACTGGTGGTATAGATGAGTCTAGCGTCTGACAAAGTGATTGTTGGCAAAATTGGCGCACCGTACGGTGTTAAAGGTTGGGTCAAAATCAACAGCTATACGGAAACACCAGAAGGTATTTTTGAGTACGCGCCATGGTTTCTTGGCGATGAAAAAGAATATCAAATTGATCAGTGGCGACCGCATGGTAAAAGCCTCGTTGCAAAAATTGTGGGCGTTGATAGTCGAGATGATGCAGAGCGCATCAAAAACTTGGATATCAACATAAATGCTTCACAGCTGCCTGATTTAGGTGACGAAGGGGTTTATTGGCGCGAGCTCACCGGCATGAAAGTGGTAACAACGCAAGGTTACGACTTAGGTGTGGTGAAAGAAGTATTCAATACAGGTGCAAACGACGTTATTCACGTTAAAGCGAATGTAGGCGATGCTTTTGGTCAAAAAGAAAGACTTATACCTTTTGTGTTCGACGATGTCGTACAAGAGGTAGATAAAGAAGCGAAGGTCATTAAAGTTGACTGGGACCCGGGGTTTTAAGTGACACCGGAAAAGTGGTTTGGAGTTGTTAGCCTGTTTCCAGACATGTTTGCCCCATTTACCCAACAGGGTGTGATAGGTCGAGCAGTTAAATCTGGAACATTATCGGTTGATACCTTTAACCCCCGTGACTTTACACATGACCGCCATCGTACAGTAGACGATCGCCCCTATGGTGGCGGCCCCGGTATGCTGATGATGGTAAAACCGCTAACTGACGCAATACAAGCCGCCAAGAAAGTGGGTGGCGAAAACAGTAAGGTGATCTACTTATCACCCCAAGGGAAACCCCTTGACCAAGCAGGCGTTCAGCGCCTTGCTAATATCGACCGCACAATTTTAATTTGTGGTCGATACGAAGGCATCGACGAGCGGGTAATCGAAAGCCATGTTGACGAAGAAGTCTCTATTGGTGATTACGTGTTAAGCGGCGGTGAACTACCAGCAATGGTCCTTATGGACGCAGTTGCACGGTTGGTTCCCGGTGTGTTGGGGCACAAAGCCTCAGCGGTTGAAGATTCTTTCACTGACGGTCTTTTGGATTGTCCGCATTATACGCGGCCCGAAATACTTGATGGTCAAAAGGTTCCTGAGGTGTTGTTAAGTGGGGACCATGAAAAAATTAGGCAGTGGCGATTGATGCAGTCATTAGGTAGAACCTGGCAGCGTCGCCCTGAATTGTTAAATCACCTAGCTCTGACTGAGGAGCAGCAGCGTTTGCTTGAATTATTCCAAGCGCAACTGCAGCAAGATGACAGTTAACTAGGACGAGAGGATATGATGAGCAAAGTCAGTCAAGATATCATCAAAAAAATCGAAGAAGCACAGCTAAAGACTGATGTTCCTGCGTTTGGTCCAGGTGACACAGTAGTTGTTAAAGTTCGCGTTACCGAAGGTGACAAAGAGCGTCTTCAGGCTTATGAAGGTGTTGTTATCGCTAAACGTAACCGTGGTCTGCACTCGTCTTTTACCGTGCGTAAAATTTCTAGCGGCGAAGGCGTTGAGCGTGTGTTCCAAACACACAGCCCGGCAGTTTCTTCAATTGAAGTTAAACGTCGCGGTGCGGTTCGTCGTGCTAAGCTTTACTATCTACGTGAGCGTTCAGGTAAATCTGCACGTATCAAAGAGAAGCTTAACTAAGATTACTAATCCTTGCGTTATTGTTAACTTCGAAAAAGCCCGCGTTAAGCGGGCTTTTTTGTGCCTGATATTCGATCTTTTTCCCGCCGCAAACCTTAAAAATAGTTAATGCCACTTGTCAGCGCTAATTAACGCATTGTGTCTTTCGGGCGTCATAGTGGAACGACTGAACAGTTATACGTGTTTCGATTGAACACGATGGGTTATTAATTAGATATGAGCTCGGACTACTTTTTATTTCTCAATATTGTTGGTGTAGCGTTCTTCGCTGTATCAGGTGCGTTAATGGGACATCAAAAACAAATTAATGGCTTTGGCATTGTTGTAGTAGGGGCGATTACTGCAATTGGTGGAGGGACTATCCGAGACCTTATGTTAGGCAAACCGATTTTTTGGGTTGAGGTCTCAGACTATCTTTTTGCAACTTACACCGCGATTCTAGTCACTATTTTATTTGTGCGTTATATGCCTTCCCCCGCAAACTTCTTTTTCATTGTAATGGATGCAATTGGCCTGGCTATTTTCAATATTGTAGGAATTGAAAAGGCGCTTATTGAAGGTACAGGCATGCTTGTAGCACTCACAATGGGAGTAGTTACAGGTATTTTTGGTGGACTCATGCGTGATGTTATATGTCGAGAGGTCCCGCTGGTTATGAAAAGTGATTTGTATGCAAGTACTTGCTTGGCTGGTGGGTTAACGTATGCCGCGCTGTTTGCGATGGATATTGCTTACTTTTGGTGTATCTTAGGCGCACTTATCGTAACCGTCTTTTTACGATTAGGTTCAGTTTATTGGAACTGGAATATAGACCTCTTTCATAAACGCACACACAAAAAACGCGCTTTTCGTTTACCTTAAATCACGGTCAAATTACAGCTCTAGACAAGAGGTCATACTAGCTAAATTTTTGTTATATGGTTTAATCTAATATAACCCGCTTCCTTAAGGCGATGAAAAGATTGGCTAAATTGTCCTTTGTTGGTAATTGCACTACTCACGCAGACACTGTTATATCCTCACGCTTAACATTGGTGTTAAGAACGGCATTAGTCATACTGCTCTTCTTCGCAAGCGCTTCGCTTTTTGCCAATGAAAGAGAACGGAGCCCGAATGTTGTAACCGTCTATTCATATCACCTCAAACCCCCTTTTATCATCGATGAAGCCGTCAATTCTGGACTCTATTACGATATGTTATCTTTGCTAAGCGATGAAGCGGTTGAATACCAATTGGCCTATATGCCAAGAAAAAGAATTAATAAATTGCTAGAGAATAATGATCTTCAAGGCGTCGTAATTGGCGTAAGCCCACATTGGTTTTCCGATGGTGACAAAACGAAATACTTATGGTCAATTCCCTTTATTGAAGATAAAGACGAAATTGTTTCTAATGCCGATACGCCATTCGAATTCCAAGTTGATGAATTGTCTGACAAGGCAATGGCCGGTGTTCGAGGGCTTTTTTACGTCGGGCTTAACAACGCTATTGAAGATGGTCAGTTAAAGCGGTTTGACACCGAGTCAGAAGAACAGATCATTGATATGATTGAACACCAGAGGGTGAACTTTGGTGTTGTTAGCAAAAGCACGCTGGCCTATCTGTACGATAAAAATGACTACATAGAAAGTATTCACATTTCCAAAGTACCTCATGAGGAATATTTTAGGCACATGTTAGTGCCTCGTCATTTAGGTAGCACAGAATCCCACCTTAATCAGCGATTGCAGAGTGAGCTTAATACACCAGAATGGCGCACTATGCTACGTCGATATGGCGTTGATTTTATCGAAATAGATGGGGGGAACCCTGAAATACAGTGAGAAGAATATCTACTTCTCACTGCAAGTGACAATGTGCTAAATTGTTGTCGACGTTTATTGGATTACGAGCGAGAGTGCTTCAATAAGCGGCTTATTTTCTCTCTCGATTGTCTCGATGATGTGTTTGTGTAACCGCTTTTTATGCTCCCCGAATATGCCGCGTTTCTTGTCAAAGGTTTTAGCATAATTCAACGCACCTTCCATCAGCATAGCGTGTGTATCGTAGGCTTTCTCAACCACATGATCTTGTTCAAGCTCTCTTCCAGATACACGTCTTCCTGATAGTTTCATCTCGTTGAACCGGTGGTAGGGCAATGCTTTTTTCACGAATTCAATCATTCCAGGCAAAAACGGTATAGACAAATCGACTTCAGGAAAACAGAAAAAGCCTTTGTCTGAGCGCATAAACCTAAAATCACATGCACACGCTAAAATAGCGCCGTTACCAAAAGCATGGCCGTTTATTGCAGCTATAACAGGCAAGGGGAATAATAGCAGTGTCTTAAAAACCTCATCCATGTTGTACATGAACTGCTTAATATCACTAAATTGTTGAGCCTTCATTGCTGGCATCAACCACTCTGTGTCGATCCCCAAACTAAAACATTTTTCGTCATTTGAGGTTAATACCAACGCTTTGCAGTCCGGGTTTTCTAAAACGCTACTAAGCGCGGCAAGCATTGCTTCAGCAAAGTTTGGGTTGTGACGGTTTTCACCATTTTCCATGGTAAGTAGGGCGACATCACCGTGATAGGTTATTTTGACTAAATCCATAATAATGCTCTTATTTTCTTATTTGCCCTTATTTTCCTACATATTAGCGATTTATAGAAATTAACTGTGGTTATTATCATTAATCGCGTTTTTCATACGCAGTAAGTTAGCGTACATTCGCATTACTATTTCACTACTGATTAAAAAGTGACCTGGTGATCGTTTGGTTGACAAATAATCACGTTGATTCCCTAAGATTCTAGACTAGATTAAAGTATTATTCGGTAATGCTTGCGTTGTCATTCGTGAGTTGTTAAAAAGTCAATGACGTTAAAGAAATATAGAAAAGCTGGTTGTACAATAAAGTTTACATGCAGGTTGCATACTCTTTTAACGTTTTATTTTTTAGGTTTCAAAGTTAAGAGAGCTCCCATGATTAAGGACACAGTCAACAATGTTCACGTAAGTGCAGAAGACGTACTTATTACCCCAGATGCGTTAAGCGCCGAACTACCGGTATCAGATAAAGCCCTAGAAGCAATTTCTGCCTCACGCAAAATCGTGTCAGACATTATTCACCGTCGAGATCACAGAATGCTTGTAGTGTGTGGGCCTTGTTCTATCCACGATGTTGAAGCAGCGAAAGAGTATGCGCTAAAACTGAAAGAGCTACATGAGTCATGCAAAGATACCTTATTTATTGTAATGCGAGTGTATTTTGAAAAGCCGCGCACGACAACGGGCTGGAAAGGGCTGATTAACGATCCGCATATTGACGGTAGTTTTGATATCGAAACAGGTCTACGCAAAGCGCGTGAACTACTTATTTGGTTAGCTGAGTTAGAGCTTCCTGTAGCCACTGAAGCGCTGGACCCCATAAGTCCTCAGTACCTTGCTGAACTATTTAGTTGGGCAGCTATTGGTGCTCGTACCTCTGAGTCACAAACGCACCGTGAAATGGCCAGTGGACTTTCAATGCCCGTTGGTTTCAAAAACGGGACTGACGGTAGTTTAGATATAGCCATAAATGCACTTAAATCTGCTGCATCAGGGCATCGTTTTATGGGCATTAACAAACAGGGACAAGTGAGCATCATAGGTACAAGCGGTAACCCTGATGGACACATCATTTTACGTGGTGGAAAGCAGCCAAATTATGATTCTGTGTGTGTCTCTGAATGTGAGTTGGAATTAGAAGGCGCAGGCCTTACTGCTGGACTAGTCGTTGACTGCAGTCACGCAAATTCGGCAAAAGATTATCGCCGCCAGCCATTGGTTGCTCAGAATGTAGTAAATCAAATACTCGAAGGTAATCAATCTATTATTGGCATCATGCTAGAGAGTCACTTAAACCCTGGTAATCAGAAGGCCGATGGGAAAAAGCCTGAAGAACTTGAATACGGGGTTTCCATAACAGACGGTTGTATTGACTGGGAAAGCACAGAAAACTTGATTGCTCAAACCAGAGATAAATTAATAACTGTGTTACCCTTACGTCAAAATAAGCGCACGGTGGCTTAAGCCGACGTATCCGTGCCATTTGATTCAAGGAATAAGCAATATGGCCGATTTTTCGCAGCAACTTTCTGCGCTGCGTGAAGGTATTGACGAGCTGGATACACAGCTCGTCGAGCTACTTGCAAAACGCAATAAAATTACCACCCAAGTAGGGCAGATTAAGGCACAGGCAGGTATGCCTGTTTATGTTCCTGAACGTGAAAAAGCCCTTATTGCTTCTCGGCGAGCGCAGGCCGAAGCGCTTGGTGTGTCTCCTGACCTAACCGAAGATCTACTGCGCCGTGTAATGCGCGAATCCTACCACACCCAAAACAACAACTACCGCTGTGTAAAGCCAGATCTCGATAATGTGGTTGTCATTGGTGGCGCAGGCGCGTTAGGGCGTGTGTTCGTTAGCTTGTTTGAGCGAAGTAATTATACGGTTTCGGTGGTTGAAAAAGATGACTGGGATAGCGGCCATGCTCACTCGGTATTAAGCTCAGCATCTTTGGTTGTAGTTGCAGTTCCTATCAATTTAACCGAATCGGTAATTGGCAAGCTTACCATGCTACCCACAACGTGTGTGCTTGCAGACATCACGAGTATAAAGGCTAAACCGCTAGACGCGATGTTGGCCGTACACTCAGGTCCGGTTGTTGGTCTTCACCCAATGTTTGGGCCTGATGCCCCTGGAATGATAAAGCAGGTTGTCGTAGTCTGCGACGGTCGGGACAGTGACAAATATGCATGGCTTATTGAGCAAATGCGAATTTGGGGGGCAACTATTCACGACTCTAGTGCTAATGAGCATGATCAAGCTATGGCCTATATTCAGGTAATGCGACATTTCAACACCTTTGTGTACGGACAACACTTGAAAGGGGAAAACCCTAACCTTGAGTCGCTTACCATGTTTAGTTCACCCATTTATCGCCTTGAACTCGCTATGGTAGGGCGTCTTTTTGCGCAGTCTCCCCAACTGTATGCAGACATTATTTTCAATAACCCTGATAACTTTGCGCTACTACGTCGTTTTTACGAACGATTTGGGTTGGCGCTTACTTTACTGGAAAAGGGCGATAAAAAAGGGTTTGTAGAGCAGTTTATGCGAGTAGGGGCGTGGTTTGGCGACTATGCTAAAAAGTGTCTTGTCGACAGCAAGCAAATGCTTTTGAAAGCTGACGATGGTCAGCTTCTTCGCGATAAATAAACTAGCAAGACAGCGCGTTTAAAACGCGTGTCTTCAACTAGCTTGTAAATTGCTTTAATCCTTGCTGAGTAGCAAGTGCAAGAGTTTGTGCTTGCTGGGCTTCACGGTTTGTAACGACCATTTGGGCCTGAATATTGTCACTTAACTGTGTTATATGTTCTACGTTATCTGTGGCTTGCTCATGTTGTTGTTGCAGTTTGCTCACTGATGACAATATGACTTTGAACGCGTCAATATTTTGCTCAAAGTCTTTCATCATTTTGTCAAACAGCGTAATGGTTGCGTCAATGTTAACTTTCATCGAATCAGATGCGCTGATAAGCATTGTTGATTCTTCTTGGGTTTCTCCCACTAACGTTTCCATATCGTTTAGGAAGTGACTAATTTTCTGGGTGGCATCAGCTACTTTAGCTGAAAGCGTACGTACTTCATCCGCGACTACAGCAAACCCTCTTCCGGCGTCACCGGCCCTTGCTGCCTCTATCGCGGCGTTAAGTGCAAGCAAGTTTGTTTGGTCGGCAAACTCTTCCACCATTTTGAGAATATTCCGCACATTATCTGCGTTGTCTTGAAGCCCCGAGACCGTCGTTGAAAACTGTTGCAGCAAGGTCGTAATTTTTTCGATTTGTTGATGCGACAATAACAGGTTGTTATTTGCATCTTGGGCGCTAGTAAGGTTAATAGTGTTAGTCGTACTCACCTGATCAGCAGCGCTTACAATATCGTCGATGCTTTCACTGACTGTATGTGTCGATGTGTTAATGACATGACTGAGCGACTTTTGTGTGCAGGCTTGCTGACTCACTTCTTCAATAGCTGTGGCCATAACCGCGTTAGCTGTAGATGCTTTTTCGGCATCTTGATTAATGGTCTTGATCAATTGGCTGAGATTTTCAGCGAATAAATTGTAAGCTTGAGAGACATCTCTAAATTCATCCCTTGTAAAAGCAGGTAAACGCGTTGCTAAATTACCCTGAGTATGATTGATGTCGTTTAGCGTATTAAGTAGCGCGTTTACTGGTCGTACGATGAGGTAATGCAAATAAAAAATAGTAAAAGCAAAGCTAAAGGCCCCAAGCACGGATAATGTGATCATGGCAGAAAAAAGGGAGGAACGTTCATCAAAGGGGGCTGATGCAACTTGATAGAATAGATAGAAATTAGCAACTTGAAAAAGAAACAAAAACGTTATGTTACCCACTATTTTTCGTGTCAGTGTGTAGAAGAACGTTCGTTCTATAACATCGTATAACTGCCAAAATGCCTGCATAACAACTTACACCCTACTTATCGATAAAACACTTTCCGACTGTAGTTTACTACGATGGCAACTGGCAAAACTTTGCGCTAGGTCATAGTTTGTTGTGTAAATGTATTTCTGAACAGCCCAGGTATTGATTACTGGGCTGTTCAGCAGCGAAAACACTCAGACGCACTTAGTTATTGCGTAAGCGCACTTGCCGCAGCAACTTTTGTTGGACTAATTTCTTCGCTTGGGTAGCAGCCTAATACCTTGATATAGCGAGTAATACTACGCAATGCGTCGAGCGCTTTTTGTACTGGGCCATCTTCTACATTACCCTCAACATCAATATAGAACATTTCTTCCCATGGGTTGCCTGGAATCGGGCGAGACTCTAGCTTGGTCATATTGATACTGTTGTCTTTAAGTACCATTAGGGCTTCTACTAATGCGCCGGGCTTCTGAACCGTGGACATAACTAGCGTTGTCTTAGCTGGCACTTGTAGCGGCACTACTACTGGATTTCTTGCAACAACGATAAACCTACTATGGTTCTCTTTTTGGTTAGCAAGATTACTCTTTATTGCCATAAGGCCGTAAAGATTACCACCGGCTTCACTACCTATAGCGGCTACATCGTCTCGTTGAAGCTCGCTTACTGTAAGCATTGCTGAGGACGTGCTATCCATCGTTTTCACTTCCACATTACCTAGTTCAGCGAGGAAGTGACTGCACTGGGTAAACACCTGTGGGTGGGCGTAAAGCGTTTTAATTTTATCGATGCTAGTGTTTGTCCCAACTAGCAGTGTATGTCTGATAGGGTGGGTGAGTTCGCCAATTATACTTAACTGCGTATGCTGTAATTGGTCGTAAACCTCATTAATGCTGCCAGAGGTAGTGTTCTCAATGGGTAAAACTGCGTAATCAGCTTCGGTATTTTCTACCTTATGGATAATTTCGGCAAAGCTCTGGCAACCAATTTCAAGTAATTCTCCGGGGCGACGCGAAAAGTACTTTTGCGTTGCAAGGTACGAATATGAACCCTTATCACCAAGAAACGCTACGCGATTTAATGGCAATGTACTTCCAGGGTTAGCGCGTTCTGCCAGCATGGCCTGTTGATTTAATACAGAGTCTTCAATGATGACATGAAAAATTTGCGTCACGTAGTGTGGGTCAAGGCCAATGCTTTGCCCTTCTTTAATTAAGCGAACTAGCAATTGCTCTTCGCGTTTTTGGTCTCTAACAGGAATGTGGTGTTTTATTTTTGTTTCAGCCACTTCATTAGTGAGCTTTCGGCGCTCGGAAAGTAGCGTAAGTAATTCACTGTCGAGCGCGGTAATGCGTTCTCTTACAGTATCTAATGCGTTATCTGACATGTTATTCCCGTAGTGTTTTAAGCTAAAAAAAAACCTCCCGGTTGGGAGGTTTTTTAGCATGCAACTGCGCCTCCCTAGTGAAAGGATGTAAACGCAAAAAAGAAAATAGCTGCATACTGTGTATTTTGTTTCATGGCTATGAATGTATGTTGAACAGCTGATAGTGTCAACCCATTTTTACAAATCGAGAGAGTCTTTTTTTCGTCAATACTTGATAGTAGTGTAAGTTTAATATAGCCAAAAAAGGCAGCCTAAAAGCTGCCTTTTCAATAGCACGTCACGCCGTGCTAACTACCCCGCTATTCTTTTAGTTGCCTAGCAAGGCTGACAGCATCTGTCTAACCTCAGTAGGTTCAAACGGTTTATCACACAATGCGTTAACGCCTGTTTGTTGAATATTGGCCATGTGTGCACTTTCTGCCGACTCAGACGTTACCATAATGATAGGAATATGGGTGGTTTCAGGGTTAAATCTGATGAATTCTGAAAGCTCACGGCCATCCATTTCAGGCATGTTGTAGTCAGTCACTACTAAGTCAAAAGGCTCATCCTTAATAAAGGTTAACGCCATTGCGCCGTTTTCAGCTTCTTTAATCTTTTTAAGGCCCATTCCTTCAAGTACACGTCTGATGTGGTTACGCGCTAATTTGCTGTCATCCACTAGGAGCACCCTTACTTCTTGCACATCGAACAAGTCTAAATCGAGTTCATCGTGATTGATAAGGTCAAGGCTGGCATTCAGCGCTCTAGACAAATGTAAAGGTTCGAACGGCTTAGGCAGTATTGCTGCTACACCGGCCTGTTTAAACTCTTCAAGTTTACTCAGGCGATTTTCACTTGAAACCAACATGAAAGGAATAGTCTTAAATTCATCGTCTTCTTTAATGAACTTAAGTAATTCAATAGCAGTGCCATCTTCATAGTACATGGCGCTGACAATCAAATCAGCACCATGTGCTTTCACTGCAGAGCGCGCTTCAGCAAGGGTACTGACGGGGTCAATTTCCTTAACGTTCTCTTTAAGTAGTAGGGTAGTTATGATCTTCCTTTGGGTATCAGAAGGTTCAACTAAAATAATATGTAAATCAGAAATTGACAGCTTTTCCATTTCAGACTCTTTTTGTATTTGTTTATGAAAATGTCAGAGGTTATAAATATTAACCCCCAGCAAGCTTTACCTTGTAGCCTTTATCAGTAAGAAGCGAACGAAGTTTTTCTCTATCATCAGTCTGTACTTCAATCACGCCATCTTTTACAGCGCCACCGCATCCACACTTCTTTTTTAGCTCAGAGCCCAGTTTTTTTAACGCTTCTGGAGCTAAGCCTAGTCCTTTTATTAGCGAAACGCCTTTGCCTTTACGGCCTTTTGTTTCACGATGAATTCGCACAATACCATCTGATGACACAGAGCGCGCGGCTTCTTTGGCTTCGGGCTTAATTTTCCCGCCATCTGTACTATATACCAAAAGGGCTTCTTGCCAATCTTGCATGGATACCTCAAATTACTGCTTTGCCTTATCGACACTGCTTTTCAATATTAACACTAAGTAAAGAATAAACTTTTATCGATGGCGTTGTAAAAAAGTTCGGCTACTATAAACAATAGCAAAACAGAAAGCATGAGACGATGTATTGTGCTCATAATTTTACAGGAGACAAAATGGATATTACGGCGAATTACAAGAACCAAGGGAAAGAGTTAACGATAGATGTCGGCGCTAAGTTTGATTTCAGCAGAGTAGAGGATTTTCGCAATGCGTATGCGGGTCTTGATAAAAGTGTTGAACATATTTCAATAGATTTGTCGCGCACTGAGTATATGGATAGCTCTGCGTTGGGGATGCTGCTAAACATGCAAAAGGCGCTTGCTGAGCGCAAACTTACTTACAGTATCGATAATGCCCGCCCTCAAGTGGAGAAAATTCTTAAAATATCTCGGTTTGATAAAAAGTTTGAAATTCGGTAAGCCAGTTCAACAATAAGAAGGGCGCGCATGAAGATCTTGATTGTCGATGATGAAACCATCAACCGGGCACTTCTCGCCAACATGTTGCATAACGCCGGTTATACAGATTGCGTAGTAGCTGAAAGTGGTGAAGAAGCGTTGCGTTTGTTCGAGCAAGAGACACCAGACTTAGTCTTGTTGGATGTAGTCATGCCGGGGATGTCTGGTTTTGATGTAGCTCCACTTATTCGAAGCAAGGCTGACGGTAGTTACCTACCCATTTTGTTCATCACTGCACTTGAAGACAAAGAAAGTTTGGTGCGTTGTCTCGAAGTGGGCGGTAACGATTTTGCGACCAAGCCGTTTGATAGGCATATTCTGGTCGCTAAAATTCGTGCTCATTTAAAGATCCGAGCATTGAGCCTACATATTGAACAACAAAATCAAACCCTGAGAATGTACCAACAGCGAGTTGCGCGAGAACACGCTATCGTGGAGCACATTTTTAGTCATGCGATTATCAATAACCCTGAAGTAATTTCCCATTTTGATTGTCATTTACAGCCAGCGGAAACATTCAATGGCGACTTGTTTTTGTGTGAAGCAAGTCCAAGCGGGGGGATTTATTTTCTCGTTGCTGATTTTACGGGACATGGACTCGCCTCAGCCATTGGCGCTTTGCCCGTTACTCGCGCATTTCATGAATACAGTCAAAAAGGTGTGTCGATAGCAGAAACAGTCTCTGAACTTAATAAAATCCTCTTGCAAATATTGCCTGGTGATATGTTTATGGCCGCGGTTGTCGGCGAGATAAACGCTGCGGGTGACAAAGTAAGCTTATGGCAAGGTGGAATGCCCGCTGCCATCGTTCCTTCAAACTCTAATTTTGCGTTTCGTACATTTCCTTCTCGTCATATGGCGTTAGGGATTTTAGAAGAGCATGAACTCAATACTGATTATGACATTGTTCAACTTGGCGTAGGCGAACAGCTTATTATTTACAGTGACGGATTAATTGAGAGTCCTAACGAAAACGATGAGATGTTGATGGAAGAAGGTCTCATTGAACTAATAAGAGACGAAACCAAGACTAACGGAAAGGTGTTAGCAAAATCATTGTACAAGCGCGTACAACAGCATGCAGCAGCGCCTGTTTTTGACGATGACGTCACGCTTGTAGTTTTCACCTCAAAACCTATTAATATCTCATCTAATGCCGGCGATGTTGGTTTGCCCTCGGTACACGAAGTAGTACTTGAGCCAGAACATCTAAAACAGCCTGATATCTTGCAGCGCGTATTACAGCTAGCAAGTAGTGGTGAAGGTGTACAGCGGGTGCGCTCAATATTGTATACGGTGTTATCAGAGCTGTTTAATAATGCACTTGAGCACGGGATCTTGTGTCTTGACTCGAAACTAAAGTCGGGTGTCGATGGCTTTCAAACCTACTATGAAAACCGAGAAGTAGCGCTAGAGGCGCTCGAAGAAGGAACAATAACAATACGAATCGAATCTCAACCCGCGACTAATCATATTATTATCTCAGTTGAAGACAGTGGAGAGGGCTTTAAGTGGGAAGGCGCGCAACAATTCAACCACGACGAATTTCATGGTCGTGGGTTAGCACTACTTCATACCTTATGTGAAAAACTATGGTTTGAGAACAATGGTAGTAAAGTTAACTGCATATTAGACACTACAAATTCAAATCTACTTTAACCTGCAATTTGCGCGATTAAACGATTAATCCGATATCTAAGTAATTATTAATGCTAAATACAGAAATTTAAATTGTGGGGTTTTATGCTTAAAGCTTTTTTACAACTTTTTGAGGATACGCAAGCGAAGAAAGCGTCATCAGTCACTGTTGAGTTAGCCACAGCAGCGTTACTTTCTGAGATAGTTAATGCTGACAACAAAGTGACACAAAGTGAACAAGAAGAATATAAGAAACAAATGCGCCGTCATGTGAATATTGACGAGCAAGCAATGGCGCTTTTACTTGAAAAAGGGGAAGAAACGGCTGAAGAAGCCATCGACCTTGTTAAGTTTACCAAAATACTGAATGCACACTGTGATGCTGAAGAGAAAAGAGATGTCATACGAAGCCTATGGGCAATTGCCTATGCAGATGATTCACTGGCTCCGCTAGAAGAGAGTACGATCCGTCAGGTGGCCGACTTACTTTACGTTCCGCATAGCCAATTTATTAAAACAAAACTTGAAGTCTCTGAGGGGCGCGACTGATACCTTTTAAAAAAGGATTTTATTTTTAACTCCTCTCCCTTACTATGGGTGTCGCTAAGATTGGCTGCAAGTTGGTAAACTGTAGTATTGCGGTAAGGAAGAGGAAGTGTTTAAGACGTTGAAAGTGCCTATTGGCTTGGCAATAATGTTATTTATGTCGGTATTGGTCATATGTATCGTTGTTGTTACCAGAGCAGAACAAAATGCATCTGTGAAAGCCGTTATGCAGGAAAACACCATCGCCTTAAGCAACAAGTTGGCGCAGCAACTCGCCGTGGTAATGGAGCGCAGCCCAGGTGACAAAGCATTGTATTCTCAACTATTCAATCCGCTAAGAGAATACCAGTATATTATTTCAGCGACCCTTTACGATAACAATTACAATGTTATTGCCCGCGTTAGTCCCAACGCGGTTTTGGCATTCGAAGATAGTTCAATTCCTACCACACCAGAAGATGTGCCTTTTGGTGTTACCAGTCATGACAGTATTGTGGTATCACACCAGTTAATCGGAAGTAGTCTATACCCCCTTGGACATATCGTTATATATGCAGACTCTACTAAGCTGTTAGCAAGTAGTGGGTATGGTAGCTTTCTGGGGCAGTTGCCGGTCATTCTTGGGCTTTGGCTTCTTTGTGTATGTATGTGTACCTACATCCTTTACCATCTAATTGCGCCACTTACTTCGCTTAAGCGGTTCACGCAGGAAGTATTTGAATCCAAAGATTATGCGTTGCGATGCTCTCACGACTCCAATGATGAAATAGGCCGACTTGCAAAAAATATCAATAGCCTTCTCGACACGATTGAAGTGGAGCTATTGATTAATTTTGAGCAAAAACAAACGTTGGTTGACCAGCAAGAGACCATGTCTCAGTTAGCAAACTTCGATAGTTTGACGGGGCTACCAAACCGTCAATTTGTACTTGATAACTTGCGTCTTGAATTAGCACGGGCTAAGCGCAACGATGAAGATCTTATGCTGCTGTTTTTCGACTTAGACGGCTTTAAAGGTATAAACGATTCATTGGGTCATGAAACCGGTGATCTTATTTTGATTGAGGTTGCAGATCGCGTGCAGCGTCTATTGCGCGATGGCGATTTATTTGCCCGACTTGGTGGTGATGAGTTCTTGGTATTGCCAGATAGAGACGTGTCACCTGAAGCAGCTCAAAGCTTAGCGTCGCGACTGATCACCTCCTTCGATGAACCCTTCGAGCTACGGGGCCTTTCGTTAACCGTGGGGTTAAGTGTTGGAATAGCGACCGCATCTGATGCGAGCTACGATCTAAGCGAATTGATGAGCAATGCTGATCTTGCTATGTATCGCTCTAAAGCGCGAGGGCGTGGAAGCTATACACTATTCACCCCAGATATGGTCGAATCACACAAGCGTAAACTGCACTTAGCTAACGGTATTGAACAAGGTTTAGCTAATGATGAATTCGTCGTTTACTACCAAGTTAAGGTAAACAACCAAGGGCGAGTAATTGGTGCTGAAGCTCTAATTCGCTGGGTTCACCCTGAGTTTGGTCTTGTAATGCCCAATGAGTTTATTCCTATTGCAGAACAAGGTGGGAAAATCACTGCAATTACGCAATGGGTTATCAAGCGCGTTTGTATCGATATGCCAGACATCAGGCAATGGGCGTCTAATCCGTTCAGAGTATCTGTCAATTTATCTGGACATGATTTGCGCAATGCCCAGTTGTTTGACTACATCTACAATACATTTAACCTTTACGACATTAACCCCGAGAATTTTGAGTTTGAAGTAACAGAAAGTGCCTATTTGGAAAATTTTGCGCTTTCCAATAAGTTCTTCAGGCGCATTGGTAATATGGGCTGTGCCATTGCACTGGATGATTTTGGCACGGGTTATTCATCATTAAGTTATCTCACACAAATCAATATCGACACACTGAAAGTTGATAGGCAGTTTGTTACTGAAATTCAGACCTCAGAGCGCAGTCGCTTAGTAACAGGAGCTATCATCGATTTAGCTAAACGACTGTCACTTGCTGTATGCGCAGAAGGTATCGAGAACCAAGAGCAATGGGATTATCTTAAGCTACACGGATGCGACAGCGTACAAGGCTTTATGTTTAGTAAACCTGTTCCTCTTGCTGATCTTATTGCTTCGCCCTCCCATTATACAGCTGCAAAAGCAAGTTAACTGCACGCGACAGTTAACATCGTTTCTTTCTTAGCGTAATGTAACCGCTGTTGCAAAAAAGTGTTTCTTTTTTGCAACATGCTTCTGTTGGTTGAAAGTAACTCTGCATAGTTAAATTTCAAATGTTATTGAAAATAATGGGTTTTTCACATGTGGTCCAAATTTGGCATAGTCAGAATTAAAGGCATAGCCATCGGATATAGTCTGAAATGCAATGGAAAGGGTATAGCAAAAGGATTTGAGGGCATGTGAGGAGGATTCATGATGAAACGTCTCGAAAAAGTTTTTTTAGCACTGTGCGCGGTAGCGGCAGTACAAGCAATATCAGTTGCTGATGCGCACGCATCGGCTGCGACCAATTTGATGCAGAAATTAGATACCAATAAGGATGGACTAATTTCGCTGAAAGAAGCGGTGCGACACACCGAGTTGTTGCGTAATTTTGGTCTTATTGATGACAATGAGGACGGCAAACTCTCAGAGTCTGAAATGGCTAAAAGCGAACTCACTCCTGGAAATGCTAGCGTGGCGTCAAACAATTAGAGGATAAGGTTCTGATACATAAGTTTTCATTTGGCGAGCGTCTTGTTCAGCTGGGATCGCTACGGCAATTAACACTAGGTAGTTTTGTCTTGGCGTTAATACCGTTAATTGCGCTGTTGTGGCAAAGTCAGAGTGACCTTGCCAAAGTGGGTCAAATGACCACATTAGAAACACGTTTTGTTGTAGACGTTGTCGGTGATATGCAACGTCTTGATAATGCTGTTGTTGACGTAGAGCGCAGTATCAGACAATTTGCAGTGCTGCGAAACGAGCAGGTGGCGACCTTATCTGATAGTGCGATAGAGCAATTTACGCTCGCGGCTGATAACTTGTGTCAGGCGCTGGCTGCGCCGCCAAGCTGTCGTCGGCTTTCAGAGCAAATTAGTCAATTGGCTGAGTACCGGACAATTGAAGACCAATTACTTCTAAACGCTTATTTGGCGTCTGTAGCAAGTAGCGTTGACCAGTTGAGAGCTGATGTCGAGTCAGCGATAAGTAAACGCGTTCAGCTTCAACAAGACGACTTAAATGCTATGCAAGCAAAGCAAGCGTGGTCTACTGCAATGTTAGTCAGTGTGTCTTTGCTCCTCATTTTGCTAGGCAGTCAGCTTATTGTAAATCCGGTCAATAATCTTAAGAAAATTATTCGTATTGTGGCTCACAGCGATGGGCAACTACCCCCGTTGTCTCGACAAGCGCCAAAGGAGTTAATTGACGTAGAAAAGGACTTGCACTGGCTGTACGAAAGACTGCAACAACTAGAGCATATTCGAACGGCGCTGTTGCGACACGCTGCACATGAGCTTAAAACGCCCCTAGCGAGTATTAAAGAGGGGTGTAGTTTGCTGTCTGAAAATGTTGTGGGTGAGTTAAATAATAGTCAGCGAGAGGTGCTGTCGTTGCTAACTGCTAGTACACAACGACTAAATACCTTGGTTGAAAAGCTACTCGATTACAATCTACTTCTTCAGCAAGCGCAACCTAAGATGGTAAAAAGCAACCCCAAAGTCTTAGCTGACGCTTGTTTAGAAGATTACGCACTCGCGATTCAAGATAGAGAGGTCGATCTTAACGTTGAACCAGCAGAGATAACCATTGATGAGGAATTATTCCGTCGCATATTAGATAATCTCGTGTCCAATGCGGTTGCGCATGGCGCGGTGGGACGGCCAATTAACATTCATATTTACAATGCAAATGATAATGTGATCCTTGATGTGGCAAACCGCGGTAAGCGAATTGCACCTGAGTCAGTAAAAACATTATTTGAGCCTTTCATCCGTGGCACCGAACCAAGAAATGATAACGTCATTGGTACAGGGCTAGGGCTGTCTATAGTGGCAGATTGTGCCCGTTTAATGCACGGTGAAGTGCAAGTGGTCGATGTAGACTACGCTGACGTTTGCTTTAGAGTGACAATCCCTCAACAGGAAATATAACAATGAGAACAGTAGGCTTAGTAGCCGCCCTGATGGTATTGACAGGATGTCAAATGCTCAAGGGCAATAAAGAAGATGCTGCGCCTTTAGCGTCAGTTAACGCGAAACCTAAAATTACCCAAGATTTTTGTTTTTATGATCAAGCACCAGAATCATTTGAGCACAATTGCGACCCGTCGTACTGGTTAAATTTGTGGTTAGAGGCGGGAAGTACCAATTGGAGTGAACGAAAGGCGGCGGTTAAAGCGCTAGGTACAACCGAATTTGATGTACTAACTGCATATATCTACACCTTGCCAAACGATACGCCATATCAAGATCGTCTAAGAGCTCAACTGGCTTTGAATGAAGCGGCTGGGGAGTTTACGCCACTGGCTCAACAGGTTGTATCCACCGTTGCAGGTGCGCAGAACAATCAACAAATGGAACTTGAGTCTGCACTTGTTGTATTGGAAAAAGAAAATACCTCTCGTGCACAGCAACTTGAAGCGCTTAAAAGCGAAACGGACACGCTAAGAAAAAAACTAGAAGAACTGTTGCAAATTGAAGCAACACTGATGGACAAAAATAGGAGTACACAACAATGAGCGAGCAAGCAGGCACTAACCCAAACTTATTGTTGGTAGATGACGACAAGAGCCTATTGAGACTATTGACTATACGCTTGGAAGGCGAAGGTTATACTGTGACGGCAGTAGAAGATGGTCAGTCGGCATTGAGAAAACTGCAGAACGACAATTACGATGTTGTGCTAAGCGATTTGCGCATGCCAGGTTTAGACGGCCTAAGTTTGTTTGAAGAAATCATGGGTATTCGCAAAGACATTCCTGTCATCCTTATGACTGCTCACGGCACAATTGCAGATGCTGTAGCGGCAACCCAGCGCGGTGTATTTGGTTTTCTTCCTAAACCTGTCGATCATGATGAGCTTAGAGCATTGTTGCAAAAAGCGCTGAGTCAGTCACAAGCGGCCCAACCAGGAGACTGGGCAAAAGATATTATCACTCGTTCCCCCGAAATGCTGAACGTATTAGATCAGGCCTACCGTATTGCCCAGCGTGAAGTGTCGGTCCTAATCAGTGGCGCAAGCGGAACAGGTAAAGAACTTTTAGCTAACGCTATTCACAAAGCAAGTAATAGAAGTGATAAACCTTTTGTTGCGATCAACTGTGGCGCGTTGCCTGAGAACCTACTTGAATCTGAGTTATTTGGTCACGCGAAAGGCGCGTTTACGGGCGCGGTTGCTGCGCATCCTGGATTGTTCAGAGAGGCCGACGGCGGCACGCTATTTTTAGATGAAATTGGCGATATGCCAATGACACTTCAAGTTAAGTTGCTTCGTGCGCTTCAGGAACGCCAAATTCGCCCTGTCGGAAGCAGTAAGCATGTGGACATCGATGTTCGTATCATTTCGGCAACCCATAAAGATTTGCACAAAGAAATGGAAGAGGGAACGTTTCGTGAAGATCTCTACTACCGTCTCAATGTGGTAAACCTCAAACTTCCATCGTTGAAGTCGAGAAGTGAAGATATTCCACTATTAGCCCGCTCACTATTACAGCAAAGTGCGCAGCGCCATGGTGTGAACGTAAGCCAGTTTTCTGACGACGCTATGCAGCAACTCGTTACCTCTTCTTGGCCGGGTAATGTACGTCAGTTAGTTAACGTAGTAGAGCAATGCGTAGCGTTAACACAAACGCCGGTAATTCCGCTTCACCTTGTTGAGCAAGCGCTGTCTGCAACCAAGCAAAGTTGGCCAACACTCACAGAAGCGCGCGATGCTTTTGAGCAGCAGTACCTGCATAAACTGTTAAAAATGACAGATGGGAATGTTACGCGTGCTGCAGAGCTTGCAGGTAGAAACCGCACCGATATGCATAAGCTGATGAAAAAACACGAGCTTGATGCCGCTGACTTCAGATAGAAATAGGCAAGTCAAATAAGCAGGAAAAACGCATCACTTTTTGTGATGCGTTTTTCTTTGTTCCTTAAATGCTTAGCTAGAACAACGCATCCTGCTCAGGCTGATGCTTAATCGCAAGGTTATTAAGCAGATGAATGGTTTCGTTTTCGTTGTATAAATCAATAAACTGCTGGGCTAACCAAGGGGCGTCTTTATTGTCTGGTCGATGGCAAAAGAAATACACGTCTTTACCTTCGCTTTGCCACTGTTTCACTTTTTTCACCCATGGCAGTAAGCAGCGCCTGTTGTCGTCATCCATGTCATTGCCCACAAAGCGTACAATAGGTGTATCGCCTGTAGCGATAACATTTACAGGCACACGGGGCTTTTTCTCTCTGACGTCTTCTAGCATTGCACGTCTACTTGTTCCTCCTGCATCCACAGGCCCAGTAAAGAGCGCTCGGGTGTCCATAATGACTCTATTTGTACCGCGGCTGATCAAAAGCTGATTAAGCGCCTTTTCCTCGTCACCCTTAGCGAAAAAGGCTAAATGCCGTACTTCCACTGCGACGTTTAATTCTTGGGGCAGTGCTGCTAAAAACGTATCTAAATCGGGCAGCTTTTCTGGCCCAAATGAAGCGGGCAGTTGAAGTATCATTACCCCTAGCTTTTCTTTCAAAGGGCTTAACAAGGAAAGCTGTTGAGCAACCTCTTCGTCACAGTGTTTTAACTGATGTACATGGGTAATATTCTGGTGGAATTTAAAAGCAAACCGAAAGTGTTCGGGCACTGAATCACGCCATCTCGTTACAGCGTCTTGGTGAGGAAGAGAATAAAACGTAGTATTACCCTCAACCGTATTACATTCCTTAGCATACACAGACAAACCATTATCTGACTTGGGATAATTAGCAAACCACGTCTTTGGCCAATAGCTATGTTGCCACATGGGTAATCCAATATAGATATTTCCGCGAGATAAGGCCGATTTATGCATATTTGTCATTGGGCTTTAGGAAGCATTTGTTTATACTATGCGGCCTTTAAATCATTACATTATGCATGTAGTGGGCAGGCCAGTTAATTGGTCAGCAAGTTTACGCGAATTTAGTCAATCTAATAAGCCCTAAACAATGCTCAAATAAGCGCCACTTACACTCCATGCGAAGCAAGAAAATATATCAGGGGTCAAGGACCATGCGCACAGATTACTGTGGGAATATCGATTCATCATACATTGGACAAGAAGTCACCCTTTGCGGGTGGGTTAACAAGCGTCGCGACTTAGGCGGTGTAATTTTCATCGACTTACGCGACCGCGAAGGTATCGTGCAAGTGGTATTCGACCCAGACCTGCCAGAGGTGTTATCTGTTGCTAACACGTTGCGTAGCGAATTCTGCGTGAAGCTAACAGGTAAAGTGCGTGCACGTCCTGAAGGTCAGGTAAACAAAGATATGCGTACCGGTGAAATCGAAATTCTTGGTACTGGTCTTGAAGTGATCAATAAATCTGATGTACTTCCACTTGATTGGAACCAAGAGAACTCAGAAGAGCAACGCCTGCGTTATCGCTACCTTGACCTTCGCCGTCCAGTCATGAGCCAGCGTCTGCAGTTCCGTGCAAAAGTTACTGGGGCAGTACGTCGCTTTTTAGAAGATGAAGGTTTCCTTGATATCGAAACGCCTATTCTTACCAAGGCAACGCCTGAAGGTGCACGTGACTACTTAGTGCCAAGCCGTACTCACAAAGGTGAGTTTTTCGCGCTTCCACAGTCACCGCAGCTATTTAAGCAGCTTCTGATGATGTCGGGTATGGACCGCTATTATCAAATCGTAAAATGTTTCCGCGACGAAGACTTACGTGCAGACCGTCAGCCTGAATTTACTCAAATCGATATTGAAACTACGTTCCTTGATGCCGATGGCGTAATGTCAATTACTGAGCGTATGATCCGCGACTTGTTCAACAAAATGCTAGACGTTGAACTTGGCGATTTCCCTCGTATGACTTACAAAGAAGCGATGACTCGCTTTGGTAGCGACAAGCCAGACTTGCGTAACCCATTAGAGCTTACCGATGTCGCTGACCTTTTAGCGAATGTTGACTTTAAAGTATTCAGTGGCCCAGCGAACGATCCGAAAGGCCGTGTAGCTGCTATCCGCGTACCAGGTGGTGCGTCACTCTCGCGTAAGCAAATTGATGAATATACCAAGTTTGTTGGTATTTACGGCGCCAAGGGTCTAGCGTGGATCAAAGTGAACGATGCGCAAGCAGGGCTTGAAGGTCTACAGTCGCCAATTCTTAAATTCCTAACAGAAGATATCACTAATGCGATGCTTGAGCGCACGGGCGCACAAACAGGCGATATTCTATTGTTCGGTGCAGACAGCTACACGGTAGTTACTGAAGCAATGGGCGCACTCCGTCTTAAGTTAGGCGAAGATTTCGAACTGCTAGAAGGTGACTGGAAGCCTCTTTGGGTTGTTGATTTCCCAATGTTCGAAGAGTTTGATGGCCAGCTTCACGCTATTCACCACCCATTCACTGCACCTCGCGGATTAACGCCAGATGAGCTTAAAGCGAATCCTGCTGAAGCATTGTCTGACGCTTACGATATGGTACTAAACGGTGTTGAATTAGGTGGTGGTTCTGTTCGTATTCACAATGAAGATATGCAGTCTACGGTATTCAACATTCTTGGTATCGACGATGAGGAAGCGAAGAACAAGTTTGGCTTCTTGCTAGATGCACTGCGCTTTGGTGCGCCTCCGCATGCAGGTCTTGCGTTTGGTCTAGACCGTCTAGTTATGCTTATGACAGGCGCAACGTCAATTCGCGATGTTATGGCATTCCCGAAAACGACGACTGCAGCTTGCCCATTAACGTCTGCGCCTAGCCCTGCTAACCCTCAACAGCTTGAAGAGTTAGCCATTGCGACGGTGAAGAAACAGTCGTAATTTATGGCGTATAAGAAGCCTGAATCTGCACTGGTGGTGTTGTATGACCAACACCACCAAGTGTTGCTACTGCAGCGGCAAGATGATCCCACTTTTTGGCAGTCGGTAACTGGCGCGTTAGAAGAGGGGGAGTTGCCAATTGAGACCGCATATCGTGAGGTAGCAGAGGAAATTGGCATCGACGCTAAAGCGCATGGCTTTGTGGTTAATGACCATAAAAAGCAGAATCAATACCAAATCCGTAGTCGCTGGCTACATCGTTACCCTCCCGGCACGATTTACAATACCGAGCATGTTTTTTCCCTTCAAATAGATAGTGAAATTCCGTTGACGCTAACTGAGCATATACAGTACCAATGGGTGTCTAAAGACGAAGCGCTAGATAGGCTTTGGTCGCCATCAAACAAAGAAGCAGTATCTTTGTTTGTACCGAGTATGCGTTAATGGTTATACTGGGTATAGATCCAGGTTCTAGGATCACAGGCTACGGTTTAATTGCTCGTAAGCAAGGTAAATTAGTTTACGTTGCAAGTGGTTGTATTCGCGTTGGCACAGCCGAGTTACCGGCACGACTAGCCAATATTTACACTGGAATTGGCGATATCATTCGTCAATACAACCCATCACAATTTGCTATTGAGCAGGTTTTCATGGCGAAAAACCCTGACTCAGCGCTAAAACTCGGGCAAGCAAGAGGGGCAGCTATTGTTGCGGCAACGCAGGCAGCGCTTCCGGTGGCTGAGTACAGCGCCAGACAAATTAAACAAGCCGTGGTGGGCAAAGGCAGTGCCGATAAATCGCAAGTTCAGCACATGGTTAAGCATTTACTGAATTTAAGCGGTACTCCACAAGCTGATGCTGCCGATGCACTCGCCGTTGCGCTGTGTCATGCGCATACCGAGCAAAGCTTAATAAATATGGCTGGGCAAGCGCGCAAAACAGTGCGCGGACGCTTGCGTTAATCTTATTTTCCTAGAACCCGTCTTCACAATACTGGGGTGTAACTACGCGTACTGTCGCTCGACCGATAGTACGTAAAGCACCGAAAAATGAGTTTATAAAGAGACAGCACATGATTGGACGAATTCGCGGTACGTTGGCTGAAAAACAGCCTCCAGAAATTCTTGTAGATGTGGCTGGCGTTGGTTATGAAATTCATATGCCGATGACAAGCTTCTATCAATTGCCAGCAGTGGGAGAAGAAGTCATTGTTTACACACACTTTGTCGTGCGAGAAGACGCCCAATTGTTATTTGGCTTTGCTGATAAGATGGAACGAGGCCTGTTTAGAGAGTTAATTAAGGCCAATGGCGTTGGTCCAAAGCTGGGGTTGGCAATTCTGTCGGGTATGTCTGCATCACAATTTTTAGCGAGTGTACAAAACGAAGATGTTTCGGCATTGGTTAGTTTACCAGGTATAGGTAAGAAAACGGCAGAACGATTAGTGGTTGAACTGAAAGACAGGCTGGCCAAATTTGGCAAAGCGCAGAGTATTGCCGTGCCTCCCCCCAGTGGTGATTTATTGTCTGCGAATACCATCGTTGCAGTCAATGATGCTAGAGAAGAAGCACAAAGTGCATTAATTGCATTAGGCTATAAGCCTGCACAGGCAAGTAAATTGGTGGATAGTGTGTACAATGATGGTATGGAAAGCGAAGCGCTTATTCGCGAGGCGCTCAAAGCAGCCCTTTAACGCATAGTACAAAAGTGTGCTAGCTGGTGATATGCAGTTGCACAAAGTATTGTTTTAAGTAGATATATTATGATTGAAGCAGACAGACTGATTACGCCAGATGCAAATACGGAAGACGAGGTAATCGACCGCGCTATTCGCCCCAAAATGTTAGCGGATTACACGGGGCAGCCTCACGTGTGCGAGCAAATGGAGATTTTTATTCAGGCTGCCCGTAATCGCGATGATGCGCTAGACCACTTGCTTATCTTTGGCCCTCCTGGTCTGGGTAAGACAACACTCGCTAATATTGTTGCCAATGAAATGGGCGTTAATATTAAAACCACATCAGGCCCGGTATTGGAAAAAGCGGGTGACTTGGCAGCATTGCTGACCAACCTTGAGCGCAACGATGTGTTGTTTATTGATGAAATTCATCGTTTAAGCCCTGTCGTGGAAGAAATTCTCTACCCTGCTATGGAAGACTATCAACTGGACATAATGATAGGCGAAGGGCCCGCTGCCCGTTCGATAAAGCTTGATTTACCGCCTTTTACGCTAATTGGTGCAACAACCCGAGCAGGCTCACTCACATCACCGTTACGCGACAGGTTTGGAATTGTACAACGACTAGAGTTTTACTCCGTAAAAGATCTCACAAGCATTGTGGCTCGCAGTGCCAGCTTTCTGAATCTTGATATGAGTGAAGACGGCGCACAAGAGGTAGCGCGTCGCTCTAGAGGTACGCCTCGAATTGCTAATAGACTTTTGCGTCGTGTACGTGATTACGCTGAAATAAAAGCTGACGGAACGGTAGGCGCTGACATTGCAGCGAAAGCATTGGATATGCTTGATGTAGATAAAGAGGGCTTCGACTACATGGACCGTAAGTTGCTTACTGCTATTATCGAGAAATTTGATGGTGGTCCAGTGGGGCTTGATAATTTAGCGGCAGCAATTGGCGAGGAAAAAGAAACGATAGAAGATGTGATCGAGCCGTTTCTTATTCAGCAAGGCTTCTTACAACGCACTCCGCGCGGACGTATCGTGTCTAACCGCGCCTACCTACACTTTGGTTTTACGCCATCAAAATAAATAACGCAATGCTAGGCGAGTATGATGTTGCGCCTTGCGAGAAACAGGCAAAAAAAAGCCCGCTCAGAGAGCGGGCTAAAACAACAAGTGTTGAAGGAAATAAATCCAGGGAACTCATGTCTAACAGGAGAATGTCTCTTGCATGACCGTGCTTCGCACCATCACGCTCTGTATGACTGATGCTGTGCATTATAGAGTGACCTGAAAAAACCACAATTGAGTAAAATTGTTCTTTCGCATTAAAAAAACTAATGTGTTAAAAGTATGTTTACCAATGGTATAATTTTGATTAAAAGTCCGCTTTCATGGGCTTTGGGGGCTAAAGCGGTACTGCAGTTTATCGTATTATCTAGGCCGTTTAACGGTAACTTGGATTAATAATTTTTTTGGTAAGGGAATAGTTATGCATCTACATCAGGTAAGAGTGTATTACGAAGACACCGACGCAGGTGGAATTGTGTACTACGCCAATTACCTAAAGTTCATGGAACGTGCGCGAACAGAGTGGCTACGCGGTCTTGGATTCGAACAAGACACATTAATGGAACAATCTGTCGCTTTTGTCGTCAAACGCGTTGAAATGCATAACTATGCGCCAGCGCGATTTAACCAACTGTTGAGTATTGAGTCTCACGTTGTAGAATTGAAAGGCGCTAGTATGACGTTTCAACAAATCATAAAAAATGAACAGGGCAGTAAATTGGTATCTGGAGATATTCAAGTTGCCTGTGTCGATTTGGCGACCATGAAGCCAAAACGACTACCACGTACTTTGTTAGGGGAAATTTCGCGTGTCATCTGATCTTACATTTATTGGCTTGTTTCTACAGGCAAGTTTTATTGTTCAACTGGTAATGTTGTTACTACTGAGCGTGTCTGTTGCATCATGGACATTTATCTTTCAGCGCAGCAAAGCGCTGTCGGCAGCGCGCACAGAGATGCGCCAGTTTGAAGATAAGTTCTGGTCGGGTGCCGATCTCAATCGTCTTTATCAAGAGTTATCTGCTCGAACTAACCTAACTGGAATGGCGAGTATATTCTGTGCAGGTTTTAAAGAGTTCGTTCGCTTGCGTAAATCTAATACCGCGACCAATGGTATTGTGGATGGCACATACCGCGCTATGCGTGTGTCTATGTCACGTCAAGTTGAAGAGCTTGAAAGCCGCTTACCCTTCCTTGCGACAGCAGGCTCAATTAGCCCTTACATCGGACTATTTGGAACCGTGTGGGGCATTATGAATGCTTTTATTGCGCTAGGTGAAGTACAGCAAGCAACGTTAGCAATGGTTGCACCGGGTATTGCCGAAGCGCTTATTGCCACTGCAATCGGTCTATTTGCGGCTATTCCTGCGGTTATAGCGTACAACCGTTTTAGTCACCAAGTAGAGAAGCTTGAAAATAGCTATGGAAACTTTATGGAAGAATTCTCAGCCATTCTTCATCGCCAAGCGGTTGCTGCGCAAGCACAACAACAAGCCTAAGCGTCTACATCACGAAGCGGAGGACTTGTTATGTACGTAAGAAAACGTCGCCGACCAGTATCTGAAATTAATGTTGTGCCATACATCGACGTGATGCTGGTGCTGCTTATTATCTTTATGGTAACGGCTCCCCTTATCTCTCAAGGGGTTAAAGTAGACTTGCCGAAGGCGAGTGCTAATCCTATTGAGCAAGACGATAACCCACCTATTATTGCGTCAGTAGACGTGAAGGGGCGCTATTTCTTGAATGTCGGTAATGATCAAGAGTCACCAATTAGTAAAGATGAGTTGGGTGCAATTGTAAAAGCGCAGTTAACCAAAGAGCCAAATACGCCTGTGGTTGTTAAAGGCGATGGCCAAGTGGCTTACAATGAAGTCATTCAGCTCATGGTACTCTTGCAGCAAGCCGGTGTGCCCTCAGTAGGCCTAATGACTGATCCAGTCGAGTAACCAGGAAATGGCGAAGCCTGAAATGTCGACGACGACAGTTAAAAAAAACTCGAGCAAGATAAGCCCAGAACAACTTGGCTTGTACAAGTCATTGGGCTTGCATGCTGTTATGGCTGCACTGTTGCTAATTAGCGTCAGTTTTTCGCCTGATCCGTTACCCAGCCTTCCAAATAATGCGCCGGTTATTGAAGCTACGTTTATTGATGCTCAAGCCATTGCGGATCAAAAGCGTGCGCAAGCACAGGCTGAGGCGCAAGCTCGCGCCGAAGAACAAGAGCGCCAAAGAAAAGCACAAGCAGCTGCTGAGAAAAAACGCCAGCAAGCCCTTGCTGCAAAGCGTGCAAGGGAGAAACGAGAAGCTGAAGCAGCAGAAGCAAAACGCCGGAAAGAACTCGAACGACTTGCTGCACAGAAAGAGCAAGAGCGTAAAGAGCGTGAGGCGCAAGCAAAGGCAGAGGCTGAACAAAAGAAAAAAGAAGCCGCTGAGCGCGCAGAAATGGAAAGGATAATGCAAGAGCAATTAGCACAGGAGCGTGCTGCGCAGCAAGAGAGGCGCAGAAAGCAGGTGCTAACTGAAGTTGAGCGATATACTGCACTTATCCAACAAACTATTAAACGCAATTTATATTCGGATGATAGTTTTGAAGGCAAAACATGCCGATTGAATATCCGGCTAGCGACAACAGGATTTGTGACGAGCATTCGGGTACTAGGTGGTAATGAGGCCTTGTGTCGAGCCGCTGAAACAGCGGTACGACGTGCAGAGAAATTGCCAGTGTCAGAAGCGCCGGATGTGTACGAACAACTTAAAGACATTACGTTAAAAGTGGAATTATAGTGGTATGAAAAAATTAGGATTATGGATAGCGCTTATTACCGTGGCTTTCAGTGCCAAAGTATTTGCTTCCTTAGAAATTGTGATTACCGAAGGTGTCGACAGTGCACGCCCTATAGGCGTTGTACCCTTTAAATGGAAAGGGCAGGGTGCCATGCCTGGCGACATCTCGAAAGTGATTATGGCTGACCTGATGCGCAGTGGTAAATTTAACCCTGTAGCGGTTGATAAAATGCCACAATATCCTGAAACCGCTGATGAGGTAAGCTACACCGCGTGGGCAACGCTGGGTGTCGATACTGTGTTAGTGGGGAGTATTGAAGAGCAGGGTGCCAATCGATATTTGGTAACCTATCAATTAATAGACATATTGAAAGGCCAGCTAGATGGCGGCCAGTCAAAAGTACTTAAAGATGGTGTATTGGTTACCAGCAATGACCATGTGATTGTAGCGCGCCAAGCTGCGATTAACGGTAATGACTTTCGTCAGTACGCACACCGCATTAGCGATATTGTTTATGAAAAACTAACAGGCGTGCGCGGAGCGTTTCTTACCAAAATCGCCTATGTGATCGTGCGCGACAGAGACACAGTAGAAAAACCATATCAGTTGGTGATTGCCGATTATGACGGCGAGAACGAAACTCGATTGCTATCGTCGCCTGAGCCGTTGATGTCGCCTGTATGGTCTCCTGACGGTGAAAGGCTTGCATACGTTAGCTTTGAAAATCGCCGTCCGCAGATATACATTCAAAACATCTATACCAGTGAGCGTGAGCGTATTACGGACTTCCCTGGAATAAACAGTAGTCCAGTGTTTTCACCAGATGGCAGGCAACTTGCAATGGTTCTGTCGAAAGATGGTAATCCAGAGCTTTATGTGATGGATCTGGCGACCAAAAACTTGCGCCGTATCACTCGCAATAGAGCGATTGATACAGAGCCTTCATGGCTTCCAGACGGCAGTGGTTTAATATTTAGCTCTGAACGGGGTGGTAAACCCCAGATATATAGCGTAAATTTAAATTCTGGGAAAGTAAGGCGAGTTACCTTTGTAGGTGAACAGAACCTTGGCGGTACAATTTCTCCAGACGGCAAGCAGATGATTATGGTTAACCAGACAAATGGTAACTATCATATTGCTAAGCAGTCTTTAGATGGCGGTTCACCACAAGTACTGACACGGACGTACTTAGATGAGTCACCAAGTGTAGCGCCGAATGGAAGCATGATAATATATAGCACCCTGCATGAAGGCACCCAAGTGTTGTCACTGGTATCTCTTGATGGGCGCTTTAAAGCTAGGTTACCAGCAGCCAATGGGCAAGTTAAATCGCCGAGTTGGTCACCATTTTTGTTCTAACAATTTAACGACTAAACAATAAAATTTAAGGATTAGTAGGATGCAAATGAATAAAGTGATGAAAAGCTTCATTATCGCCTTGCCAGTAGTGACAATGATGGCATGTTCGTCAGGCCCTAGCGAAGAAGAGTTAGCAGCAGAACGCAACCGTCTTGCACAAGAGCAAGCAGCAGCCGAAGCAGAAGCACGTGAAGCAGAAGCTCAGCGCGTTGAAGCTGAAGCCGCTCAGCGCATGAAGCGTCAAGAAGAGATGGTTCAACAAGAAATGGAAGCGTTGAAAAACGAACAGACCGTTTACTTTGACTTCGACCGTTCAAGCATTAAGCCTGAATTCCAACGTGTTCTTGACAAGCACGCTGCATTCTTGGTGAAAAACCCAAGCATGAAAGTAACTATCGAAGGTCACACTGACAGCCGTGGTACGCCTGAGTACAACATTGCACTAGGTGAGCGTCGTGCTCAATCTGTTGAAACTTATCTGCTTAACGCAGGCGTAAGCAGCAGCCAAGTATCTGTTGTATCTTACGGTGAAGAAAAGCCAGCTGTGATGGGTTCTACTGAGTATGCATTTGCTCAAAACCGTCGCGGAGTGGTTGTATACCGCTAATGATTATTCTAGCGAATAAAACATTAAAACTGGGCGTCACGTTAAGTGCCGCCCTTGCTGTTTCTACTGCATTTGCACAGGCCCCTGTGGTTAACGCTAATGGCGGCGGTGAACTAGAACAGCGTATAGCAGTACTGGAACGCATAGTAAAAAGTCGTACTGAAATGCAACATCGCTTGCAAACTCAGTTAGACAACATGCAGATGGAAGTTGACCAACTGCGTGGTGCTGTTGAAGTGAATACCAATGAACTTCAAAAAGTGTTGGAACGTCAGCGTGAACTGTATCTAGAAATAGACAAGCGTGTAGAGGCGTTAAAGCAGGGTGGAGCGCTACAAGGTAATGCAATGCCAAGCGCGGGTGTAGAAACCCCAATTTCAAGCACACCTGCTGTAACCACACCACAAGCGCCACAAGCAGGTGAGGATGAAGCGTACGAAAATGCGGTGAATCTTATTCTGAAGTCGCGTGAGTACGACAAAGCCATTCCTGCATTTCAGTCGTTTATTCAGCGCTTTCCTAATAGTAGTTATGCACCAAATGCCCACTACTGGCTAGGGCAGTTGTTGTTTAATCAACAAAATTGGAGTGAAGCGAGTGAACAATTTAATATTGTTGCTAATCGTTTCTCAGACTCTGCAAAACGACCCGATGCATTGCTTAAGCTTGGTGTGATTGCAGAACGTACAGGAGACGCTTCTTCGGCTCGCCAATTACTGCAACAAGTTATCAATGAATATCCAAATTCCTCGGCAAAACGCCTAGCAGAATCTCGATTAAATAACTTGTAGTGAACAAAGCCTCTTTTAAAGAGGCTTTTTTGTGTCTTTCTGAAAATAAATATTTATAAAATGAGAGACAGACTGCACAATTCTTCTGCACTTATTTTTGTGTGCTCACGTACAAAATCTACTAAACTCAATATCCATTGGTATAAATACCCAGCGAATTGTTTTCATTTTGACCGTTTAGTCGTAATTTGACAGAAAAATGAAAATAAAAGGACGTTATGGGTTGCGTCAGAAAAAAATCTGAGTATTATATGCCGCCGTTGCCAAGACACAGGCAACAACAGGAAAGAAAGGGTCGTTAGCTCAGTTGGTAGAGCAGTTGACTTTTAATCAATTGGTCGCTGGTTCGAATCCAGCACGACCCACCACTTTCTCTCCTAGCATCAAATGATGGGTCGTTAGCTCAGTTGGTAGAGCAGTTGACTTTTAATCAATTGGTCGCTGGTTCGAATCCAGCACGACCCACCATCATTTGAAATGCGCAACACATCTTAGTGTCACTTGATGGGTCGTTAGCTCAGTTGGTAGAGCAGTTGACTTTTAATCAATTGGTCGCTGGTTCGAATCCAGCACGACCCACCATCAAGCTAAAAACCAAAAACTCCCCAACACGTAAAATATCCTTCAACGTAAAATTAGGATTTGAACCAGCGAAGCTGGTCGACAAAACTCGCGCAGCGATTTTGAACGTGCTTTAGCACGGCCCGAAGGGCGAGGAACGCAGTGACGAGTAATCCAGCACGACCCACCATCAAGCTAAACACCAAATACTCCCCAACAGGCAAAACATCCTTCGATGTAAAATTAGGATTTGAACCAGCGAAGCTGGTCGACAAAACTCGCGCAGCGATTTTGAACGTGCTTTCACGTTTGCCCTTTGATCTTCTCTTCTTGTCCTCATGTACTTTATTTCAAGCACTTAGCAAAAGCGTTGAATAGTAAGCATGATTACGACTATTTTATTACGCTATTGTTGTCTATGGAGTGTGTAATTTTTATGACAGTTGGGTATAATCCGCACCCTTGTCGCAACAGAGATGTAGGTTAATGTCAGTAGCATTTCGAGTGGATCAGGTAGAGTACCCGTTCCCTGCAAAACCACAGCCATTATCAGAAGCACGTAAAGCTGAGTTGAAGGCTGAAATTAAAGCCTTGTTAAAAGCCCGCAATGCGGTGCTGGTAGCACACTATTACACCGACCATGAAATTCAGGCGCTAGCTGAAGAAACAGGTGGTTGTGTTGCAGACTCGCTAGAAATGGCGCGCTTTGGTCGCGATGCGCAAGAACAAACATTAATTGTTGCTGGCGTGCGTTTCATGGGCGAAACAGCAAAAATACTTAGCCCCGAAAAAACCGTGCTTATGCCAACACTGGAAGCAACCTGTTCGTTAGACATTGGCTGTCCGGTAAAAGAGTTCAGCGAATTCTGTGACCAGCATCCAGATCATACTGTTGTTGTTTATGCGAACACCTCAGCTGCCGTTAAAGCGCGTGCAGATTGGGTGGTTACCTCTAGCATTGCATTAGAAATTGTTGAGCACCTAGATAGCCAAGGCAAAAAAATTATTTGGGGGCCAGATCGCCATTTAGGCTCTTATATCGCCAAGCAAACCGGCGCAGACATGTTGATGTGGCAAGGTGAATGTATTGTGCACGACGAGTTCTCTGCACAAAAACTGGCTGACATGAAAGCATTGTACCCTAACGCTGCAGTATTGGTTCACCCAGAGTCACCGGCAAGTGTAGTTGATATGGCTGATGCGGTTGGCTCTACGAGCCAGCTTATCAAAGCGTCTCAAACCATGGACAACGACACCTTTATCGTTGCTACTGATAAAGGTATCTTTTACAAGATGCAACAACTTACTCCTGAGAAGACCTTTATTGAGGCTCCAACGGGCGGTAACGGCGCTACATGTAAAAGCTGTGCTCACTGCCCTTGGATGGCAATGAACGGCTTAGAGGCGATTAAGGCGTCTTTAACGGGCGAAAGTGACGGGCATGAGATCTTTGTAGACGATGAGCTTCGAAAAGGTGCACTTATCCCACTTGATCGCATGTTAGATTTTTCTGCCGAGCTAAAAGCAAAAGGCGGCTTGTAAAACAGCGCGTTTTATAAGCACTTGCTCACTAATTTTTAGCAAGTTCTTGATTAAGCGCGCGGCATTACCTACTATACGCGCGCTCAAGGGAAACCTTGATAACAAATTTGGAGAGATGGCTGAGTGGCTGAAGGCGCACGCCTGGAAAGTGTGTATACGTTTATAGCGTATCGAGGGTTCGAATCCCTCTCTCTCCGCCAAATACAAAAGAACCGGCTTTCGCCGGTTTTTTTCGCCATTTGATAAAAGCAACCTTGTTGCAGAGAACAAGGATTGCCCCGCAAATAAGTCTCTAGCACACCAATCCATCACACTAATTCGTCACTATTCAAATTTTAAATATATTTGAGAGTAATGGCGTGTTTGCACTACAGACCGCGTTTCGCAAGCAAAAGCGTCTATACAGTAAATTCAGAATTCCCACTATAAATAACAAAAATTAAACATTTTGTTTACATGTCTTTTCTTACTTGGTTATTGTAGATATCCCACACTTAATGAGCCGTTCGCTACGTTGTTGATGTGGACTATCGCTCAAAAATAATAAAAACACATAAAAACAAGTAAGAGAATAATAATGAGTAAACGCTTACCCTTAACCTTTAAACGCAAACAAGTCGCAACGCTCATCGCACTTAGTTTAAGCCTTACCAGTCAATCGGTGTTATCGCAGGAAACCACAGAGCCTGCAGAAGATGAATTGGTAGAACAAATTCTTATCACGGCTTCAAAAAGAAGCACAGGTTTGCAAGAAACACCTATCGCCGTTTCAGTTACTAGCGGTGAAGCCATTGAACAAACCCAAGTGTTAGATATTCAAGATATGCAGGCACTTGTACCTACGTTGCGCGTAACACCGCTTCAGCGCTCTACCAACACCAACTTCTCAATTCGCGGTTTCGGTAACGGAACTAACAATACGGGCATAGAGCCGTCCGTCGGCGTGTTTATCGACGGTGTATATCGTTCACGCGCTGCTGCGCAAATTGGTGATCTACCGCGGGTACAACAAGTCGAAGTATTAAGCGGCCCGCAAAGTACATTATTTGGTAAGAACGCGTCGGCTGGGGTAATCAGCATAAGAACCGATGCACCATCGTTTACGCAAGAAGGTAAGGTTACGCTTGGAATCGGCAACTATAACCAGCGACTATTAAAGGGATACTATACCAACGGTATTACAGATGAATTTGCTTTTAGTGTATCTGGTGGTATCAATAAGCGCGACGGCTACACTGACAGTGTTGTGGAGGGTGTTGACGAGCTTAATAACCGCGATCGCTGGAATATTCGTGGACAAGCCCTTTACGAACCAAACTCAGATGTTCGACTTCGCTTTATTGCCGATTACAGCGAAATTGATGAGCGTTGCTGTACGGTAGCAGACTTTATTAATGGCCCAACAACAGGTGTGGTAAGAGCGCTAGGGGGAACGGTATTAGATACTGAAGACCCTTATGCTTACGAGTCTGCACTAAACTTCAATCCAAACAATAGTGTGGAAGACGGTGGTGTGTCATTGCAGCTGGATGTGGACTTCGAAACATTCTCATTTACGTCAATCAGTGCGTATCGAAACAACAAATCAGACTACTTTGTTGATGTAGATTATACCTCGCTAGATATCTTAGCCGAGGAGGGTCATACCGATATTGATACTTTCACTCAGGAATTTCGCTTAACTTCAACGGGCGAAAATAAGCTAGATTGGATGGTGGGTATGTTCTACTTCTCTGAAGAAGTAGATACTGGAGATACGTTGTTTTACGGTTCAGCGGTGCGCCCTTTCTTTGACGTTTTACTTAACGCTGGCGTAGCGCAAGCTATTGCTCCACTGCCATTTGAAGCCGTTTTTCCTGATGGTTTCTTAGGCACATTTGAGCCGCTATACGGGCAAGCACCTGGAACATTTTTTGGGCCAGATCAGTTCGTGAATAGCGAGTTCTTACAAGACAATGACGCGCTTTCGGTATTCCTTAGTTTGGACTATCACTTCTCAGACCGTTTGACGGGGACATTCGGCGTAAGCTACACAGAAGATGAAAAAGATGTGTCTATTGAGCAAGTAAATACCGAAGTATTGTCTTCGATAGACTTTGCTACTACACCTACGGTGTTTGGTGTGCCGCTTTCCACCGCTGTGCCAGCACTTACTCCGTTTATCCCAACGTTGCAAAGTGTACAGTTTTTACCACCTCAGCTGACTTATCCAAACGCAGTTGAAAGTGGTAATACCAACGATGACAAAGTCACCTGGAGTGCGCGTATTGCCTATGAAGTAAACAAAAACATCAATGTGTTTGCTACGGCTGCAACAGGTTTTAAGGCGTCTTCATGGAACTTGTCCCGCGACACGCGCCCGTTCGCAGCGGACCAAAGCGCACTTGAAGCGGCCAATCTAACTCAGCCCAATCAAAGTTACGGTACGCGTTATGCGGGACCTGAAGAGTCAACGGTATACGAGCTAGGGATGAAGGCCCGATTTAAAGACGGTGCTTTTAACATCACATTGTTTGATCAAACTATTGAAGGTTTCCAATCAAGCATATTTGTTGGAACAGGCTTTGTGTTAGCTAATGCAGGTAAGCAGTCTACAAAAGGTGTTGAATTTGATTCAACCTATAATGTGACTGACAACTTAGTGTTTAACTTTGCAGGTACCATTTTAGACCCAGTTTACGACTCGTTCGAAGGCGCTAATGGACTAAATGGACCAACGGATTTATCGGGCACTATGCCTGCTGGTATCCATGAACGAAGCTTTGTTGCGGGCTTAACGTATCACCTTGATTTCGAAAATGGCATGACAGGTTATGTGCGAAGCGATTACCTGTATGAAAGTGAAGTTCACATTGTAGAGAACGTACCACCTGAAATGACTCGAGAAGTCAGTACACTAAATGCAAGTGCTGGTCTTGAGTTTGAAAATGGCGTTAGCGTACAGGTATGGGTTCGTAACCTCACCAATGACGAGTATTTCTTATCGGCATTCCCACCGCCTATTCAAGCGGGTAGCTTCAACGGATATCCGAATCAACCTCGTACTTTTGGTGCAACAATTTCATATTTGTTTGAATAAAACACGCTTGTACGTGAATTTAAAAAGGCCAGTTTGAATCTGGCCTTTTTTGTACAAGAGAGAAACTAGTTACTGCCAGGTACTGCAGGCACACCGTTACCATTCTTTCCGTTAGTAATATACATGCTAACTTCGTAATTTCCTGTTCTGAACGTACCGTTACCTGTACCGTCAAGAGAGATTATTCCCACGCCGGGCAACAGCAACTCATCAGGTGACGAAACTTGCAGTATGTAATCGCCGTCTTGGTTAAGCGGAGCATCAACCATATACGCATCAAAACCCTCGAAGTTTTGGAAGTTGCGTTGCACGAGTGTTAGCGAGCCATCACGCTCTACGTAATAAAGCGCGACAGCACCAATGACGAAATCAGCTAGGGCATTATGCTCTGCTGACGGTGTATCAAAGCCGAAGAACTCAGCACTTAAAAACTGACCTGACTTCGCTGTAAACCGGTAGCTATCTACTTCTCCTGCAACGTCAATACGTCCAGCTACACGCGCTTCTAATAACTCGAGTTTACCACCAGCATTATCGCCAGTTTCCAATGTATTTGGTGCAAGTACTTTTCGTAGTTTTACCTTCTTATTACCGCCAGTGACACTCTCTTCTTGCAGTAACCTCGCTCGCTGATTTGCAGCGAGTTTCAACGCTGAACGTTCAGAGAAAAAACGCAAGTCTACAGTGCTATCGGCAAAGCCTGTACCTACACTAGCACCAGATGCCATTGTATGATCAAATGACTCAAGGGCAGCAAGTGGGCCGTCAAATACAGGGAAAAAGTCACCCGTACCCGGTGTTACACCATCACCTGGTGCGCCGAAACTATCGTGGTGACGCAACCCTAAATTATGGCCTAATTCGTGAGCCCCAGTGTTCGATGCCTGATTAACAATTGCTGTCGACAATGCAGCATCCACATCGCCATCAACGATAGGAATACCTGAAATACGCGAGAAGAAATCGCCAGAAGGATCGAGTGCTACGAGTACCTGCCAAAGACTTGCATCAACAAATGCACTGTCGTCGCGTATATCATTTCTAATATCAATAGACTGGGCGCGGCCAAAAAGAATACCGTTGTTAAAGTCGATACATACACCGTCTTCGTCGCGACATTCAAAAATAAGAGTAGAGTAATCTCCTTCGGTAGGTCTTGTTTGCGTGAAGCTAATGTCAAAACCTTCATAGCGACTCTCAATATTCGCTTGAATTTGATCGCGCTCACTTTGGGAGTACTGATAGCTGGTAAACGTTTGTCGTACATTTGGTACAAACGTAATCGCTTCGAAAGTAGGCGATGATTGTTCAAAGTCAAGGAAGACTACTTGGGTATCGGTGTTCTGCTGACCAACGGCAACACCTTGGCCTTTTTTACTATTTTTGCTTTGTTTACCACTGTTTACTTGTGCGTTAATGGCGGATTCTTTGTGAGATGCGTCTGATAGTAGCGCCAGAGTTTGTTCAACCGATAGCGCTCTTCTGTCAAGGCAAGAGGTTTGACCGCAGTCATCCATGATGACAGGAAGTGATGTGGTAGTATTAATATCTTGGGCACTAGCGCCTTGCCAAACACAAAGCATACTGCATGCTAGTAGACTTAAGCGTACTGTCTTTTTGCTTTTTTTCATTTTACTAAGTCCTTTCAGCTGCTTGAAAGTTGCAACACCTTAAATACAAACTCGCGCAGTTGATTAATTTTTGTAGTAGAGGTTTTCTAACGTTTGGGTTAGAAAATCCAATGTAGCAAAGCGCAAGACATTGTTAAATTAATAAACGTTCATAAAATAATCAGAGTAATTTGACAGATGTTCACTTCCCTTTACGTAACCTTATTTTACTGATCCGCTTAGGAGTCTTCCGGCTCATAGTGAGTACGCTCTACTACGGTTTTGTGCTCATTGAGAGGGGAGTGGCAACAAAAACCAGTTTGCACTGGGACACACAAAGTTTAATGTCATAAATTTGTGGTTAAATTTTGATCAATGTGTAACACTGATAAATGCTGACTTGGTCGTTACATTTTTTAAACAGCCAAATTACGGACATCATATTCATTGCCTAAATTCGCTTGGAGAGAAGAAGTGTAGTGAAGCGGTCAGCACGTACAATCAATGACTGCGGTAAATGTCACTTCATTCTAGATTATCACTATGGAGGTGTATCATGTCTGGAACTTCTGAAGCAGTTACTCAGGCCACAAGACTAAACGAAATTGGATTCCCTGAATTTACGACTAAACTCATAACCGATGTATTTGACGCATTAATTTCTAGCAATATCCGCCAAACCGAAGCCTATATCGAGCTGCTTCAACAAACTAGCAAGTCGCTTTCTTCTTTTATCAATGACACCAAAGACGATATCAGCGGTGACATGATTTTAGACTTTTTAGCTCGCGCGTTACCTGCTGATGTCGACGATCAAGAGAAGGTTACTGCGGTTGAAAATAACGGTGGCAACGCCACACTCAATCAAGATCAAGCCAATACGCTCAATGCAGCGCTTGAAACGCCAGCAGAAGCCGGTGTCACTGACAATAACCAAGTTGCCGTAGATGGCCAAAACTCGTATGACGCTATTTTAGATGCCGTAGCAAGGCGAATATCAGTAAATAAATACGACATGCTCAAAGAAATGGTAAAGCAAGGAATTTTGCGACTGGTTATCGAAAACGGTGATATAGAAACGCGTTTAACTTTTACCACCTATGGTTCGTCGTTTAGCCGAGAAACACAGAACAAATACAACCGCAAAGCGTTTTCTGCAAAGGCTCGCGCTAAAACCGGTTCTATCTTATCTCCGTGGGTCAAAGCATCGGCGTCAACCAAATATTCTAATGTGACGGTGACGACAACAAGCAAAGTTGATCAGGATAGGTCAGGCTCAAGAGTAAATATTTTTGGTGGTGTGAAAATTAACTTCCGCACCGACTATTTACCTTTAGATCAGTAAGGATACACGCCATGTCAAACTCAGCTCTTAATGAGCTGGGTTTTGCCGAGTTTGTGGCAAAACTCATCTCAGATACCTTTGGTGCGGTTCTCGCATCGCAAATCGAACAGCAAGATAAAATAACAGAACTCACGAATTTACTGTCACTTTCGGACGACGAGTTTGTTGCAATGTGCATGCAAGACGACGATCTTGTGTTTCAGTTAGAAGAGAATCTCAAGCAGCGCTACCCTTTTGATAGTGATACAGCACATGCGGTCTACAAGGGCGCACCGTACCAGCCACCAACGCAACAAAAGGAAGAGCAGCCACCTTTTTTCAATGATTTAGGAATTTCGCTGGAAGAAAAACTGCACTTCTCAGGTAAAAAGTTAACCGAAGAAGGTGCAAAGAAAATAAAAAATGCCGTCATGTTTAACATTGCGCAGAAACAGCGCCAACTGCTTTCTGATGTATTGATAAATGGTATTCCCAAGTTGTCTGTCGATCACGGTAAGATCAACGCAAAGCTAACATTCAGCATGAAGGATGAGGGCTCGCAGGAAGAGGAAGATGAGAGTAACTCTGCGCCGAGCAACAATGCAGTAATAACCAACAATTTCGCTGTGAACAATTTGTCAGTGGCCAATCGATTTGCCGGTGTTATTGATACGTCAAAACTGATAAAAACAAGGCTTAACATTACGCCAGCGAGTAACCGAGCGCCGCAGGACGCACAAAGCAGCGCAAACATTTACAGCGAAGTTGAAATTCACTTCAAGTCCATTTTATGACTACTTCCACAGACGTGCAGAGCTTAATTTGGCTGGTTCATGCTGAAATGGCAACGGTGATGAACACCCTAGCCAATCAGCAGTCAGGCTTTGGTGTAGAGAGTATCCGAGTAAGAATGGGGCAGCTAACTGATAACGGAGATAACGGTGAAACGGCTCCCCAGCTTGATGTCCAGCGCTACCCGCTAGCCCAACAAGGGTGGTTACTAGACATTAACTACAATGTTCATGCTTTTGATACACAACCGGTACCTGCGAAATGGAAAGGCTTAAAAGGCGATATTGAGGTTATTCACCTTCAAGGCATAGGTCCACAGCTTACCAAGCGCCTGCATAAGTTACAGATCTTTACCATTGATGACCTAAGACTTATGAATGCTGAATTGGTCAGGGATCACGACTTAAGACAGCACCAAACGATGGCTGCGCTTGCATTAGCATTGCCGCCTATCGCTTTAACCACCAATGTCTTAGAAAAGTCGCCGCTATGGTTGATAGACAACGAATCGTGGTTGAATACCCATGTGTCTTCAGACAATCACCTTCGTGCACTCTCTACATGGCTACGGCAACTTGAGGTTTGTTTGGATAATAAGTGGTTGTCTCGTGTGTCATTACGCGAAATTGTAGATTAATTCCGCGCACAGTCTAAAAAATAACTTGCTTTCATGTAACCTTTGGGTATCATTGATACCTAAGGGTTACATATGGTTGGTTTAGGTATCATAGAACCGACGGTTTCCCACTATGCCATGGCTCGATATAACGTTTTACTTTTTTAGTTTGTCGCATTTACCGTGCGAACTACGCAAAGGATTTAATTTATGACACACACTTCACCTTCTGAAGTAACAGCAGCAATGGAAGAGGACTACCTGTCTTTGATAGGGCAATCGAGTATTGCTGTGGCTTTTATTTTGTTTTTTACCGCATTGTCAAATGCCAACATCGGTCAGGGTACTGCTTGGGAGTGGGTACTTGGTGGTGGAACATTAGTTGCGCTAACAGCGGTGATCACACTGTGCATTAGGTCGTTTAAATACACAAGAAACCTCAATAGAGTCGGGTTTTGGACGCTAAAATTCAATGACGAATACGTTGACTTTGTAAGTGGTACAAGTTTGCGAATTACCTGTCACATTATGATGTACGGCGGCATTATCATTGGCTTTTTTGGTAGTGATATGTGGTTTAAAGCGCTTGTTTCTCCACTGCCGCTTAACACTGTTGTTCAACTGTTAGTGAGCGTCGCATTTTTAGTGCACGGTGGCACTATTGTGGCGAAACTGCGAGAGGAAGACCTAAATGAATGAGGAGTTAGACAACCACATCCACAAGTTTAGGTTGCAGCATAAAGTCTCTCAGCAAGAACTGGCTGATGCAATAGGGGTTTCTCGCAAAACAATTAGCACGGTAGAAACTGGGCGCTTCACGCCATCTGTGGTCATTGCGCTTAAAATAGCGAAATACTTTGATGTACCTGTTGAGCACATGTTCGAGTTGCGTTGAGCAGCCTGCGACTTACATTAAGCGTACGACAATGTCGTACGCTTTGGTTGATTTTGCCCACCTGTAGCACCATTTGATGCTAACAACGAACGAACCTTGTTTGTTGTGAAATCGCTAGATACCTCGGGTTGTGATTGCAAGAAGTGTTCTCCTGCCTTGAGACCCAGTTTATAGTCGTGCTTAAGTTCTGCATCACTACTGCCCAGCAACTTACTCTGTAACTTCTGTTCAGCGAATATTTGTACTATTTCGACGTCTTCAGGCGGATTTTCAATAAATGCTAGCGCTTTTTGATAGGCGCGTTCATGCTGAAGCAAATAATCGATTGTTTTTGGGCATTGTCCCGTCGCGCACATAACGGTACTTAGCCGCTGTAACCAAACTGATTGGGCTTGAAAACTGCTATCCACTGTACGAATAACAACAATCTTACGCGCACCACGCTCATAGGCTTCTATTACGGGAAGCGGTGCAGCTAATCCGCCGTCTAAGTAAAAGTCAGTATTTGCGGCATTAACATCGTACTCGTGAAAGGTGGTAAGCGGCACGCCCTGTTTGTATAACATAGGCAATGCGCTCGATGCCTTAATTAAATCCACCCATGCGTTTTGGCTTGTGAGTGGGTTAAGGTAGTACGCTTTTCTGTCACGTACGTTAGTGGCAGTAAATAATATTTCTCTACCGTGTACATTTTCTAATGCGGTGTCGAAGTCAAGCAAACGCTTGGCCTCTCTGGTTTTATCAAAGTACCAATCTAAGTCGACAATGTGCTTACCTGTTAGCGCTCGACCTAGTTGAAAAAAGCGTTTGTGGCGAGTAAGGCCACGGATAAGACGCTTTGCGTACCCTTTTTGGCGCGCAACATAACTAGTAAGGTTTTGAGAGCCAGCAGACGTGCCAATTAGAATATCAAATGGGTCGTAATTGTTTTCAAGCCATGTATCTAATACACCTGCAGTGAAAATACCACGTTGTCCACCACCTTCGGCAACCAAGGCTACCTTAGTTGCCTGACTACCACTAAGTGTTACCACGTTGGATGATGAATAACCTGACATTGGAAAACCTCGCGCAACCCACTAATTTATTAACTACCTTGCGCTATAGTAAAGCGTTAGAAAAAACGGCGAAAATTGAAAGTTTGAATCAGCGTGATTGAAAAACCTGTACTACCAGTCATTTATTTGTAAATGTAGTGTTAAGGTATTAAATCAGCGCACGAACATAAAGGCGCTTAGCAGTACATGCGAGAAGCAATGAGTAAAGGTAACAACGCAAGCAATATTGTGATCTTAGGGGCGGGAAGCATAGGTTGCTATCTCGGAGGATGCTTACTTGCTGGTAACCCCGAGTTGTCTAGCTCATTGACCTTCATAGGTCGAGAACGACTTCAAAATGACATTTCAAAAAATGGCCTAACGCTTACAGATTGGCAAGGTAGGGATGTCTTCGTCGATTCAGCCGTTGTGAATTTTTCGGTAACGAATGATGCTCTCGCATCGGCCGACTTCATTCTACTGTGTGTCAAAAGCCAAGATACACAAGAGGCTGCAACGCTTATTCAAGCGCATGCTAACCCAAATGCGGTGATTGTGAGTTTTCAAAATGGCGTTACTAACGGCGATGTTCTCGCAAAGACCTTGTCGCAGAAAGTCATCAAAGGAATGGTGCCATTCAATGTCTTCTACGAAGGAAAAGGACATTTTCATTGTGGCACAGAAGGTAATTTAGCCATTGAAGATAAAGACGGAACATGCGGCAGTTTGCTTGAGAAGTTTAACAAAGCCTTGCTACATGTCACCGTGTATGACGATATAACTGCAGTTCAGTACGGAAAACTGATCATGAACTTGAACAATGCAGTAAATGCGCTTTCTGGAATCCCCCTAAAGCAGCAGCTTGGGAATAGAGCTTATCGCTTAGTAATGGCCAAAGTACTCAAAGAAGCCCTTCACGTGTTTAAGGCACATGGCATCACTGTGGCAAGAACGGGGAAGGTTATCCCGAAACTAATGCCAACTATCATGGTTCTTCCTAATACACTGTTCCAAATTGTTGCGGCTTCTACGCTTAAAATTGACCCACAAGCGCGTTCGTCAATGTATGAAGACTTAGCGCTGGGTAGACGAACCGAAATTGATTTTTTGAACGGTGAAATAGAGCGGCTCGGTCGACTAAGCGGTATCAGTACGCCGGTAAACAGTAAAATTGTAGCGTTAGTGAAAGACGCCGAGCGCAAGAAAAAAGGTAGTCCAATGTTGTTACCTGCTCAGCTCATGTGACACACGGCTGATAAGACATGAAAACAAGGTACATGCCGCCTCAGCCTTATACAGTGTTATAATGACGCGTTTTCAATTTCAAATAGCGGTATTTTTATGGGTTTTTCAACCTTAGGTTTGCAGGCAAATCTACTAACTACTCTTGATGCATTAGGTTATGAAGACCCAACGCCTATCCAGCAAGCAGCAATTCCACAGGTTCTTGCAGGTCATGACGTGATGGCTGGTGCGCAAACGGGAACTGGGAAAACTGCCGCTTTTGCGCTGCCGCTAATTCACCGTATTACTGCCCAAAAGGAAGCAAATAGTGACATTCGCGTGTTGGTGTTAACGCCTACGAGAGAGCTTGCTCAGCAAGTGCACCAAAGTTTCGTGCGCTATAGCGAAGGTCTAAATTTAAATACCGTTGCAGCCTATGGCGGTGCCAGTATAAATCCACAACTTGCCGCATTGAGTGAAGGCTGTGATGTGCTTGTCGCAACGCCAGGACGTTTACTCGAACTTGTTATAAAAGAGTTTATTGACCTTAATAACCTAACAACACTGGTGCTAGATGAGGCCGACCGTATGCTAGATATGGGCTTTATCACTGATATTACGCGTATTCTTAAGCGCTTGCCTGAGGGCATTCAGACACTATTTTTCTCGGCTACGTTTAATGATGAAGTGTTCGCTTTAAGTAAAACAATGCTAAACCAGCCAAAGCTTATTGAAGTAGCACAGCGAAACGCGACGGCTACACAAATTGAACAGCGCTTTTACGAAGTGGACAGTCAACGTAAAGCTGCGCTAACGGCCTTTTTAATTGGCGCGAATAATTGGCATCAGGTACTTATATTTACGCGCACCAAACAAGCGGTAGATGACCTTGCCAAAGAGCTAAAAAAAGATGGGATCAGCACGGCACCCATTCATGGTGACAAGTCTCAAGGGGCCCGTGATCGCGGTTTGGAAGATTTCAAAACAGGTAAAGTGAGAGTGCTTGTCGCAACCGACGTTGCGGCTAGAGGCCTAGATATTGACCAGTTGCAGTATGTGATCAACTTTGAACTTCCTTACAATGCCGAAGACTATATTCATCGAATTGGGCGAACTGGCCGCGCCGGTAATGCAGGCTTGGCAGTGTCGCTCGTATCGCATAGAGAAAAATACCTCTTGGCTGACATTGAAAAGCTTACTTCAGCGCATTTTTTATTACAGTGGCAAGAAGGGTTTGAACCTAACCCCGATGCACAAGAGCCATCGAATAACGTTAAACGCAAGTCTTCAAAGAAAAACCTGCGCGCCCAAGCACTTGGCCTAAAAACAAACAACAAGGCTAAAAAGGGTCGCCCTCGCCGTCGCTAGCATAAGAAAAAATCACCGTTTTTGGTGCTTGGTAATTTGCTTCAGATACGCTATTTTTGAAACGTGGATTGAATCAATCAAAGGATGTGTCATGGAAGAAAACGTAAAGCTTAACTACGTCGAATTTGCATCGCTAAACTTATCCGCGTCAAAACAGTTTTTTAGTGATGTTTTTAACTGGGAGTTTATAGATTACGGCAGTGAATACAGTGCGTTTTCAAATGCGGGCCTCGACGGCGGAATATTTTCAAGTGACAGGGTTACACAAGCGCAAAACGGTGCACCGCTGTTGGTATTTTACTCTGCAAATATTAGCAACACTCAAGCAAAGGTTGAGCAGGCTGGTGGCGTTATCTGTAAGCCGATTTTCTCATTTCCAGGCGGTTGTCGTTTCCATTTTATCGAGCCAGGCGGTAATGAACTAGCGGTGTGGTCAGAGTCTGATAACTAGCATAAAAAACGCCCCATGTCTGGGGCGTTTTGCTGTGTATTAAGCTTGTTCTAGAACAATTCTGAGCATTCTGCGAAGCGGTTCAGCGGCACCCCAAAGTAGTTGGTCGCCCACAGTAAACGCCGAAATATATTCAGGCCCCATGGTCAGTTTGCGAATTCTACCTACAGGAATAGACAAGGTCCCAGTTACTTTCGCTGGAGTAAGCTCTTGCATAGTGGCGTCGCGGTCATTGGGCACGACTTTCACCCAATCATTATGCTGGGCTAGGATTTGCTCTATTTCCGTTACACTTAAGTCTTTTTTCAGCTTTAAGGTAATGGCTTGGCTGTGACAACGCATAGCACCTACACGTACACAAATACCGTCGATAGGTACTTCACCGTATGATGTGCCTAAAATCTTGTTAGCTTCTGCCTGTGCCTTCCACTCTTCGCGGCTTTGACCTGAAGGAAGCTGCGAATCAATGTAAGGAATAAGACTGCCTGCTAGTGGCACGCCAAACTGGTCACTTGGATATTCGTTACTGCGAATAAATTCGGCAACTTGTTGGTCAATGTCTAAAATGGCCGTAGCTGGATCATCAATTTTATCTTTCACGTTGCTGTGAATAGCACCCATTTGGCTTATCAGCTCGCGCATGTGTTTTGCACCAGAGCCCGACGCTGCTTGATAGGTCATAGGTGATGCCCACTCGACAAGATCTTTCTCAAACAAGCCGCCAAGCGCCAGTAGCATAAGTGAAACAGTGCAGTTACCGCCGACATACGTGCGTATGCCGTTTGCCATGCCGTTATCAATTTCTTTTCGATTTACTGGGTCGAGTATAATAACGGCGTCGTCTTTCATACGCAGGGCTGATGCTGCATCTATCCAGTAGCCTTTCCAGCCCGTCGCGCGCAAATCGGCGTAAACCGCTTTGGTGTAGTCTCCACCTTGGCAGGTAATAATAATATCTTGTTTTGATAGTGCGTCGATATCGAACGCATCTTCAAGTACACCAGCATCTTTGCCTGCAAAATCTGGTGCTGCACTACCTTTTTGAGAGGTAGTGAAAAAGGTGGGCTCAATGTGCGCAAAATCCTGCTCTTCTTGCATGCGCTGCATTAATACTGAGCCAACCATACCGCGCCAGCCCACTAGACCTACTTTTTGTTGTGACATTAAACTGAGAACCCTTGTTTCTAAAATGATAAGCAAGCAAGTAATTTAGCTAATTACCTGCACAATACCTGTCGTTTTTATATTTATCTTCGCAGTCTAAGCCTAATTCTGTGCAGTGGCTAGGTGGTTTTTATAAATATTCCTTTCTCGATATAAGTAAATTTTTGAATCGGTTTCAGTTTATAGATTCCGTTGATACTGATTCAAAAATTATGAACATTATCTGTTTGGCAACATCTTGTTACCATGCTCTATATTCACTTGGTTCTATGCGGCTCATTAAAAGCAGCAAAACACAGCTTAGGTATTGTTATGAAAACCGTTTTAATTACTGGCGCAACAGATGGAATTGGCTTTGAAACCGCGAAAATGTTCTTACAGCGGGGCCTTGAGGTTATTATACATGGGCGCAGCAAAGTAAAGTTAGCAAATGTAAAAAAGACACTATTAAGTACTTATCCAAAAGCAAACGTCGATACGCTTTGCGCAGACTTGTCGAGTTTCGATGAGGTAAGGGCACTTGTTGATACAGTGAATAACCGTTACGAGCGTATCGATGTAGTAATAAATAACGCGGGTGTATTTAATATTGCAAACTCGCTAACGCAATCAGGGTTAGACGTGCGGTTCATGGTAAATACCATCGCCCCTTATATGCTCACTCTAGGTGTATTGAAGCGTATTCCCCCGTCTGGCCGTGTGGTAAATGTATCTTCTGCTGCTCAAGCGGCCGTGAATTTTGACGCGCTACGAGGAGAGGTACTTTTATCCGATGCGCAGGCTTATGCACAAAGTAAATTGGCTATTACCATGTGGACAATGTCTCTTGGTGAACGCCACGCACAGAGTGGGCCGCGTTTTGTCTCGGTTAACCCCAAGTCGCTTCTTGGCAGTAAAATGGTGAAAGAAGCTTATGGAATAGCCGGCGGCGATTTAAAACTGGGGGCAAGCATATTCGTTGACGCAGCTCTCTCTTCACAATTTGAGAATGTCTGTGGAGAGTATTTCGATAACGATCATGGCGTTTTTGCAACACCACATCAATTTGCGATGAGCGCAGATAACCGCCAGCAGCTTATTAATACCATTGAAGCGATAATCGCGAAAAACTAGCGCGTGATTATTGAATCATACCGATAAGCTTTTTATCCCAATAAGGTGTGCCGCTAAAACGCTCTGCAAGAAAATCAATGAATGCGCGCACCTTTGGGGCGAGCAGCCTATTACTGGGATACACGGCCCAAAGGGCACAGTCTGTTGCGACGGGATAGTCTTTTAATACCTGCACCAGTTCACCACGAGCTATATTTTCATAGCTACACCATGTCGCAGTAAGTGTAAGACCGCAGCCTGCCACGCAGGCATCTCGCACGGCTTCACCATTGTCCATGCGCACCCGGCTTTTAGTCTTTATAGAGGTAACGCTGTTACCTGTTTTGAATTCCCAAACGTCAAGCGCTGGCAAGTTGACCGCCATATGCTCTTTCAGGTCATTTGGCGTTTTAGGTTCTCCGTGTTTCTTTAGGTACTCTGGCGAGGCAACAATAATGCGCTTATCGTCAGTCAGTTTTTTCGCATGCAGGTTGGAGTCTTTAAGTTCTGCATCTCGAATGGCCACGTCAAAACCACCATCTACGACGTCTAAAATGCTGTCACTAAAACGAAAATCGATATTCAGTTTTGGGTACTTAGCCAAAAACTCATGTATGGCTGGTACAAGGTGCATGCGCCCAAACGACGCTGGAGCGGTGACTCTTAGTGTACCCTGAGGCGTTCGCGCGCCAGTACCAACGGCCGCTTGGGCCGTTTCTATACTGTCTAGCACTTCTTGAGCATGGGGTAAAAATAACTGCCCTTCATCGGTTAACGACACTTTGCGTGTTGTACGATGCACAAGCCTTACACCCAATGTATCTTCAAGCTTACCAATGTGTGCGCTAGCCACCGCAGGAGATATGTTAAGTTCTCGCCCTGCAAGACTAATATTTGAAGTGCTCGCAATGCGCACAAAGAGCTTTAGGTGCTCAATATTCATAAGAGTTTTCAACATGCTCTACATAATTCCTTACGTTATAACCCAATTCTCATTGATAAAACACCTAATATTCTGGTTGTGATGCAAACGACTCACTTTCTTTAACCCTTCATTAAAGGGCTTATAAAAGCGATGTACTTGCGTTTTGAGTTTCACATTTCTATGCTCATCAAAAAGGCTTTTTCTCGTAAGCAATGGCCTAATAATGGCAAACCATAAGAGTGGGGTAGGTGATGGGTGTTGCTAACATCATGTCTAAACGCGTAGTCAGTGTGCATATGGATGACAGCTTGCAGTCGCTCAGAGAACTATTTGCCGCGACTGGGTTTCATCATCTCGTCGTAGTGCATGATAACGAGCTCAAAGGTATTATTTCAGATCGTGATTTGATGAAAGCAGTCAGTCCTTTTGTAGATACCATTAGTGAGCGAATGTTGGACCGGGCGACCTTGGATAAGAAAGCGCATCAAATAATGACGCGAGAGGTCATCACACTTGAGCCTCACGATACTATTGTGAATGCAATCGAGCTGTTTAACAGTAACAAAATTTCATGTATTCCAATTGTAGACGATAAAAATCGACCTGTAGGCATGGTGTCTTGGCGTGATGTAATGCAGTTCATGCAGCAGCGAGTGCAATCGAAACGTTAGAGAATGACTGATAACAAATAGAAAGCGTGACCTTTACAGAAACAGCTTCAGTAAAGGTCACTCTCTTTTCGCTTGCTAATAGCGTGGTTAATTGTTGCGATAACTGGCTTTAAACATCAAGCTATAGAGGACCGGTACTGCAATTAGGGTTAGCACTGTCGCAAAGGCAAGCCCGCCCATAATGGTCACCGCCATGTCGGCAAAGAACGCATCAAACAGCAACGGCGCCATGCCAAGTATGGTAGTCACAGCCGCTAACGCCACAGGACGAACACGACTTAACGTTGCTTCAACAATGGCCTTGTGAATAACCAGCCCTTCTTCAATTTGAAGGTCGATTTCTTCAATAAGTACGATGGCGTTTTTAATGAGCATGCCAAACAGGCTCAAGAAACCCAGTAAAGACATAAAACCAAACGGCATGTCGGTTGACAATAATCCGGTCACCACACCCACAATTGCCATGGGTACCACAAGCCAGATGATAAGGGGCTGACGTGCATGACCAAAAAGCAAAACAGAGATAATGAACATTACTAGGAAGCCTGCTGGCAGGCCTGCTCCTAGCGCCTGTTGCGCTTCGCTAGAGCTCTCAAATTCACCACCCCATTCAAGTGAATAGCCCGGGGGTAAAGCAATACCTTCGATAACTGGTCGAATACGCGCAAGGGCTTTTGCCGCCGTTTCATTTTCGCCCGGCTCAGCTTCAACGGTTATGGTGCGCACGCGATCTTTTCTGTGAATGCGCATTTCTTCAGTCATGAGCTCCAGGCCTTGTGATACCTGCGTAAATGGGATGTATTGTCGCTGTTGTGTAGACCAGACCTGCGATTCGCGAATAGACTGAAGCTCGCTATCATCGCTATTACCCATTTTTGCAATAATGCTATACGCATAATCGCCGTCCTGAACCGTGCCTAAACGTACGCCACTACTTGCGTATTGTACGGTTTGGCTAAAGTCAGAATGCGAAACCCCTGCAATACCTGCATTGTAGTTATCGTACTGCGTATTAATAGCAAAGCCTTTTTCACGCCAGTTGTGACGTATGTCAATGACTTGTCCGTCCTCAAATAGTAGCGTTTTTGCTTGTTCGGCGAGGGTGCGCAGTACCTCGGTATCTGGGCCAGAAAAACGCGCTTCTAACTTAGCGCCTGCTCCTGGGCCAAACTGCATACGCTCCATGTAAAAATTAGCGTCTAGATCTAGACTATTGAGTCTGCCAGACAACGCTTGTTGAATTGCTGGAATGTTCTCAAGCGCGTTAGCTCGTACCATAAAAAACGCATAGTTTTCATTCGCACTTTTCGGCGCGTAGGTCAGGGTAAAACGGTCTGCTCCCTGACCGATAAACGTTGTCACAGCCGTTACATTGTCTAACTCGAGAATACGTTGTTCCGCTTCTTTGGCGATAGCTTCCGTTGCGCGAATATCCCGATCTTGCGGCCCCCAATAATGCACAAAAAACAACGGCGCGTTTGAAGGAGGGAAGAACCCTTGCTTCACCATGCCAAAGCTGCCATAAGCAACTACAGTAATAAGTACCAACACACCAATAGTTACCCAGCGAAGCTTCAATGCACCAACGAGCGCATTTTTGAACCAGCGTTGCATCAATGAAGGTGAAGCGTCGGAGGCTTGGCTCATGCCTTTTTTATAGAATTGCGCACCTAACACGGGAACTAATGTCACGGCCAATACCCAGCTAATCATGAGTGACACCAACACCACGGCGAATAATGAGTAAAGAAATTCGCCAGTTGCATCGTTAGACAAACCAATGCCCGAGAAGGCAGCAATACCGATTACCGTGGCGCCAAGTAGCGGCCACTGCGTGCGCTTTACAATAAAGCTGGCTGCTTCTTTGGCCGTAGCACCTGTCGCCATTCTTAGCATCATACCTTCGGCAACAACAATAGCGTTGTCAACCAACATACCCATGGCAATGACCATGGCACCTAATGAAATGCGCTGTAGTTGAATATCCATTAGCCACATTATTAAAATGGTGCCTAATACCGTCACAAGCAATACACTTCCAACGACAATACCTGAGCGCCACCCCATGAATAAACACAGAGTAAGCGTTACGACTGCTACCGACATTACGAGGTTATTGATAAAGCCATCAACCGACTCATCAACCACTGCGGCTTGATCGTAAATAGGTGTCAGAGTTATCCCAATAGGGAGCTGTTTTAATAGCGCATCGACTTTGGCATTAACACGGTTACCAACATCTACAATGTTCACATCGGTTAGGGCAGAAACACTTAGTGTTAATGCTTCCTCACCATTGTAGCGGACTAAAATAGGTTGAATATCCGCGGGTTCTAGTTTTAATGTCGCAACATCCGCAACGCGAATGGAACGGTTGGTACCCGGAACTACCAATGACAGGTTTGATATTTCTTCTAATCTGTCAGGCGCGCGTTCAACGACAATACGCACATTTTTTTCATCAACTTTTACCCGACCACCATTAAACGGACGAAGATTGTCTTGAAACAGTGAGGCGAGGTCGGGAAATGAAATTCCCAAGCCAGCAAGTTGATAGGGATTAATGTAGGCAACAATTTGTTCTTTTTGAACACCGGTAACATTGACTTTAGCGACACCTTCCGTAGTAAGTAGATCACGGCGAATAATGCGGGCAAATTCGCGAAGTTCTCTCGTGTCGAAATCAGGAGCGCTCAGCGCATAATACAAGCCATAAACATCGCCAAAATCGTCAAATACCACAGGCTCTTGTGCACCTGCTGGTAACGACGGTGTAGTATCGCGAAGGCGCTTTCTTAACTCGTCCCAAATTTGAGGCAGTAAATGGCTATCGTAGGTACTTTTTACCTCGACGGTAATTTCAGAACGACCCGGCGAAGAAACAGAAGTGACTTCTTTTAATTGTGGCATTTGTTGAATAGCAATTTCCAATCGCTCAGTGACTTCCCGCTCAACTTTTTCAGCACTTGCACCAGGGTAGGATGTGTACACTTTTACTTGCTTAATAGTAAAGGCTGGGTCTTCAAGTCGGCCAATTTTAGTCATTGCCAGCATGCCACCAAGCAGCAGTATAACGACCATTAGCCATACGTTGACGGGTTTATCTATGGAATAACGTGCAATATCCATAAACTACTTCTCTCCCTTGTAAGGAAGCACTTTCATACCGTTTCGCATTTGCGCAGCGCCTGCAGCCACTACTTGCTGACCCAACTGCACATTGCCTTCAATAATGGCAAGACTGTTTTCGATATGTTTCACACTAATTGATTGCTTTGAAACCTGTTGGGTTTTGTCGTCGTAAAGCCAAACCGCGAAACCGTTGTTCTCATCGCCAACTAGCGCTTTTACAGGTACAACTACGCCATCTGGATACAGCGTCCCTTGCAAGCTCACTTTAACCACGGCGCGCGCACCTGGGGTTAGCGGTAATTCATCTCTTGGTGCCATCGCAAACACGACTTCATAAGTTTGCGATACAGGGTCAGGTTGCGTTGAGTGCTCAACGTATTGAACGGGGTACCACTGACGTCTATTAGTGGCGAGTGTGGCACTGGCTTCTTTTATGCCTCTGCCAATATTGGCAGTAAGCAAACGCTCGGGCACATTAATATTGAAATAAATTTTTGATACATCTTGCAAGCGCGCAATTGCGGTACCTGATTTTACAAAACTGTTATTTTCTACCAGTCGCTGAGATACCTTGGCGTCAAAGGGAGCGTATAACTCTGTGTAGCTAAGATCTTGTTCAGCGTTTTTTAAATCGATTACCGCTAACTCGTATGATGTCATGGCTGAATCAAGCGCACTTTGTGCCACCAGCTTTTGGGCAAACATTTTTTCAATGCGATCAAGTTCTCTTTTAGCTTGCTCTAAGCGCGTTTTTGACTGTTCCACTCGTCTCTCAAAGGGTTTTCTATCAATTGAGGCTAGTAGCGTGCCTTTGGTGATATCACTGCCTGTCACCAAGTCAGTTTGTGTTAAGCGGCCCGACACTTCAAAACTAAGGTCAACGGTTTTTACCGCAGATACCACAGCGGGAAAGGTAAACTCATCAAAGTTAGGGATGGTTTCTATTGCGGCTAACTTGACGTATCGAGGTGTATTTTCCGTCTGTTCAACGGTTTTTTCAGACGTACAAGCAGTAAGCGTAATTGCACTGAAGACGCTCAACATGAGCACAAGAGGAAATCGTTTCATGGACATGGGCGTATGTAATCCATTAGTAAAGTGAAAATAGTATTGATAGTAAACGCATTAGGCATTTGATAACGTCGACGTCATAAATGTCTAAAGTAAACTGGTGAGTGCATTTTAATGTGGGCGCTTTGAAAAGTAAACTGTTCGGTGTAAAATGGCGGACAAGATAAATACGAGTACCTTTTATGACAGGCAATACCCGAACGCGCAGTGACTTGAAACGAGAAGCTATTATTCAGGCTGCTACGCAGGCTTTTCAGGAATATGGCGTGAACGGCACGAGTATGGATAAACTGGCAGAACTGGCCAATGTATCAAAGCGTACTGTGTATAATCACTTTTCGACAAAAGATGAGTTGGTCATGTACTTGGTCACACAGCAGTGGCAAAGTGCTATTTTAAACGTCACCACGCGGTATGACAGTGCAATAGCACTAGATGAACAATTACGTGATCTTATCTTGCAAGACATTGAGTTTATGGCCAGCGAAACCCATCTTGAACTTGCGCGCGTAGCTATAGGCCACTTCTTTTACGAGCCAGAAAAGCTTAAAGATGAAGTTGCCCAACTTAAGGCACAAGAAACCGCAATGCATCGTTGGTTAAAAGATGCCAAAGCAGACGGCAAAATGCGCTTCGACGAATTAGACAGGGTAGTTGAAGAGATTGACAGCTTAGTAAAGGGCCAGTGTTTTTGGCCGCAGTTGTTTAAAATTGAAGATGCCCTAAGCGACAAGGACAAACAGCGTGTCGCAGACAATACCGCAGCACTCATCCTGTGCCGCTATGCAATTTCCTAATGTGTTTGACCTTCGCTATTAAAACGTAAGGCAAAGGTCGACCCGCTTAACTCACATCTCTATATCTAAACTCACTCACAGCGCTTAAGAGCACAATATAAAGGCTTTTTCCTTTCACAATGCGTCATCATAACGGCTTGAGTTGTGTGCGAGTCGTTGCGCGTTTTTCTGTAAACCGCCACTTTTAACCATATATTGTCTTTTTACACGCTTATTTATTGCGCAATAAAGTAAAAATAAAAACAACATTCAAAAAAACTTACTTTGCCTCTCGTCAACAGCTTCATTTTTCTATATCATCTCAACCGAAAATGACAACGATTCTTATTAGCACTTAACTTGTTGGGTAAAGCGCCAGCTTTTCAGAGCACTAGTTCTCTATGCTATTTGCCACTTTGCCGTTTACCCAAAATATAAGACCTGTTTGAACACACGGAGATAGACATTGAAATTTAAACTTACGAGTATCGCTACGGCAGTATTGTTAAGCCCAGTTGCGCTGGCAGTTGATGTAGAAGATATCGAAAGAGTAACGATTAATGGTCAGTACCTTTCTGTAAACCAATCAAACTCAATCAAGAGCCCCACGCCAATTATTGATGTACCACAAAGTTTATCAATTATGACGTCTGAAGAGATTACAGCTCGCGGTATTACCAGCATTGGTCAGATCATTGATTACACACCAGGTGTAAACACGTCACAGGGTGAAGGTCACCGTGACTCTGTTGTGTTTCGTGGTGTGCGTTCAACAGCAGATTTCTATCTAGATGGTAACCGAGACGACGTTCAATACTACCGTGCACTCTACAATGTAGAACAGGTGGAAATTTTGCGTGGTCCAAACGCGTTGCTTTTCGGCCGTGGTGGTACAGGGGGTATTTTAAACCGCGTATCTAAGAAAGCGAAAACCGGCGAGCAGTTTGTAAATTACAATGTATCTGCCAATACCTTTGGCGCTTACAACCTGCAACTAGACACCAATATCGATACGGGCGATGAATCAGCAGTTCGCATCAACGCTATGTACGAAAGTTTAGAAAATCACCGTGATTTTTACGATGGCGACCGTTATGGCTTCAACCCTACAGCACGCTTAGAACTTAGCGATAATACTATTGTTGATTTGTCTTACGAGTATATTGATCACGAGCGTTTTATTGACCGTGGTATTCCAACAGGTGCCAATGGCGAACCAGTTGAAGCGTTTGAAGATATTGTGTTTGGCGATCCGGAAAATAACTATCAAACACTTGATGCTGACGTATTTCGCGCAAACCTTCAGCACAGATTTTCAGACAACCTGAAAGGTAACTTCAACGCATTTTACGGCGATTACGACAAAGTTTACGCAAACTTTTACGCTGCTGATTTCGATGCGCAAACCAATGTTGCTACGCTAGATGGTTACATTGATACTACACAGCGCGAAAACCTGATTTTATCGGCTAACTTGGTAGGTGAGTTTGAAACGGGTAGTTTTGAGCATACCGTGATTTTTGGTGGTGAAGTTATCAATACTAAGTCTAACCAAGATCGTTTCAATCCAGTATTTGATTCAACTGGCAACGATAAAGAGCGTTTTGCGGTAGAGCGCCCATTAAGCTTTAGAGGCCTTACAGGACTAATGCGGACGGTGAGACAGTAACAACCTCATTCTCAGCGCTTAACGATGACACCCATGTAGACTTGGACGTTTACTCTTTCTACGTACAAGACGAAATTGCTCTATCAGATAACTTTGATGTTGTTATCGGCGCGCGTTTCGATAGCTTCGATATTGAAGTGTTCGATGCACGTCCAGCGGTGTTAGAAACACGTAATCGCAAAGACGAAGAAGTATCACCACGTGCTGGTCTTGTATACAAACCACAAGAAAATATCTCAATTTATGCAAGCTACAGCGAGTCGTTCTTACCGCGAAGTGGTGAGCAATACGCAAATATCAATGGCGATGCTAACCAACTAGACCCAGATACGTTCACTAACCAAGAAATTGGTGTGAAATGGGATTTTGCGCAAGGCTTAAGCTTCACTGCAGCAATTTTTGAAAATGAGCAAAAATCACTAGATAACGATCCAAACGATCCAGAAGGTTTTGTAGAAGTAGACTCTGACGTATCGGGTTTTGAACTTCAATTCCAAGGCAACCTGACTGACAAATGGTACATTACTGCTAACTACAGCAACCTAGACGGCGAAAATGCTGATGGTGTTGAACTGCGTGAACTACCAGAAAATACATTGTCTGTATGGACAACGTATCAGGTTAATGATCTATTCGGTTTCGGTTTAGGTGCAACGTATCAAGACGAAAGCTATATTCTAACGGCAGAAAACTCGCCAGTATTGCCTAGCTACACCCGTGTAGATGCATCGGCATACTATGACTTAAGCGACAAAATGCGTTTGCAGCTTAACATTGAAAACCTAACTGATACGCTGTACTTCCCGAACGCACACTCTCGACATCAAGCTACAGTAGGTGCGCCTATTAATGCACGACTGTCGCTTGTAGGTTCGTTCTAATATCTGCGATGTAGATAGTTTATAGACGTAAAAAAGCCATTCGCTTGCGAATGGCTTTTTTGTTGGTCATGGCCATGAGCCTTTGCTGAAATTACCCGTTGTTGGCAAAATCAATCAAGGTCTGTCCATCCATTCTATAACCCAGCCATTCGCTTTTGGGTTTAGCGCCAAGCGAGTCGTAAAAATCTATTGCTGGCTTGTTCCAATCTAATACGCTCCATTCAAAGCGTCCGCAGTTGTTATCTACTGCAATTTTAGCGAGGTGTTTTAGCAGTGCCTTACCAGCACCTTGACCTCGTGACGAGGGTGATACATACAAGTCTTCTAAGTAAAGGCCATTTCTACCTTGCCACGTAGAATAATTGAAAAAGTAAACCGCAAATCCAATTGCCTGGCCGCTACTTTCGCAAATAACACAATGCGCTGTTGCGCCTTCGCCAAATAGCGTGGTGTGCAAATCAGCTTCTGTTGCTTCAACCTCATGCTCTGCTTTTTCATAAATAGCTAACTCTAAAATGAACTGGCGAATTTGGGCTACATCGTCGCTGGTGGCTTTTCTAATCGTTAACGTGTCAGTCATAAAAGGTCCAATAGTTGTTTTTCAAAAGGGTAGGGGTTTTAGCTCTAGAAGTCTAATGAAAGAAGGTTCAAACCATTTACGTTCTTACAAAAAAAATCGGCCGTGTAATAAGGCCGATTTTCAAAAGGTAATACGAACAGGCTTTATTAATCTATGCCTGACTGGGCTTGTGGCTCACCCATTGGATCGCTTGCACTACCGCTGTAAGGCGCTTTTTTACGTGACGTTAGTTTGCTTTTGACAAACGAGAATGGCCCCGCTAAATCAAGCAAAATAAGGTACAAGCACGGTACTAGTATCAAGGTTACCAAGGTAGCATAAAGTACTGCAAAACCAAGTGCAGCCGCCATTGGTATAACAAACGCGGCTTGTAGACTTGTCTCAAACAAGATGGGTAATACACCCGCAAACGTTGTGATAGATGTTAGGGTAATGGCCCTGAAGCGTGCTGTGCCTGCTTCAACCACTGCCTCTCTAACGCTATAGCCTTGTGCACGGCGCTGGTTTACAAAGTCCGTCATAACCAGTGAGTCGTTAATTACAACACCAGCCGCAGCTATAAGCCCGAATGTCGACATCATTGATAAGTCTAATCCTAGGAAGTAGTGCCCCCAGATAGCACCCGTTAGGCTAAATGGAATAACCGACATGATTATCAGTGGCTGTCCATAGCTTTTTAGTGGCACGGCTAGAAGGATGTATACCATTATCATTGCCGCAAGGAAAAACAGTATTTGCTCGTTTTGTTGCGCCTGCTGCTCTTCAATATCGCCACCGAGTTCTGTCATTGCAGAAGGAAACGACTCCTTAAGCTGAGGTAATAGCTTTTCTCTAATCTCAGTTACAACTTCGTTTGGCTCAACCTTTTCTTCATCAATGTTGCCCCAAATGTAAACGCTGCGATAACCACCTTCTCGGCGGATATAGCTAATACCTGGCTTTTCTTCAAGCGCAACGACATCACCCAGCATGACTTCTTCACCTTGCGGCGTTTTAATCAGTGTGTATTTAAGGTCTGCAAAACGTTCACGGGTAAGTTCAGGGTAGCGTACCATTACGCGCACTTCTTCACCGTTTCGGATGACGCGCTGCGCTTCACCACCGTAGAAACCCGCACCCACTTGTGACGCAATATTTGAAAGCGTTAGGCCCAAGTCATACGCCACTGGAAGCAAAGTCATTTGCACTTCTTTGCTTGGTGGGTCAATGGTTGAACTTACGTCAAATAATCCGTCTTGCTGCTGCAGCATTTCAATAAATTTAAGGCCTGCTGCGTTAAGCGTATCAATATCTGGACCAAACAACAGGTAACCAAATTCACCGTCATCGCCATTGCCGTTTACATCATCAATAACCGTAAACGATTTCATCCCTGAAATTTCCGGAATAGCTTCACGCCAGCGACGAGCGAGTTCAAAGGTGTCGATAGGACGGTCTTCTTCATTCACTAGCGGTGCTAAAATACGGCCTTCAGTGCGCTCATCGTTAAATGCAAGTCGATCGCGGATCATGCCTGTACCAAATTCGTCGACAATATCTTGCTCAACTTTCAAAATAGTCTGCTCAACAATTTTCAGCGCGGTAATGGTTGCTTCATCTGACACGTTTTCGTTCATTTCAATACGAACACTTGGGAAATCGTGTGGCACTTTAGGGTTGGGCACCATACGCACATAGTTAGCATTGATAAGACCAAAACTTAGCATAAGCAGTGCAATAAACATCATTAGTACTGCCCAGCGCCATTCAATTGCGCGCTCAACGGTACGCTTGTACGGGCCGTTTACAAACTTAAAAAAGTTCTTGTTAAAACGCGAACGCCAACTGGTCGGTTTAACTGGTGAAAAGCGCGTATGCGCCAAATGCGCAGGCAAAATAAGCTTCGACTCAATCAAACTGAACGCCAAGCACAAAATAACAACCACAGAAATGTTGTAGAAGAAGGCACCTTCAGGGCCGCTGCTTAAAGTAAACGGCGCAAATACTGCGATAGTGGTCAATACGCCAAACGTTGCAGGTGTAGCAACCCGTTTCGCTCCGCGAATAACATTATCAATACCGCCGCCCTTACTCTCAATTTCAGTGTAGGCGCTTTCCCCTATAACAATGGCATCATCTACCACAATACCTAATACCATGATAAATGCGAACAGCGACAGAATGTTAATACTCACACCAAATAACGGCATCATCATCATTGCGCCTAAAAAGCACACGGGTAAGCCAATCATTACCCACAACGCAAGCCTAAAGCGTAAGAAAAGCGTTAGCATGAAGGCAACGAGCACAGAACCCTGCATAAGGTTGGACAGCATCATGTCTAAACGCGCATTGAGGTAATAGGTCATATCAACCAATACTTCTAAGCTAATACCTTGTGGTAGCTTTTCATTTTTCTGCTCGATGTAGGCTTTTACTGTTTCCGCTACCGGAATGGTGTCTTGCGATTTTGTCGCTTTAACCGCGATATAAATCGCGTTCATGCCGTTGTATTTGAAATACCGCTCGCCTTCTACAAAACCATCATTAATGTACGCAACATCACCAAGGGTAACTTTAGCGCCAGCATTGCCTATTTTGATAGGGATTTGTCTGAACTCTTCACCATTGTAATACTGGTTTTCTACACGAACAGAAACAATTCCTGAATTAGTGCGTAACTGGCCGGCAGAGATATTCGCAGAATAGCTGTTAATCGCTTGGGTAATATCAGAAATGTTGATGCCGTATTTACGCAACGTATCGGGTTTAATCTCTATTGCTATTTCATCGCTTGGTGCCGACACTTGTACCAGTGAGATAGAGCCAAGCTGTAGCAGTTCATCCTCAACTTCTTTTGCCAATAATTTGAGTTCAGAAAGGGGAAGGTCGCCCACCAATGGCATTTCAATCACTTGTTGCTGAAACTCAACTTGTGAAACGTTAACGGGCTCCATACCAGCTGGGAAGGTTGCGATACTGTCAACGCGAAGTTTTACCTTATCCAATACGTCAGTAAGTTCAGCTTTGGTGTCAACTTCAAGTGTAACTGCACCGCCGCCACGTCTAGCGCGCGATACTGTACGTTTTATCTCAGTTACATCTTTTAGTGCTTCTTCTACCTTAATGAAGATACTTTCTTCAATTTCTTGAGGCGAAGCACCTGGATACGTAGCTTCAACGTTAATATAGTTAATTTCGATGTTGGGAAACATCTGACGTTGAATGGTGAGATAGCTTGCTATACCCATAATGATGATAAAAATCATCAGTAAGTTTGCGGCAACTGAGTTGCGCGCAAACCAAGAGATAATGCCGTGTTGAGTGTCGTTGTGGTTTTCCATGACAGCGCCCTTAGTTTGTTTGTGCTGTCACAAGGTCAGAAGAATTTTCGATAACTTTTACCGCCATACCGTCTTGTGGGTATTCAGGCAGCGTCATGACCACCTTACTAGCGTTAAACTCACCTTGAATTAAAAAGTCACCGTTTTCTTCACGAATTACTTTAACCTTGTGGGAGGTCAATTTGTTGTCCTCATCGAGGGTCCATAGTTTGCGATTGGTCACAAGCTCTTGAGGCACGCGATAAACGTCACTTAAGGTTTTACCTTCAAATGAAATCGTGCTGTATGAACCAAACTTAACAATGGGTTTGGTTGTGTTGATGGCGTATGGATCTTCAATACGCGCTACAAAATAGCTCATGCGAGTATTGTTATCGATAACACCCGTATCACGATGAATAGTGCCTTTAACCGTTGCGCCTTGTACGTCATCGACTTCAATAGCGATATCGCTACCTATTGTATTGTCGGCAAGAAACAGTCTGTCAAATCCGGCAACAGGGAAGGTGATTTCGGCGTACTCAATGTTGTTGATCACTGCAACAGGGCTGCCTTGGGTTACATAGTCACCCGTACTGATGTTACGCGACACTATCAGTGCGTCGTAAGGTGCTTTAACTTTACAGTTATCAAGATCTCGCTTGGCAATTTTTAGTTGCGCTTCAGCCGATTTAACACCCGCTTGCGCGCTCATTACTTGCGGTTTACGCAGGTACAGGTCGGTTACACGAGCATCAGGCATGGTTTTCGCCTCTCTCGCTGCGACATCAGCCTGCGCTTCCTCTTGAATAAGTTGCGCTTTGGCACTAGCCAAATTAGCTTCTGCCAACAGCAAAGCCGCCTCATAGGCATCTTGCTCGATTGAGAAAAGAGTTTCACCGCGGCGAACCAAGCCGCCTGATACAAATTTAGGGTTCCAGCTCTCAACTTCGCCCGATACTTGGGCGGCCAAATTAGTGGTTTCTAAGGGCGTAATTTCACCATATGACGTTAACCTTACACGAACATCCTCAGGAGAAAGCGATTCAATGGTAACGGTTGGGCGAGTGTCTACTTCCTCTTTAATTGCAGAGTCTGACGCAGAGGCCTCTATACCTTTCATCCCCAGGTAACCAGCAATAAAGACACCGACTGGCAGTGCAATTCTCATCCATTTCATAACCAATTCTACTTTAGTATCAAAATCAGGCTACAGTGTAGCGCTAAACTGTTTCAAAGATATAGTGCAAATGTAACGAAACATGAGTCAATTTTGTGTAAAGAGTGATAAAGGAAAAGGTAAAACTAAGACTGATTTTCCAGTGAAGAGAAAGCGCTTACTTTGTTTCTGCCCGTATCCTTAGCGTGATAAAGGGCTTTATCCGCTTGTTTGATGGCGAAGGCGACGGTATTTGTAAGGTTAACCTCACACACACCAAAGCTACTACTTACGTGCATTTCAACGTCATTGATATGCAGTGGTGTAGTGTTTAACTTCTTTCTAATAAGCTCAAGCGCCTTGAGTGCCTCAGCTTCATTGGTCTCGGGAAAAATAAACATAAATTCTTCACCGCCCCAGCGTGCCAGTATGTCTTGCCCGCGAATGCGAGAAGTAAATAAGTTTGAAATTTGTTTCAATACTTCGTCGCCCTGTTCATGACCTAACGTATCATTAATGCTTTTAAAGCGGTCAATATCAGCGATAGCAATAGAGAAAGACGTTTTATTGCGCTGCAGACGGGCGTATTCCCTTTCAAGACACTGCTGGGCACCGCGTCTATTGAGTAGTTTTGTGAGATGATCGTGATTCGCTTGGCGCTCGAATTGTTCTTTCAAATGAAGCGCCGTGTCGTAGCTTTTTTGTCGACTGTATTCATAAAAGGCTGAAAGAAACGATACCGTTAAAAATGAATAAAGCAGTCGTGTCTTAAACGCATAGGTATAATTGGTTAGTAGTAAAACATCGCCCAAAGCGAAGAGTATTACGGCGCTCACCACCGTATAGGCCAGTAGCGCTAACAGCCCTCTTTTGAAACCTGCAAAAAACATCGTTACAGGTGGCACCAGGTATATCCACAACGGCCCTGTATTGTCTTTTCCGCCTGTAATAAGGAGCAAAAGAGTTAATACCATCAAGCACGAAATTAACAGTGTGATAGAAGCTGTTCTTGCTTTGGCCGACTTAAAACGAACTTGTAATTGTTGCGAAACGGCAAAAATTGTACTGGCGATAAGTAACGTAATCGCCAATGACAGTTCTTGAGCAAACAGGGCACGCATACCTAATAAAAAGGTAATAGACATGCCAACTGCAGCGAATAAGTTTACAACGACTATTCGCCGGTTTGTTTCATCTCTATAACGGTGACTTACACCACTGTAAACGTATTGTTTGATGCGACTTAGCATAACCTAGTCAATTTTACCTACTTCGGTTGCAACTGTTTCAGCCAACTTATCAATGGCATGTCTCATGGCATCAATACTTGCTGAAAAGCCATCATTTTCTAAATCAGTGCGTAGATCAAACGTGAAATGCGTTAATTCATCCATTGACGACGTAATAACATAGTCGCCAGTGAAGGTAACCTCACCCTTATGGGTGCTAACAAAATCGGTTACATGCAGCGAAACGTGTATGGCTGCCTTACCGTCGTAGTGGTCGGCGCGTAGAAGTTTAACATTGCGGCTTGCTAGCGCTTGTTTTAGCGACTTAGTCAAACCTTCTTCAACGGGCTCTGCCCATAAATGTTTGGTCGAAATATGCAAATTGGTGTCACTGGTTTGATAAACCAAACCACGGTGCTTCAAGTATTCAGGCAACGTGATTCTGTCAATGATTACCAATTTGGCGGACGTTGGGTAGGTTTCACTCATTGCGCCTGAAGACGGTGAGTGTAATAGGTAGTAGGTTAAGGAACTAGGCGTGCTGCTACACGCCATCAAACTGCAAATAGTGATGCACAATAGGCTCCATTTGTTAAATGTAATGCCCTTTAAGCGGGGTACTGTAATTCGCTTGAGTATCATGTTCGTTATTCCTTTTCTCAAATCATGTGCAATACAGCTCAAATTAGTCCGCACGTTATTCTTCTCGCTTGGCTTTTGGCTGAATATCCGCGCCATCATCTTGAGAGAAAATCAAACTATTCGGAGATTGATTCAACTTCAGCAACAAGGGTTGCATGTTGCGCATGGTTTCTTGCAATGCGTCGACGGTTTCTTTAATTTCAGACTGATTAAAGCCGCCTTCGCTGTAGTTCTTCAGTAAACCGTCCAAACTAACTAGCACCTGGTTTAGATTGGCATTTAGTGCTTTAGCATCAATATCTGCAATAAGTAGATCAAAGTCGTTACTTGCAGTCTCGACAGACTCTGCTGCCAATTTCATGTCTTCTACTGCCAACTGCACATTTTCAACCATTTCTTTTAGAGGAAGTTGATTAATTTTGTCTAAAATCGCATCCGCTTTTTGGGTTAACTGTGTGAATTCATTACTCACAGTAGGGATCACTTCATAACCATTTATAACGTCAATTTTTGTATTCCCGGCATGTTCTGGAAAGTGCTGCAAGTCCACATAAAGGCCCCCAGTCAGTATATTGCCCATACGCAACGAGGCGCGCAAATCGCGTTCAAGCCAGTTGCGTATTGTTTGTTTGATTGCCTTTAACCCTTCTTCAGTGTCAGGTTGTCGGGCTTTACCCGGGTAAATGTTAATCAGTACAGGGATAGGGTAGTCCTGCTGAAGTATGTTCCCTTCAACAGCGGGAAATGAGTTAATCGCGGTTACATAACCAATTTCAATTCCGCGATATTCGACTGGTGCGCCAACCGTGAGACCTCGTACACTTTCATCGATAAGTAATAAATACTCCGCAGCTACCTTAAAGCGTGCATCTGAAGCGGCGCTCTGATCTTCATAAATAGTAAAGAATGCATTTTCTAGTACTTGCTGGCCTTTACTGACGCCTTCTGGAATGCCAAAAGTAATACCATTTGCTAGCAAGGTCTCCAAGCTTCTTGTTTGCACACTTACACCACTAGACTCTAAAAGGAGCTTAACGCCACTAACATCCCAAAAGCGTGTGTTTTCGGTAATAAGCTTGTGATATGGCGCTTCAATAAAGGCGTCGTAATAAACAACACGTTCTTCAATATTAAAGGTAGCATCTTCAAATTCGCCCACTTTAAACCCTTTGTAAATGATAGGGTCGCCGGGTTTGTATGCGAACTCATCGTCACTTTTGAGCATGACATGTAGCCCCGGCGTGCCTGGAGGGGTAACGGGAGGGCGCTCAAGCGCTACAAAATGCAACTTTTCGCTCCCTTTATCGTTTGCTGACATCGCGATGTAGCTACCTGATAGTAGCGTGTTAAGACCTGATACTTCAGAGAAGCTAATACGCGGAGCCACTACCCAGAAATTGGCGTTTTCGTTAAGAAGATGAGCTGCACTTGCATCAATTCTCGCGGTTACCAACACGCCATTTAAATCAGGTTTCAACGTAATTTTTTTGACCTGACCAATATCCAGATCGCGCACTTTTATAGGGGTTTTATTGACTTCTATACCCGTTGCAGACTTTAACTCGATGGTGATGAGGGGACCTTGGTTTTTCCATTGGTAATACACCATCCAACCGCCGATAATGATCACCAAAAGCGGGATGATCCAAATGCGAGATATGGAACTGGTCGGTTTCACGGTTGCGTCGCTAACCTGTGCGTTATCGGTCATGGTAATTGCTTCCACTGCTGCCAAATTAGCCGCGAATCAAATGTCATTGCAGCTATCATTGTTACAAATACTACAGCACAAAAGGCTAATGCCGCTTGGCCTGGATAAATTGATAATGTGTTACCCATTTGAATGAGTGCTACTAACACTGCCACCACAAATACATCAATCATTGACCAACGACCAATAGCTTCCGTTATACGGTAGTAGCGAATGCGCAATTGCTTAGAACTGGTTTTTTGTCGTTGAACTGAAAAATTAAGCCACGCCAATATGACTATCTTGGCTACGGGTACCACAACACTGGCAATTAAAATCACAATGGCGACAGGATAAGATCCTGACTCCCAGAGTGAAATTACGCCGCCTATAATGGTATTTGGCGTTTCTTGCCCGAAAAGTTCAGTATACATAATTGGCAATACATTGGCAGGTATATACAAAATACATGCCGTAATAAGTAAAGCCCATGTACGTTGAATACTTTCGCTCGCTTGTGTTTCGCTGAGTGGTTTCGGCGAGGGCGGCACACCTTGACTAAGCCACATTTGGTATCGCGTTACGTCAAATTGACTAATGCACAATGCCGTCAATGCAGAAAAACCAATAAAAGCATAAAAAGACATGCCGATGGCAACATCGGCGAGTTCGGTTATTTTGATTAGGCTCACCAAGGTTCCAACCAAAAATATCTCTGCCATGCTCCAAGGTAACAGTGCTTTTACTAACCGAAATAACCGGTTTAAGTAGAAAGGGCGTTGTTGTTTGATTTGCGCTAATGACAACAAAAATATACCCACAATTACAATGCCTGGAAGCAACACCGTTGCAAGACTTGTAATGATAGCCAGCGACAAATAATCTTGTTCTATCAGTACAGTGATTCCAGTAGGTAGATCGATACTGTGTTTTTGCCCGCTTGCTTTGAAGGTTAAAAAGTTAAATGGCAACGACAGCAGTAAAAATATAAACGCGCTAAATGAATGCGCGAGCATTTTTTCACTGGCTTGATTTCTAAATGACACCAGTGTGTGATTGCACACGGGGCAAACCGCCCGCTGACGATGAGAAAGCGATGGAATTTTCACAGAAGTATGGCATTGCTCGCAAACCAGCGTTAGGTTATCTGTGTGTTCCATAAAAATTAGTATGCCGCGGCGCCAATGTGTATTATCAAAATTAGGGATAACTTATTGATTTACAGATTTCACAGCATAGCGCATTGCGAGGGTATCGGGAAGTGATGCAGTTTTTAAACCACGAAAAACAAGAAGAAATTAAGAATATGTTTACGGACAAACGAAGTGGCATTCAACGTCTGTACTTAACGGGTAAACGACGCGGTAGACGCTTTGTGTCAAAGCGTAGTATCGGTGGCGTACGCTTTTGGCGCAGCCTAACATTTGCTCAACGATGTTACCTTGTTGCAACGGGAATGGGGCTATTAGGAATGTATTTCAACGTCCAAAGTGCCGCTTTTGATGTTGTAATGTATGCCTTTGCGTTAGCAGGGATCGTAAACGAAATATGGCCCCGTTTTATGATTGTGTGGCACAGCCTGCCGGGCAAGGCGGTCATACTATTTGTGTACGCCATTATTGCTAATTTTGCATTAGCCTCGGCAAGTGGCATGGTTAACGATATCGCGGGGGTATCGGCTGGTGCATTGCCCTATAGTCATAACTTCGCGCTTATACTTACTATTCCAACGTGGTTCTTTATCACGTCAATCATGGCGCTACTTCTTTTAATACTCTTAACGCCACTGTATATGATGGTACTGCTAGTGCTTAAGCCCTTTGGTGTTAAGCGCATTTGGCATCCGCCTGAGTATCGATTTGTGCTAACGACCACGTTCATTCGTTTCATTTGGACTGTTTTATTGTTGGTTGAGTTTTCTCTGCTTTCTGCACAAGTTGGATTGATGTGGGAGGATGAAGAGCAAGTAGCAAGCGAAATGGCATCGGTTCAATTTGCCGGTGATGCCCTTGTTAAGAAAATTGCTGAGCAACAAAAAGCGCAAAAAGCCGACGGCGATGTGTTGTCTGATGAGGGGGCTGAGTTGCCCGGCTTAACAGTTAAACTAGGTAACGAGACAGGTGATGAAGCAAGCAATGCAGAAAATAATGTCGCGTTAGACGATGCAACCAAGACGATTAATGATATCAACAACGCAAACGCTGACATAGAAAAAGAGTTTGAACAGGCATGGGAAGATGCAAAGGTGAGAAGTAAAGCATTTAAAAAGATGCAGCAACGCGCTTTAGCTGACTTCATTTATGTGTTTGAAGCAGACTCTCGTTCACGCTGTGCGCATTCACAAGATAGTCGTGTAATAGAGTTAAATGACTACGAGTTCCTTGAAATTACTCGCGACAAAAGCGAAGAAAACGAAATTGGATACCTTTACCAAGTGAAGGCGTGCAAATCGGCGGCAATTGGGTTGTAGTTAAATTTAACTTATTAAACAAGTGAAACAAAAAAGCCCGTGGTAGTTAGCAACCGCGGGCTTTCTTTTATTAGGAACGCTTAGAAGCTAGCGTTGCCCGGTGTACGAGGGAATGGAATAACGTCACGTACGTTTTGCATACCTGTAACATAGGCAACAAGACGCTCGAAACCAAGACCGAAACCTGAGTGAGGAACAGTGCCGTAACGGCGAAGGTCGCGGTACCATGCGTAATCTTCTTTCGATAGGCCCATTTCATCAAGACGTGCATCGAAAACATCTAGGCGCTCTTCACGTTGTGAGCCACCAATAATCTCACCAATGCCCGGCGCAAGCACGTCCATTGCAGCAACCGTTTTACCGTCATCGTTAATGCGCATATAGAACGCTTTAATATCTTTCGGGTAGTTCTGCATGATAATTGGCGCGCCAACGTGCTCTTCTGCTAGGTAACGCTCGTGCTCAGACGAAAGGTCAATACCCCATTCAACAGGGAATTCAAAGTCTTTGCCGCAGTTTTGCAAGATTTCGATAGCATCGGTGTAATCCATGCGTACGAAGTCTGAGTTAACTAGCTTTTCCAGACGTTCAATTGCATCTTTCTTGATACGCTGCGCGAAGAAAGCCATGTCATCTGGCAGTTCTTCTAGTACCGCTTTACAGACGTACTTCAGCATATCTTCTGCAAGTTGTGCCACATCTTTAAGTTCAGCAAAGGCCACTTCTGGCTCTATCATCCAGAACTCTGCAAGGTGACGAGAAGTGTTTGAGTTTTCTGCGCGGAACGTAGGCCCAAACGTATATACTTTCGACATTGCAGTGCAGTAAGTCTCAACGTTAAGCTGACCTGATACCGTTAGGTAGGTTTCTTTTCCAAAGAAGTCTTCTGAATAATCAACGTTACCTTTGTCGTCACGCGGAATGTTCATCATATCAAGTGTTGATACGCGGAACATCTCACCAGCACCTTCGGTGTCACTCGCGGTAAGAATTGGCGTAGAGATCCAAAAGTAACCTTTTTCGTGGAAGAAGCGGTGAATTGCTTGAGACAAGCAGTTACGCACACGTGTTACTGCGCCAATAACGTTGGTACGCGGGCGAAGGTGTGCATATTCACGTAAATACTCAATGCTGTGGCGTTTTGCTGCCATTGGATAAGTGTCTGGATTTTCTACCCAGCCCAAAATCTCTATGTCTGTTGCATCGATTTCAACTGACTGACCTTGGCCTTGAGACTCTTTAACCGTGCCTGTTACAGACAGAGAGCAACCTGCCGTCAAACGCTGAACGTCGGCGTAATTTGACAGAGAATTTAGCGCAATAACCTGCACAGGATCGAAGCAGCTACCATCGTGTAGTGCAATAAATGATAAACCTGCTTTTGAGTCTCGGCGTGTTCTTACCCAACCTTTTACGGTTACCGATTCGCCAACGGCGTACTTACCCTTAAGTACGTCAACTACGGGCGCATGCGTCATGTTAATTTCTCCGTCTTACTAATTTTATGTTGTTGCTCGCCATTAGGTGATATTCAACAACACAGTGCAAAATGCACGAAAACTTGTTTTATGGTCAATGTTCTGGATTGCTGTGCCGATAAAAAACACAAACCTAGCTAGGCATTTTTACGTATTCATACCTAGAAGCATGCTATGGTGGTGTAAAAATAGACAAAAAGGCACAATCCACTAGCACGCTAGTATACTCAACCTTAAGCGGGATGCCAGAGAACAGAGTGACAAATGGGAAATAAAAACAGTTCATCATCACCAAATTCACCGTTGACTTCGCCAACGGGTGACAGCTCGTCATCTCGTAAAGACGAAAAGCCTGATATTGTCACCTACGAAATGCTGGCCGAAAGGCGCTCGATACCGCGCTCGCAAACAACATTTTATAAAGTGATGCTGGGTCTAAATATCTTAGGCTGGGTAGGGCTGGTTGTTGTGTTAATTCTATTTCACTATGCGCGGCCAGACTTTATAAGCGGTGTTCAAGAATATTGGGGCATTAAAGGTGACACATCATGGTCACAGACCCACGTAAATGCAATGACAATCATGTTGCTCGTATGCTTGGCGCTCAGTGTGGTTAGTTTTGTTATGCGAGCAAAGCGAACTCGACGAGAAAACGATAATTTTGGTGTGAACTTGATTGTGCTCATAGCGATAGTAGCTATCAGTTTAGTCACTGTAGCTACTACGCTAGGCTTTTAGCATAACTTGTTAAATGAACGCAGCCTGTATCAACCAGTAAGTATAAGCGGCATACGCGACAACGAATGCGCCGCCTTCTAGCCTATTTAGGCGGCCCTGACGCTTAATGCCAATACAGAAGATAAATAGTGCGACAGTTGATGCCAGCATAACCACCACATCGCGATACAAAAAGTCTGCACTTACTGCCATTGGCTGAATGGTGCCAGCAATACCGACTACCGCAAGCGTGTTAAACATATTTGACCCGATGACATTCCCGATGGCGAGGTCGTGCTCACCCTTGCGTACTGCCATCAATGATGATGCAAGTTCTGGCAGTGATGTGCCGATGGCAATAACAGTAAGGCCAATAACCGTATCGCTAACACCAAAAAAGGTGGCTACTTCAACCGCGCCCCACACCAGCATTCGCGAGCTTGCTACCAGTAACAATAAACCGGCAATTAACCACATTACATGGGTTTTTACCGTACCTTCGGTTGCATTAATTTCGTCACTGTATTCAGACGCCAGCGCATCGCTATCACCTTTCATACCATGATATATGCTCCATGAAATTAGCAACACAAAAAGACCAAGCAATGAAAAGGCGTCATCTTTTGATACTTGTTGGTCAAGTACCTGCCATGCAGCAAAAAAGGTGATGCCAAGCAATACAGGCAATTCTTTTTTGATAATTTCTGATTTAACGGCAATAGGGCTTATTACGGCGGTGATACCCAGAATAAGCATGACATTGGCAATGTTCGAGCCATACGCATTACCTAATGCAATGCCCGAATTACCCTGAATAGCAGCAAAAATAGACACAATAATTTCTGGGGCTGAAGTGCCGAAACCAATGATGAGCATACCAATCAGCAACGGTGACACACCAAAGTGATTAGCAACAGAAGCCGCGCCACCTACAAATTTGCCCGCACTCCATAACAATACAGGTAACCCGATTGCAATAGCCAAACTGGCCAATAACATACCTACTCCTTAAATCTATATGTTTTGCTTCGCGACAGTTAACGATAACACGAACGCTTATAAAAACAGGTCAACACGATGATGAGTATCCTTCCACATGAGTAAACATTTTTGTTCATCATTGCATCAGTTTTCGTTGTCTTAACGATGAAAAAAAGCCGTGCTGATAATGCTATGCAAAGTTCAAGTTAAGCGTAAACTCAGCGCTGTTTTAAATGCGATTGCAATTTGCGCAATAGCAACTTTAATTGTAACCGACAACACACTTTTTAGAAGCGAATTACATGCACAATACACTGATTGTTACTGATGATGTTACTTCTTTTTGTAACACAGCTTTAACCGTGCTTACTTTTCAAGACTACCTTGCAGAGTTCCCAAAACTGAACGAACCCAAAACACGCGTAATAAACTTATGCGATACCTCGCGTTATTTAAGCGAAGGGTATTACTGTTCACTATTGGCGCAAGCAAGAAGTCACTCTGTTTTGCCATCGGTAAATACCATTAATGATCTGCGCATGGCAGAAGAGAAAAGTATTGATCGTATTGTGTTCTCGGTATCAGCAACACAAGACAACGCTGAGCTTAGCGAAGAACCTTTATTAGTACTGTTTGGTGAAGTGAAAGATCAGCGTTTTAAGCGTCTTGCAAGACAGGCGTTTGAAAAGTACCCGTGCCCAGTATTGTTGTTAACGCCCACTATTACGCAAACAAAAACGTTAGCGAAAGGGGCGGGCAAAGTTCAAATTGAAGGGGTGGCAAGCGTACAGGCTAAAGCGTTCAATGAGTTATCCGACAAGCAACAGGTTCGCTTTATTGAACAACTAGTTGCATACACAAAAATTCAGTGGCGGGCGAGTAAGGCCAGCAAGAAAGCGCGTTGGGATATGGCTATTCTAGTAAACCCTGAAGAAAGCACACCGCCAAGCGATGAAAAAGCGATAAAGCACTTTGTTAAAGCTGCAGAGAAGGTGGGCTTTCGCGCTGACGTAGTAAGTCGATTGAAGCCTGAGGATTTGGGGCATTATGATGCGTTGTTTATTCGTGAAACGACCGCCATTGACCATCATACTTACCGTTTAGCCCGTGCCGCAGAGCGCGAAGGTATCGTGGTGATGGATGATACTCAGTCTATTTTGCGCTGTTGTAATAAGGTGTTTTTACAAGACGCATTTGCGTATCAAAAAGTCCCTGCGCCTAAAGCAACCTTTGTATCAAGTGCAAGCGATGAAGTGTGCGAAAAACTGATTAATGACTTTGGGTTGCCTTTGGTACTTAAACTGCCAGAGAGTTCGTTCTCGCGAGGTGTGCACAAAGCAGAGACTAAAGAGGCACTAAAACTGAGACTGGAACAAATGTTGTCGGAATCTGCGTTAGTGCTGGTGCAAGAATACATCTTCACTGAGTTCGACTGGCGAATTGGTGTGCTTGGCGGCAAGCCCATTTACGCGTGCCAATACTTTATGGTGCGAAACCATTGGCAGATATACAACCATCAAGGGGATAGATTTTCTTCGGGTGGTTTTGCCACCATGCCAACCTTTGAAGTACCAAAGCCTGTGTTACAAGCGGCTGTGAAAGCGGCAAAGGTAGTTGGTGATGGTCTATATGGTGTGGATATAAAACAGGCTGGGAACGCTGTGTACGTAATTGAAGTGAACGATAACCCAAGTATCGATTCAGGTGTAGAAGACAAATATTTGGGCAAAGAACTGTATGAATTAATCATGCAAGAATTTGCTAACAGGTTGGAGCAAAGAGGGCGATGATTCCATCGGCTGAAGTACAATTTATTGGTGATAGCGCTGCAAAGTCGCAAAACTCGACTGATGTGACACAAGGTATGGCAGCAGCATCGAAATCTAACAAGATGCCAGGTAGTCAGCCTGGGCAAATCGCTTTGCGGATTGCCACAACCAGTGACTTGGCTGCACTTCAGCATATCGAGAAAACCTGTTTCACCACAGATAGACTCACTAAGTCGCGCTTTAAATTTTACATTGAAGCGCCGCATGCTGAACTTGTGGTTGTGGAATTTACACCGACTGAAAGTGGCGCTCACCCTAATGCTCAAGCGATGACATGCACCGAACCCACTGTAGTTGGCTACGGCCTTCTGCTTTTGCGTAGAGGTACGCAATTAACACGACTTTACTCTATTGCCGTGTTACCAAGTGCTAGAGGTTTGGGCATTGCTGAAAAGCTCATAAATAGCTTGGGGGAGCGGGCGCTTTCGCGGGGAAAGCGGTTTATGCGCCTGGAAGTTGCAGTTGGTAACACAGGTGCAATTGCGCTATACAAAAAGCTAGGATTTAGTCAGTTTGGTATGTACACCGACTATTACGATGACCACACCGATGCGTTGCGTATGCAAAAAGTATTAGTGCCAAGTCGTTCGGCCAAATCTGAAGTGTATCCGTGGTATCAACAAACGACTGATTTTACGTGCGGTCCTTCCGCACTAATGATGGCGATGTGCGCCTTAGACAGTAATTATGAAATGTCTCAACAAAACGAATTGGCGTTGTGGCGAAAGGCGACAACTATTTTCATGATGTCAGGACATGGTGGTTGTCATCCTGTGGGGTTAGCGCTAGCAGCCCATTCAGAGGGGTTTTCAGCACGCGTAATCATTAATCAAAACGTACCTTTATTTGTAGATGGTGTACGAAACACTGAGAAAAAAGCCATTGTAGAAAGCGTAGAGATGCAGTTTATGCAAGAGGCCAAGGATAAGCAGATAGAGGTTGAAATTACTGATTGGCACACGGAAATTATTGATGACGCGCTGCGTGCAGGTAGCACGGTATTGTGCTTGATCAGCACTTACTCCTTCGACAAGAAAAAAATACCACATTGGGTGGCTATTACCAGTTGTGACTCGCATTGCTATTATCTTCACGACCCTGATGCCAGTGAAGGGCAACCTGTGGAATATCAGCACATTCCTGTTGCGCGTGAAGATTTTTTGCGCCTAGCAAGTTATGGTACACGTAAAGTCAGAACACTGGTTTTACTCAACCCGCCGAACTAGCATGCAAGCTAGCAGTAATCTCAGATTAGGGAAGCCTACGTTATAGGCTTTCCCTAATGATGAGCTTGAGAAACGCTAATTTTGTTGTTCAGTGTTTTAAGCTTACTTACTAATTGAGATAGCTCTTTAACCGATCCTGAGTACTCAATGTGCTTGTTCATTTGTTGGCCTTTTACCGCACTGTTATACAAAGCGGCACTTTCAAAGCAAGCAGTTTGCTTGTCTAGTTGTTTCCATTCACCCTGTAAATCTCGGGGAATGCAATGACGTTTTGCACTAAGTTTGTCTTTAATTTGCAACACTTTTCCGATTAATAATTGTGCATCAGTTGGCATAATTATATCTCCTATACTGCTATTATTAGGTAACTTTTTGTTTTGCTTAGCTTTTGTGTTGAATGTGTGGGCTAAACAAACCATTTTCACGTTACGCTTACCTTCGTTCACATATTGACATTGCATCAACAGTGCCAAAGTAGATAAGAAATAAGCTAACACAATGAATTGGCGTGTTAATTATTGAAAAAGCTCAATAGGTATTAGAAATGAGTTGTATAAAAAGTGGACGCATTTTGCAGTTTACTCGCATATGCGTCGCACAATGCGAGTTAAGTTACTCTGCAAGCTGTCTAAAGTCTGCGAGTAATGAAAGCGCGCTGTCGCCAAGCATCGAGTAAGGGTCAAACGCGTCTTTGGTGCTAAATTGCAGTACTGAACGCTTTGTCATGGCTTGCTCAGACACATATGCCATTTCCCAAGAGCTAAATGCTCGTTGGGAAATTTCCCCATAAGACAAGAGCATTAATGATCTGTGTCTTGTGTCAGTCTGAATTAATGAGAAGCAGTCATTAACCGCTGAGCGCGATCCCTCTAAACACTGAAGGAAGTAACGAGAGTTAAAACACAGCATACCTGTAATACCATGCTGCCTATTATTTTTTCTGGCGCTGCGCAGGATAGATTCTATATCACTTGGTTTGAAGGATTCGCCAACCGTACTTGCGTAAATTAGTCTTACAAGAAACATAATAAGCCCTTTTTTAAACATTCTCCTCGTTTACCTACGCTGTGTAGGTAAACCCAAAAAACTATTAAAACTCAAACGATACAGCTTCTTTTTGCATTACAGCATTTGGACTCTCATTGAACTGTGCTGTAACCGGTGGTTTAAAGGATCGAAACTTATTCTTATGCATTACACTATAGTCGTCTTTTGCAAAAGCGTGAGCGTTTTACAGTCTTGAATTTCCACCGTGTTGACGTAAATATTCAAAAACGACTCCAGGAATAGCATCTAGGTCGCATACTTTACTTGCTGCATCAAGTTTTATGGCTTCACGAGGCATGCCAAAAATAACACAAGACGCTTCATCTTGTGCCAGCGTAAATGCTCCCGCTTGTTTTAGTTTAAGCAGTCCGTTGGCGCCATCTTTTCCCATTCCCGTCATGATTATGCCTATCGCATTTTTCCCCGCTGCTGTACTCACACTATCAAAAAGTACATCTACAGACGGCTTATGCCCACTTACACGCTCGGAATCTATTAACACGGTGCGGTAATCTGCGCCGCTGCGCTCTATGCCCATGTGAATATCTCCCGGCGCAATAAATACGTAGCCTGGCAGCAGCCTTTCACCGCCGCGTGCCTCGGCGACATTGACGCTGCAAGATGCATTCAATCGCTGTGCGAAGGTTTTGGTGAACCCGGGAGGCATATGTTGCGTTATCACTATTGCAGGTGCATTGGCAGGCATGGTTTCTAAAAAGCGCTTTATCGCAATGGTTCCGCCTGTTGATGCGCCAATAGCAATAATTTTCTCTGTTCCTGAAATGATAGATTCTTGTTTTGCAGTAGGTGTTGAAGAGAGCTTTTTAACTTTTGATTTTGACGCAAGTCGAATTTTTTCAATTATAAGCGAACTGTACCTTTCAAAACCCTCGGTAACACCAATCTTAGGCTTAGGGATATAGTCGACAGCACCAAGTTCTAAGCTTCTTAATGTTGCTTCTGCACCTTTTTCGGTTAGCGTAGAGATCATGACCACAGGCGTCGGTCTGGCCTTCATCAACTTAGACAAAAACGTTATGCCGTCAACTTTTGGCATTTCGATATCCAGCGTTATTACATCAGGGCAGTGTTGGTTAACCATATCCCGAGCGATGTAAGCATTAGGTGCCGCACCGACAACAACCATGCCGGGTGTAGCAGATACGATTTCAGACAACAGGCTTCGAATTAGCGCGGAGTCGTCGACTATCAGTACTTTTATCATCGCTCCTCCTAAAATAAGTCCACTGAGTTATCAATAGAGGCATTTTTGAGTTTGATACGATATTCGCTTTCCCTATCAAGAATAGTGGTATTATGAAGCGCCTTTATCTTTTTCACCCTTACTAAGCCGCCTTCCTCAAAAAAATAAACCTTTCTTGGGTAATCAGAGAGCACATCGCTGGCAATTATCGGAATCGACTCGTTTTTTAGATACTCAAACGCAAAATCGACATTTTTCTGGCCAACATTATTGTGAATAAGTCCTTTCATTACGTTACCTCCGCCAAACACTTTCGCCACAATTTGGTTTTTTCTAGCCCCTAATTTAAGCATCTCATTAATGAGTAATTCCATAGCGTATGTGCCGTAGCGCGCGGACTCACAAAGTAGGGCTGATTTTTCCATATCGTCTCTGGGCAACAAAAAATGATTCATGCCGCGCACGTTATTGACAGGGTCGAACAAACAAGTAGCTATACAAGAACCCAATACGGTAACAATAAGGTGATTGTTCGACGTCGCATAAAACTCTCCGGGTAGAATTTTGACTGCGTTGCAATTGAAATACCGGTCAAAGTAGTGGTTAGCTTCTGGCGAGGCATTAAAGTCACTATACATCAGGGCGTCCCACTTCGTTTTTGATAGACGGTTCGTCCAACTGATACAAAGCTCGAATCCAAATTGGCCACCGTTTCTGAATGCCCGGCAAAATACAATCCGCCGTTTTTAAGTTTTAGGGCAAACCGGTGTAACAATTGTGCTTGCGTTGTTTTATCGAAATAAATCATCACATTTCTACAGAAGATGACATCTAAGTTGCTCGGTATGCACGACCATTGATTATTAATTAGGTTTAGCTGCTTGAAAGACACTAATTTTCTTAGCTCCGGAATAACACGCACAAAGCCTTTGTTGTTACCCGTTCCCTTATGAAAAAAACGTTTTTTGTCGTCATAGGTAAGCGATGACGCGGTGTCATCAGTATAAATACCTTGGTTTGCCTTAAGTAAAACATTGCTGTCTATATCTGTTGCAATAATCTCAACCGGAGGCTCGAAGGAACCATAAGCTTTCACCACCGTCATGGCGATGGAGTAGACTTCTTCCCCCGTGCTACTGGCAGCGCACCAAATGCGCCTTGGCTCTCGATTTAATGACAAAAATGTATTTAATGTATCAAAGTGATGCGGCTCTCTGAAAAAAGAGGTGAGGTTTGTAGTTAACCCATTAATGAAATTCTCCATTTCACCATGGTTACTTTCCAGATACACGAGGTAATCGGAAAAACGAGATAGATTAAGTGCGCGTAGCCGGCGTGAAAGCCGACTATAAACCATTGAGTCTTTACTCTGTCCTAGGCAAATACCTGCATTTTGGTGCAGTATCGTACGCACTTTATCAAAATCGTTGGCCGTAAATTCAAACTCTCTATGTTCCATATACAGCAGCCGCGATTTCTATTCTTAAAACGACTCCCACTCATCTTCTTCGGGAGATACCATTTTGACTAAGCGCTCTTTCACCTTGGGAGCTGCAATTTTTTCAACCGTTGAAAGGGTGCTCTTTTGTGCGCGGTTTTGATCTTCACTTAACTTAAAGGCTGAAATTTGCTTGTTCATGTTTTGTGCTTGAGCTTGCAAGCTTTCTGCAGCCGCCGCAGCTTCCTCAACAAGCGCAGCATTTTGTTGTGTAACTTCATCCATTTGAGAAACAGCTTTGCTCACTTCGTCAATGCCTGATGCCTGTTCAGAAGACGCGGCAGCTATTTCACCCATAATGTCGTTAACACGCTTGATAGAAAGCACAATTTCTTCCATTGTCTTGCCCGACTTATTCACCAACTCGTTACCATTTTCAATCTTGTTAACCGAGTCTGAAATGAGATTCTTAATGTCTTTCGCGGCTTCAGCAGAACGCTGTGCAAGAGAACGCACTTCAGATGCTACTACCGCGAAGCCTCTGCCTTGCTCGCCGGCTCTTGCTGCTTCAACGGCAGCGTTAAGCGCAAGTATGTTGGTTTGAAACGCAATACCGTCAATGACACCAATAATATCTGAGATTTTTTGCGCCGATTCATTGATTGAACCCATGGTATCGACCACTTGCCCAATGAGTTTGCCGCCATCAATAGCAATGGTTGAAGCTTGCGAGGCAAGGCCGTTGGCCTGATCTGCATTTTCTGAGTTAAGTTTAACTGTGCCCGTTAGCTCTTCCATACTTGACGCGGTTTGTTCTAAGCTGGACGCTTGTTCTTCGGTTCGGCTTGATAGGTCGCTATTCCCTTGGGCTATTTCAGTCGCTGCGGTGTTAATTAAGTCTGACGCAGAACGGATTTCTGAAATCATGTTCACGAGATTTTCAATAAACGAACGCATCGCTTCACTGATTTGAATAAACTCACCCTCAAAATTTGCTTCTAATCGTGTGGTTAGGTCACCTTCGGATAAGCGCATCAACACACGTTTTATCTCATTCACAGCAATTTTTGTTGCTGTTATATCGGTCGCATATTTAACGACTTTGAACGGTTTGCCATTAACATCGAATATTGGATTGTAAGTGGCTTGGATCCAAATCTCCCTTCCGCCTTTTGCAATGCGTTTAAATTCACCACTTGCGTGAGTGCCTTCTCTAAGCTGTGCCCAAAAATCGTGATATTCCTGGCTTCTGCGGTGTTCTGCATCTACAAACAAACTGTGGTGCTTACCCTTAATTTCAGAAAGAGAATAACCGACAGTGTTAAGGAAATTATCATTAGCAGTAATAATTGTGCCGTCCAACTGAAACTCGATAACGGCTTGCGATTTTCCAATGGCGTCTATCTGTCCGGCATAGTCGGCGTTGCGCATTTTTTCTGCGGTAATATCTGTGGCATATTGCACCACACTGGTCACTTTGCCTGAACTATTCAAAATGGGGTTGTACGAGGCCTGAAGCCACACTTCTTCACCGTCTTTACGAATATATCGATATTCGCCGGTTTGGAAGTTGCCTTCTTTCATTTGCGACCAAAGCTCTCGGTTGGCTGCCAAGGTTTTATCATCGCTTGACGTTAAAACCTTATGACTCTTACCCCGAATTTCTTCAATGTCGTACCCGGTTATCTTAAGAAAGTTTTCATTCGCATTTAAGACATTACCCTCTGCGCTAAACTCAACCACCGCTTGCGAGCGGTCGAGCGCATCTAACATACCGCTTTTTAATAAAAGTTCGCTTATGTCGAGCCATTCTACAGCAGTGCCAATGCTGGCGCCGTTTTCGTCTTTAAGCGGCATTAGCGTTAGGCGAAAGTTTAACGAACCTACCGTGATTGACGACACCATTACGTCTCGTAAATTTGCGAGAATGCTGCTTTGATGAGCGGGGTTCTTATGAAATTGGTCGATACTTTGGCCGATAAGGTTATCTGCTGAAAATTGAGGCAACACTTTGCGCAGCTCTTCTTCACTTTTCTTAAGTAAAGAAACCACCGCTTTGTTTGCATAAATAATAATTCTATCAGCATTTGCAATCATAAAACTTGTAGAGCTCTGCTCTAACGTTTGAATGCGATGCTCGGTATACCTTGAATCGGTTTTTGATTTTAAAAGGTTCGCCAACTTCATAGATCACTCCTGATCAACAATTTCACAGTGTCTGAAAATGCACCTAAATACCTGTATGCCGTTAAAACAGACAAATACAATGCGGTGCTTGGCGCTTGAAATGCGTTATCTCAAGTTACGCCTTGGATTGTGCAAAACTTAAGCAATTGCTTCGTGACGCTCATTGCGCAATCTTTAAATTGGAAGCGGAGACATACTGTTGCCTGATATTTCGTCATGCTTGAGCTTGAGGCCTTGCTCAATCTGTTCCAAGTACAAGAATTAGCAAAAGTAATTATTAAAAATCGTTAAGAATCTCAGCTAACGAGAAAAGTGTAGACAAGGATTTAAAATAATGTGCAATTTATTCGACTTTAGTTGAATAAATTGTCTATCAATCAGCAGTGAAGACTTTGTTTGATGGTTTTTTAAACTTACTTTTAAGCTTTACTTATAAGAAAAACGCTTTGGTTTTGAACGAGCTTTTTTTACTTGGCAATAGCAAAAATGCGGTGTCCAAATAAGCAAATTCAATAAAATAGCCGTGACCAAGCTAAATATAATTGATGAGGGTGTCAGGGGAACCGAAGGGCTGAAGTTGTCTAGGACTCTGTCTAACGTGTCATATTGAGACGGGGTGGCCATAAATACGAGCTTTTCAAAGTAGTGGCCGTGTTCCAATTTACGCATACCTTGTTCAATGGCATTAATTTGCGCAAAGCGTTCTGCTTTTAATGTGGCATTTTCTCGCACAACGGCTTCATTGTTTTGTTGCAAGCTTTCCAGCATGGCTTCCACTGATGAAAAACCATGTTGCTTCGCCAACTCAGTTGAACTTGTCACTTCATCACGAAGCGCATCGTAATAGCCACTTAAGTACTGACGATAATGGTCGGCCAAAATAGGCACTTGTAGTGTAATGATAAACAAAACGGCAAATAACACCTTATCAAGTACTCTAACAATCATTTTTTAAACTCACTCCATCATCGACGTACTGGCTAGCCACTTCCGTTGAGCAATCAATAACTTCACTGTTAGTTGTAGGATGCCACCTAATTACTACTTCAAACTAGTATAGATGGCATGCGTTAACATACTGAGTTGCTCCGGGCTTATGATATAGGGAGGCATAATGTATACCAGCTTTCCAAAAGGCCGTATCCATACACCATGCTTCACAAAATGGCGTTGAATTTCAGCGACATTAACCGGTTTTACGGTTTCAACAACACCTATAGCGCCCAGCACGCGTACATCTGCAACACGCGGAAGTTCTGCACATTTTGCAAGCTCGGCCTGTAATTGTTTCTCAATAGCAGGAATTTGCTGTTGCCAGTGATTTTGATTAATCAACGACAAACTTGCATTAGCGACGGCGCAGGCCAGTGGATTTCCCATGTACGTAGGCCCATGCATGAATACACCGGGTTCGCCTTGGCATACACCAAGCGCCACATCCTCGGTGCACAAAGTGGCCGCCAACGTCATATAACCGCCGGTAATCGCTTTACCTAAGCACATGATATCTGGTGAAATACCTGCGTGTTCGCACGCAAATAGTTTACCGGTGCGCCCAAATCCCGTGGCAATTTCATCGCAAATCAACAATACATCATAGTTGTCGCACAGCTGGCGACAGCGCTTTAAATATTCCGGGTGATAAATGCGCATGCCGCCCGCACCTTGAACAACCGGCTCCAAAATAAGGGCGGCCATTTCGTGGTGATGCTTTTCAAATAATTCTTCTAGTGGAAGAATGTCATCCTCACTGAAGGTTTGACCAAAACGGGTTTGTGGGGCAGGGGCGAATATTTGCTTGCTAAGCACGCCTTCAAACAAGCTGTGCATGCCGTTTACCGGGTCGCATACACTCATGGCGGCGAAGGTATCGCCATGATAGCCGTTGCGAGGCGCAACAATACGCGACTTTTCAGCGCGGCCTTGGCATGCCCAATACTGAATAGCCATTTTTATGGCAACTTCCACCGATACTGAGCCAGAGTCGGCCAAAAACACGCGCTCTAATCCTGCGGGCACCATATCAAGCAAGGTTTTACAGACATCTATTGCGGGCTGGTGGGTAATACCGCCAAACATGACGTGAGAAAACGCCTCTATTTGATCATGAGCGGCTTTATTAAGTAAAGGGTGGTTGTATCCATGAATGGCAGCCCACCAACTCGACATGCCATCAACCAGTACTTCGCCAGTGGCTAGAGTGAGCTCAGCGCCTTTGGCGCCGGTGACTTCGTAACAAGGAAGCGGGTTAACCGCAGACGTATAAGGGTGCCAAATGTGTTGTTTATCGAATTCTATATTGTTCAAAATTTAACCGTTAGTAAAGCTTTTGAAATGGTCAGAGTTGACAACTTTGCAATGACGCATAGACTAAGCCAGCATTCTTAATTAGTAAAGGACAGTCAATGACACTGGCTTCAGCGCAACAGGCGCAAACGACAACTATTCGTAACGATTGGACCAAAGCCGAAGTAGAGGCATTATTCGCTATGCCGTTCAACGACCTGCTATTTGAAGCGCAGGTGGTACACAGACAACACTTCAACCCAAACGAAGTGCAAGTTAGTACGCTATTGTCGATTAAAACAGGTGCATGCCCTGAAGACTGTAAATATTGCCCGCAAAGCGCGCGCTATGACACTGGCCTTGAAAAAGAGCGCTTGCTTGAAATTGAAAAAGTGATCCAGCGAGCAAAAGAAGCCAAACAGGTTGGCTCAACGCGTTTTTGTATGGGCGCTGCGTGGCGAAACCCACGCGACCGAGACATGCCTTATATTGTTAAAATGGTTGAAGAGGTGAAAAGTCTTGGCCTTGAAACCTGTATGACCCTTGGCATGCTAACACGCGACCAAGCGGTAGCCTTAAAGCAAGCAGGCCTTGATTACTACAACCACAACCTTGATACATCGCCAGAATTTTACGGCGACATTATTACCACACGTACGTATCAAGACCGTTTAAACACGCTAGAAAACGTGCGAGCAGCGGGGATGAACGTATGCTCTGGCGGTATTGTGGGTATGGGCGAGACAGTAAGCGATCGCGCAAGCATGCTTGTGCAGCTAGCGAACTTACCTGAGCAGCCGCAAAGTGTACCAATTAACATGTTGGTTAAGGTAAAAGGTACACCTCTTGATAATGTGGAAGACCTCGACTATTTCGAATTTATTCGCACTATTGCCGTGGCGCGTATAATGATGCCAAAATCTCACGTGCGTTTATCGGCAGGCCGCGAGGCAATGAACGAGCAGATGCAGGCGCTGTGCTTTATGGCTGGCGCAAACTCTATTTTCTATGGTTGCAAGCTGTTAACCACGTCAAACCCAGACACCCACGAAGATGTAATGTTGTTTAAAAAGCTTGGTATCAATACCGAGCGTACGCGCGATTTTTCTGATGAAGCACACCAACAAGTGTTAGAGGAAGAAATAGCGCAGCAGCAAGAACAAACAGACAGTGGCGACTTGTTTTATGACGCCAGTAAGCCAAAAGCAAAAAGCGATAAAACGCCTAGTACGATGGATGCCTAATGGCTTTTAATTGGTTAGAAGCAAAATTGACGGAGCGTGCCCAGCATGGCCTGCTTCGTCAGCGCCATTGCCAGCAATATGAAAAAGACAACATTGTTTGTATTAATGGCGAGCACTACCTTAACTTTTCGAGCAACGATTACCTTGGGATGCGTCAGCATGAAGGGGTATTGCAATCGTGGGTAGAAGGGTTGGCGCAATTTGGCGCAGGTAGCGGTGCATCTCCGCTTGTGACAGGACATACACAAGCGCATTTAGCGCTTGAGGCGTATATTGCCGATGGTCTCAATCGCGAGGCGGCATTGTTGTTTAATTCAGGTTTTGCGGCTAATCAAGCCTTGTGCATGGCGTTGTTTTCACGTCATGCGGGTAAGCCTGCGTCATCAAACCCTGCGTCTAATTCAAAACTGCAAAGCCATATATTGGCCGACAAACTGATGCATGCGTCGTTTTTAGAAGGCGCTATGTGCGTAGCAGAGCAAGCGCAGCTACGCCGCTTTAAGCATAACGATTTAACGCATTTAGAAAGCCTGTTACAAAAGCGCTGCAATGCAGAAGACAATCAAGATACGCTTATTGTCAGTGAAGGCGTGTTTAGTATGGACGGTGACTATGCACCAAGCATTGAAATAGCGGCGTTAGCCAAGCAATACGATGCATGGTTTATGCTAGATGACGCTCACGGCATGGGCGTAATGGGTGAAAACGGTTTTGGCACGGTTGAAGCGTTGGGGCTAACACAAGAGCAGGTGCCTATCGTCATGGGCACTTTTGGCAAAGCCATTGGTACCGCAGGCGCGTTTATTGCCGGAAGTCAGGTGCTGATTGATTTTTTGGTTAATTTTGCCAAACACTATGTATATTCAACGGCCATGCCCCCCGCACAGGCGGTGGCAACCCTTTATTCACTTACCCATATTGCCAGTGACAGGCCGCGTCGCGATGCCTTAACGCAAAATATTATGCATTTCAGAGATGCCTTTAACGCTAAGTTTAGTAGCACAACAACGCTTACGCTTGCCGATTCAAACAGTGCTATTCAGCCTATTATTGTTGGTTGCCCTAAACGCGCAGTGGCATTAAGTGAAGGGCTAAAACGCCGCGGTATTTGGGTAACGGCCATTCGTTATCCTACGGTCCCTAAAAACGAAGATAGGCTGCGCGTTACCTTGTCAGCCAATCATACTCAGCAAGATATTGATGTGCTGCTTGATGCCATTGCGCTTGCCGCAGAGGAGTGTAGCGAGTGAACGCCGAGCAAAACAGAATTGCACTAGGTGAAAACGCAAACGCGAGTGCAATGGATGAGCGCGCAGTTGCCTCACGTTTTTCAAAAGCGGCGACACGCTATGACAGTATTGCCTGTATTCAAAAAGTGATTGCCCATGAGGCGCTGAACAACTTACCTCAAAAACTTTCAGGTAACGCGCTTGATATCGGCTGCGGTACGGGCGTGCACACACAAGCGCTGAGCGAGCGGGGCGCGAATACTACGGGTGTAGATATTGCCGAAGGAATGCTTAGCGTAGCAAGAGAATCCTTCCCAGCCCCACATTTTGTGCATGCTAGCGCCATGTCGCTGCCTTTTGAATCGGGGCAATTTACTACCGTGTTTTCATCCATGGCACTGCAATGGGCAAGCTCACCGGCTATTGTGGCACAGCAGATCAGTAAAGTGCTTAGCCATGGCGGTGTTGCCGAATTGGCCATTATGGTTGATGGCTCATTCAGTGAGCTTAAAAAAGCACGCAAAATTGCTCAGCTTGTTGAGGCAACTACGCCAATGCCGTCAACGACCACGTGGGTTAATGCATTTCAACAATCTCCCCTCGTACTTACGCGCGTGATCACCAAAGATTATGTGGACAGTCACTCATCAATTATGTCGCTGCTTCACTCTGTCAAAGGGGTAGGCGCGGGTGAAACCGGAAAGAAGCAGCCGCCATTATCGCGCCGAGATATCAAGAAGCTCGCCATGGCCTATCAGAACATTAGCGCCGTGGGCAGTGAGTTACCGCTTACCTACCGAGTAAGTCATTTCAGATTGGAACAAAGATGAAGCAGTATTTTGTAACCGGGACAGACACCGAAGTGGGTAAAACCTATGTAACCTGTCACCTTCTTCGCGCAGCAACTCAAGCAAAGCTTACCTCAATAGGTTACAAACCTATTTCAGCGGGCTGCGACTTAGTTGATGGCGAATGGGTAAACGAGGATGCCGCTAATATTCAAAAGGCAAGCGGCTTGTCTTTACCCATTAGCGAAATAAACCCCATTGCACTAAAGCCGCCTATTGCGCCGCACATAGCGGCAAGCGAAGCGGGTGTCGAGCTTACGCAAGATGCCATAGAAAAAGGACTGAACCACTTACAAAGCTACAATGTAGACTTCCTTTTAATGGAAGGTGCGGGTGGTTGGCGACTGCCGCTGTCTTTGGGCAATGAAAACGCGCCGACACGCTATTTATCTGACGTGGTTAAATCGCTAAATATGCCGGTTATTTTAGTGGTAGGAATGCGTTTGGGCTGCTTGAATCACGCAATGCTTACTGCCGAAGCTATTCTTGCCGATGGCCTTACCATTGCTGGCTGGGTAGCAAACGATGTCACTGGCAACATGACGCGATACGATGAAAACCTCACATCGTTAAAAGCCATGATGCCAGCGCCATTGCTGGCGGAAATACCGTTTAAAGCCGAACCCTCTGACGTTGTTTTACAGCACGCTATCGAGCAATTGGTTTAAGCTATCGCCGGCATTAATTGGCGTTTTCTCATTACCTAAAAAGATAAAACCGTCATGTTCGCTGTCGGCCTTGTTTTCGCGACCATCTTCAAAAGTAAGTGTAGCTTCGCTTAATTTAAGGGCCGTCCCTTCGCGAATGGCAACAACCGGGGTTGTTGGGTTAAGCGCGGTAAATTCTGCAAGGCGCTGATCACGCGTTTCACCATTGTGGCCTGGCGGTTGGTAATCGGTGTAATGTGGGTTAATTTGAAACGGCACAATATCGAGCGCATCAAAGCTCGGTGGCTCAATAATAGGCATATCATTGGTGGTGCGAATAGATTGCCCACAAATATTTGAACCCGCGCTCCAACCAATATAAGGCGTGCCATCGGCAATAGCATGCTTCATAGGTACAATTAACGCGTTGGCGTAAAGAGTCGACAATAGGTGAAAGGTGTTTCCTCCGCCTACCACAATTGCTTGGCCGTTTTGTTTTGCGTTGTTTATGGCGGCTACTGGGTCGTCAACACTGTGTAAACCCGTTACCTTGCATTCTGGTAGCGCGTTAGCCACGGCATCAACATATGCATCATAACTTTGTGTTACGGCGGCATAAGGAACAAATAGAAGGTCGCGAATATCACCTAAGTGTGCAAAAATAAGCGCTCTGGCGTGTTCGAGGTAAGGCTCACTACCTTGACGTGAACTGCTCAGCATAAGTACATGTGCGGTCATACAAACTCCACAATTTTTCTGACGGCGTATCATACGTGAAACTGAACATAAAGTTTAGTCACGCTCCGTTATAGCATGGTGAAAGGAAGTTAAATGGAACAGTCAATATCGGTGTTATTCGTGTGTTTGGGTAACATTTGTCGCTCTCCAACAGCAGAAGCGGTGTTTAAACAAAAAGCGGCAGAGGCTGGATTGTCGTTGAATATTGACTCGGCAGGCACCCATGGTTATCACATTGGTAGCCCACCGGATAAGCGCTCTCAGGCGGCAGGCGTTGAACGCGGTTACAGTTTTAAAGGGCTGAAATGCCGTCGTGTTGATGAAAGTGATTTTGAAAAATTTGACTATATTTTGGCTATGGATAACAGCAATTTGTCTAACCTGCACGGCATGTCGCCAGCGCAATATCACGACAAAATTAAGCTGTTTTTAGACTATGCAGACGAAGAAGACAAAGAAGTGCCAGACCCTTACTACGGCGGAAAACGCGGCTTTGAGTTGGTGCTAGACTTAATAGAAGCTGCGTCAGATGGATTAATTGCGCACATTAAGGCCAACAGTGCTAACGCCCAACACGACTAAACCTTATAAAGCATCCGCGGTGATCACCGCGCTGCTGTCTGTTTTATTCACTGCTTCTGCGGTGGCAATACTAGCGGTTGTCATGTTATCTGACTCGCCAGACACGCTAAAACAGCACATTACGCTACAAATTCAAATGCCGTTGGTATTAACCGCTGTATTAGTGGGGGCGGCACTTTCAACAAGTGGCGCAACACTTCAGGTGGTGTTAAGAAATCCGCTGGCCGACCCAGGTATTGTGGGCATAACCAGTGGTGCCAGCCTGGTAGCGGCTATTTTATTGCTGCTTACGCCTGACTGGGCAAACGCGTATATGCATTATATTTTGCCTGTCGGATGCTTTTTAGGGGCGCTTGCCTCTACCTTCATCATTTATCGGCTTGCGCGAAAATTGCTGGGCTCTGCTACTGCGGTTATTTTGTCGGGCATTGCAATTTCTACCCTAAGCGGCGCTATTATTGCGTGGCTTTACATGCTAAGCGATGCGAACGCGCTTCGAAATCTCACGTTTTGGCTGATGGGCAGTTTGTATCAAACTAACTGGCCTATTTTAGCGTTAGGTGCTCCTTTTGTAGTGGTGGCCGTTAGTTATCAGCTTTACGTTGCCAAGCACCTTAACAAGCTCTATGCCGGCGATATTGCCGCGAAAAGCAGTGGAGTTAATGTTGAACAGTTGACAGAGCGTGCGCTGGTTGCCAGTGCTGTCGCGGTAGGGGCTGCGGTGTCTATGGCGGGCTCGATTGCCTTTGTCGGTTTGCTAGTACCACATATTCTACGCCGTGTTGTGGGGTACAATAATGCGCTACTGCTACCGCTAAGTGCGCTCGCGGGCGCGTGCATGCTGTTATTGGTGGCATTGTGCTCTGAGCTTACGCGCGCCATTACATTGCCGGTATCAATGATTACCGCAACTCTTGGTGGCCCATTATTAATTTGGGCATTGTCAAAAGGGCAGGTTAAGGGGTAACCCTTAATGCATGGCGTGAACAGCATGAATAAACACACACACAATGCTAACCCATCATTGAGTAGCACCAACAAAGCAGCGGCTGAACACGGGAAAGCGGTGAGTGCGAATATTTTGTCAAATAGCACGTCACAGAGCTCGTCAAACGTTTCATTGCAAGTCGCGTTAGAAGTCGCATCGCTAAATGACGTGTCGGTATCTAATCGCCTTCAAAGCGCGTCATTAACTGTTGCCAAAGGCCAGTGTGTACACATTCTCGGGCCAAACGGCGCGGGTAAATCTACGCTGCTAATGGTATTAGCCGGGTTATTAAAAGCAGGTGCGGGTAGCGTTGTACTATTTAACAAGCCTGTATCGTCGTGGTCGCTGGCGAGCTTAGCGTCAATGCGCACGTTACTTGCCCAGCAAACCGAATGCAGCTTTCATTTAACCGTGCACGAGTATCTGCAATTTTATGCAGACATACAGGCTTCTTCGGGTATACCTTCGCTACTTGAAAAGGCTTTAGAGGTTACCGACTTTCTACCCAAAATACTGACCCAATTGTCTGGCGGAGAGCGCCAACGGGTAGAGATATGTAGAGCTCTGCTTCAACTTTGGCCAGCGATAGAGCAGGGCGAGGCCCTGGTGCTTTTAGATGAGCCCTTACAAGGGTTAGATATCCGCCATCAATATGCGGTAGCGCAGCTGGCAAAGGCGCTAAGCGAAAAAGGCAATACGGTTATAATGAGCTCACATGATATTGCACTTAGTGCAAATTACGCGACCACCTTATGGCTAATGCAAAAGGGCAAAATAGTAGCAGAGGGAAATCCGGCCGATGTTGCCACTCAGGCTAACCTTGAGCGTGTGTTTGAATGCCATTTTGCTATAAGCAAGCACGATAACTTTCTAGAAATTCAAGTTTGCGCACCTATTACCTTGGAATAAATGTGGTAAAGTGCCTTCAGTGCCCAAAAACAATAATAGCATTCAATTTTTCAAATTAGACTGATTGTAAAAAAGCGCTACGCTTGAGTCAGCATTTTCAGTAAAACATTTGCCCTACGTACATATTTTTCAGGAGAACACCGTTGAGTAATTGGCAAGTAGACAGTTGGAGAAATAAACCTATTCTTCAACAACCCGAGTACGACGATAAAGTAAGACTAAACGAAGTAGAGCAAACTCTTAGTACGTATCCGCCACTTGTTTTTGCGGCTGAAGCACGCGAGCTTCGACGTCAGCTAGGTGAAGTAAGCTTGGGCAAAGGCTTTTTACTACAAGGCGGTGACTGCGCAGAATCGTTTGACGAGTTTAACGCACCAAAAATTCGCGACACCTTTAAAGTGTTGCTGCAAATGGCGATTGTTTTAACCTTTGCTGGTCGTTGCCCGGTGACTAAAGTGGCGCGCATGGCGGGGCAATACGCAAAACCTCGTTCATCTGACTTTGAAACCCGCGACGGTGTAACTTTGCCAAGCTATCGCGGCGACATTATTAATAACTTTGAATTTACCGAAGCTGCACGCCGACCAGATCCAGACCGTTTACTTGAAGCCTATCATCGCAGCGCATCAACGCTTAATTTGCTGCGCGCGTTTGCACAAGGTGGTTTGGCCGACCTACACGAAGTAAACCGTTGGAACATGGCGTTTGTAGAGAATAACCCGCTTAAAGAGCGTTATTCTGATATGGCTATGCGTATTCAAGACACTCTCGAGTTTATGGACGTTATTGGTATTAACGCGCAAACTAGCTCGACGTTACATGAAACATCGTTATTCACGTCGCACGAAGCGCTTCTACTTAATTATGAGCAGGCGCTTACTCGTGTAGACACCTTAACAGGCAAACCTTACGATTGTTCAGCGCACATGGTGTGGATAGGTGAGCGCACGCGTCAGCTTGATCATGCGCACGTAGAATTCTTCCGCGGTATTCACAACCCCATTGGTGTGAAAGTAGGGCCAAGCATGCAAGAAGACGAGCTTATTCGTTTGATTGACGCATTGAACCCGCTTAACGACCCTGGTCGCTTAACCTTGATCACGCGTATGGGCGCAGATAATTTGGCAGATAATCTACCGCGCTTACTGCGTCGCGTTAAAGAAGAAGGGCGTCATGTGGTGTGGAGCTCTGATCCAATGCACGGCAACACCTTCTCGGCATCAAGCGGCTATAAAACCCGTAACTTCGATGCTATTTTGCGTGAAATTAAGCAGTTCTTCCAAGCGCATGACGCAGAAGGCACTCATGCTGGTGGTATTCACCTTGAAATGACAGGGCAGCACGTAACCGAGTGTACAGGTGGTGCATATCAAATTAGCGATGACGACCTAGCACAAGCGTATAAAACCCAGTGTGACCCACGCTTAAATGCCGACCAAGTATTGGAAATGGCGTTCTTGGTGGCAGACCACCTTAGAAATGCGTAACGCGCTTAATTTAATAAAGCGTATTTAGCAAAGTAAACAAAAGCCCCAGCGGTCGCTGGGGCTTTTTTTATGAAATAAGTGTTAGCTATTAGCAGTCATATCAAAAATGAACGTGCCATGTATTCACGCTAAGCGTGCACCAATGTTTGTGCTCTTTGCTGTGTACTGGGGTGATAGAGATAAACGCGATTTCTACCTGCATGCTTACTTTGATAAAGGGCTTCATCAGCGCAGCCATATAACTTATCAAAATTGTATCCGCACTGGGTAGAGTCTGCTACGCCAAAACTTGCGGTGACATTAAACGCTGCACCAGAGGGTGAACAATCCATAGCTTCTATGGCTTGACGACAATCCTCGGCAACGGCCATCGCCTGCTGTGCATCGCACCCCGCAAGCATAATGGCAAACTCTTCACCGCCCATACGGCCAAACTTATCGGTGGCGCGCAATAGAGGCTTAACGGCTTGTACAGCGTTGGTTAATACCCAATCGCCCACAATATGGCCGTGGTTATCGTTAACCTGCTTGAAGAAATCTAAGTCGAAAATAATAAATGCCACTGGTGTTTTAACTAACTTACGCTGTTTTAATAGCTGTTCTGACTCGGCACTAAAGTGGCTACGGTTTGCAATTTTAGTGAGTTGGTCAGTTTGTGCTTTGTGACGCAAAATAAGGTGCATACGGCGGTTTTTGTATGCCCACATTAGTGTTGCAAGGGCAAGTAGCGCCAGCATACCAGCAGTTAGCTGAGCATTAAGCTGCTCTTCTTTACCCGCACGGGCTTCAGCTTTTAATACCGCGTTTTCTTTGTCGAGTAGGGCGATTTGGTTAGTTTTCTCAATAGACTCAATTTTAGCTTGTTGAATGGCAAGCTGCTTGGCCTTGGTCTCGTCAAGAAAGGCCTTTTCGGCTTCTGCGTAGAGTTTGTAATATTCTAATGCCCTACCTAGATTGTCGTCTGCTTCGTAAATTTCAGAAATTAGTCGAAGAGATTCTACTCTCGGTAATGAATTTCCTAGGTTCTGTGAATAATCAAGCGCTGCCTGCACGTCCTCTAGAGCAGCAATTAGATTGGAGTCGTTAAAGTTTACCTGCGCAGATAAAAAGTAATATTGCGCGAGTACTCTAGGGTACTTTGACTTAATTGCGGTAGTGTAAGTCTCGGTAAGCAATTTTTTTACTTTGGACGTTTCGCCCGAGTCCAAGTAATATTTGGCTTTTAGCAATGTTGCTGTAGCAGTGGCGGCTGGCTCAGCTAAGCTACCACATGTCTCTAAAGTCCTATTAATTTGTCCCAGAAAAAGTGAGCTGCGGAGTTCATAATAGCCGTCAGCTACCACGTTAGATACAAAACACATTGTTCGTGGTTCTAGGTTTTGTGATAACAGCGGCTCTGCATATTTATTAGCTAATAAATGTTCCCCCATTTGATTGTAAAAGATAGAGAGCCTAACTAGTGCTGCTAAACGAGTATTGTCGTCCACATGTTCTAGTAATGAGTGGATTTCAGATACAGTTCTAAATGCTTCAGAGTAGTCTCTGCTAATTCCGTAAACATTCACTATTGCGGAGAGAGCATTTAACTTTAACACAGGGTTTGAAGTTCCCTGATAAGACTCTTTGTAATGTATAATCGCCCCTGCAGCATCACCCGCAAAGCCAACTTTGAATCCCAATAAATATTTATAATAAAAATATTGTTCTTTAGTTAAATCTCTTAGGTTGGGCTCAAAACTATTCAATACACGTTCGAATGCTATGAAATCGCTAGTCTTGAGAAAGTCAGCTTCCTTAAGCTTATCATCATAGACATCTGCGACACAGGGAACTACGGCCAATGTACAAAAGAGTAAGAGCCACCGAATCATAATACAATCTTAATGCGTGATTTCGTCTTTCTTTTCTGAATCAGAATCTTTGTCTTCGTCCTTTTTATCTGCGTTCTCATCATCTTCTGCTGGGAACATAAGACACCACATTACTTCTCCGTTTTGATTTACATGTTCGCCTAATGCACCGATTAGCTCTTTACTTACAGAGTTTTCAGCATTTGCACCAAGTTGTTCCAATAATTGTACTGCGCTCATAATTTTTCCTTTTTTTTTATAGATAACAAAAAACCAACATACTATACCAATACTCTACAGTGTATTGTGTAACTTATTACGTATTTATATACATATCTTGAAATGAACACTACCGTTAAACTGACGGTCATATACTAGGCTTGTTGAGTTAGTGTAGGCTGAACTAATCTTTGCCAATCAGCACGGTAAATAGAGCAGTCGCTAGGTGCTTCTTTTTCACTTGGTAAAAATGTAGTGAAACCAAGTTTTTCTACGAATTTGGCAACGGGAATATTTGTTGTATTAAATTGAGCATAAATGTGATCAAGATGATAAATATGAAAGCCCACATCTAGCATTGCACCAACAGCCTCGAAAGCGAACTGCTTTCCGTTTGCAGTAGGGTGAAGCATAATTCCTGCCTCTGCACTTTTGCTTCCTGCTGTTTTCCAATTTAACATTTGAATGCCAACTGGTCTGCTTGTGCTTCTTTCGCTAATTAGCCATACACATAAATTCAGAACACTTCCATTGTGCGCCTTTACCGCTGCCATCATTGACCGTTCCGACTTTTCTTTAGAAAAAGACGTTGCAATTTTCCGCATCACTTTGGGGTCTTGATAAAGCGAGGCAGCAAACGCCACATCTTGCTCTTCTAGCAGTCTATGGCTTAAACGCTCGGTGTAAAAGGCGGTCATTGGCCGTTCTGGTCGTCTAATTCTGCCAAGCGAGCTAGTACTTTGTGGTTGCGCTGCATTTTTGTGGCAGGTGGAATGGCCATAGTGGTGTGTTGATTAACCACAACCTTATCGAAGTCGCTTAACGCAATCCAATCCATACGAGTTTCGTCAATGGGTAAAGTTTTGGCTTCGTACAGCGCAACTTTATGATCGCTTGGGTATATCTCTAAAAGCAGCTCTTTAAGCACAGTTCTATATACGTTTGTAGTTTCAAAGCGGGCGGCGCTTCTGTCGCCAGCAATGCCTACTTGCCATAAAATGAGGTAGGCCGCAGGGTCGATATTTCGTTCGTAAAACATAAATTGCGACGCTTCAAAGTGTTGGCAACCTGTTTTACCTGGGTCTATGCCTAAATCGGCATAAAGGCAGTCTTCTGCCGATACGCCGGCTTCCATATGTGCGTCAAAACCTTCGTTACGGGCTACTTCTATTACCTTGTGCGGTGCCCATGCAAACACGCCGGGGTGGCCATAAAAAGCGCCAACCACTTTTTTTCCAGCGCGTACTTCTACCATCATGGCTTCTACCATTTCTTTATAAGTATCGCGACGGTCTTTGCCTTCGGCATACAAGGTTTGCAGGCTACGCACGTCGCTGTTCATTTCTTTTACCCACAGTTCGGTAAAATGGTTAGACATGCTGCAAAACACCACATCGGCTTGTTCAATATAACTGCGACTAAGCGGGCAAATATGTGACCCCAAGGTCATGCCCACGCCAACGCATACAATGCTGCCTTGCTGTGCCGTTGATTTTGCTTGCGATGCGCTCATGTTATTCCTTGTTACTGTCTAATTCGGTGTGGGCGTGAAAAAGTCGACTGCTTTCTAAATGCAGGGCGTCGCTTAATGTGGCCTGTGTGGCAAATTGAACCACGCCTTTATCACCATTTTCCCTATCAAAAATGGTGTAGTAGTTATTAAGTAGGGGCAACCCCAGAATACTCTGATTTGGCCAATTAGGCGTGCTTAGTATTTTAAACGACGCAAGCTCAGGCGCTGGTGCGTGTATTTGCCAGTAGTATTCAGGCGAAATGCACAGGCAAATGTCTGTGTCTTCACCTTCAAGGTACAAATAAATGTTCGGCCAGTCGTTAAGGTTTACCTTATTTGCGTCAATGCCTTTTTCAGTACCATCAAAGGTCATAAAGGGAGTAAGTAACTCGGTAAACTGAGCGTTATGGCTGGCAAAATCGTCCATTAGCTGTTTATACAGCGAGGGTGGAAACATCACCATCGACGCGCCGCTGTCTACAATGCCATTGGTACAATAGCCTTTCACTTCATTTTCTTTTAACGCAGGCGCGCTGCGTTTGGGTTGGCCGTCTATTTGCACCGCTTTTACGTTTACATTGTAGTATTTGTCGTGAAGCACTTTCGCCGTGAGAATAGGCGGCTTATACAAATCGGCATGAATGTGCGGTTTGCCAAGTACCAATAAGCCATGGTTGGCTTTGCTGGCCTGTAGCTTTCGAACAGGGCAGTGGCTGTTGGTTTGGAAAATACTAGAACGGTGCGTGAGTAGCGCAAACTGATTAGCGACAACACCTTGCGCTTCTAGTTGGGTAAAATAAGGAACCAGTGCTTTTCTGGGGTACTGGTGCAACCATTTGCGATAATCTCGCACGCTGTCATCGGTTTGACTCATGGTATACGGGTACGTCACTTCTGGGCTGACGTCACGGGTTTGCAAAAATGACGTTAAGTCATACGCCGTATTCAGCCCGTCATAGGCAAGACCTAAAATACCGTCTGCCTGTGCAAAGCTCTGGCTTTCTTCTTTCGCCGTCACGGCAACGTGCACATTGTCTAAGTGAATACTTAGCCCTAACCCGTGAAAAGACACGCGGGTATTAACCACTGGCCCATACCATCCGCCCATGCCGTAGCAGACATCTTGTTCATAAGATGTTGGCGTTAAAGCGGTATCTTTCTCTGGCTGGTAGCTACCGTTGTGTACCACAAGCGTGCTACTGCCGGTATCTAGCACTAAATTAACGGGGTGCTGATGCTTTCCTAGCTTTACATGGGCGCAATAGCCGCCTTTAGCGTAAACGTTGGTAAGCGGGATTCGAAGTGAGCGAGTCAAACTAGACTTCCTAACTAGTTCATTAACAAAGAAAACCGTATCAAGTAGAAGAGCTTGAAGCAAGATTTTTATGGTTAATCTCGTAGCTAGGAAGTGAGTACCTCAGTAGCTTTTTAGGCTAATCGTCGTTTAATAAAGGTTCGACAACAGACTCTAGCCCGTTAAGTTTTATTTCGTACATCAATGCAAGTTGTTCCCCCAGTTTGTTTTGGGGGAACCCTTGTTTGTGAAACCACACAAGATACGGTTCAGGCAAATGAAATAATCGCCTACCAGCGTATTTGCCAAATGGCATCACTTGGTTAATGGCATCTTTTATTAGTGTCGGATCCATCTATCTTATTGCTCGTTGTCTGCGTGCTTTTCACGTTGCTGTGCGTGCCACAAAGTCGCGTACTCAGCATTGGCGGCTAAAAGCGCAGAGTGCGTGCCTGCTTCTACAATATGACCGTTTTTAAGCACCAAAATTTTGTCAGCATCAACAATAGTTGATAAGCGGTGGGCAATGACCAAGCTAGTGTGCCCTTTAGCAGCATCGCGAAGGGCAGAAAGAATGGCACGCTCTGAGGTACTGTCTAACGAACTTGTGGCCTCATCAAAAATCATAATAGGCGCGCCTTTAAGTAGTGCTCTTGCTATGGCAACGCGCTGCTTTTCGCCACCAGACAGTTTCAAGCCACGCTCGCCCACTGTGGTTTCAAGCTTATCGGGAAGCTTGGCAATAAAATCTTCCAGATGCGCCAGCTTAATGACATCTTCAACGTCTTCAATAGAAGCATCTGGATTACCGTAGCGAATATTTTCAAGCAGCGTGGTATTAAACAGCACGGTATCTTGCGGGACAATGCCTATGTGACTGCGCAAGCTCTGTTGAGTAATACTGCGAATGTCTGTCCCATCAATGTTAATGCTACCGCTGCTTGGCTCATAAAAGCGAAACAGTAGTTTCATTAGCGTTGATTTTCCTGCACCGCTTTCACCCACCACGGCTACCTTAGCACCTGCGGGTACTTCAAAACTGATGCCCTTTAAAATTTCGCGCTTTTCGTTATACGCAAACGCCACGTTATCAAAGGTGATGACGGGGTTGGTCGTAACTAACGTAGACGCATTATCGGCATCTTTAATGGCTGGCGCCTGAGAGAGTAAGTCGAATAGCTTATCGATGTTAGCAAGGCTGCCGCGAATTTCGCGATACACAAAGCCCAAAAAGTTAAGCGGCATAAATATTTGCATGGTAAAGGCGTTTATCAGAACAAAATCACCTATGGTCATTTCGCCGTTAATTACCCCAAACGCGGCATTAGCCATCATAGAGGTCATTGCAATAGCAATAATGCTGGCCTGCCCACCGTTTAATGCAAAAAGGGACAGTCGGTTTTTACGGCGTGCTTTTTCCCATGCAGCAAGGTCGGTATCGTAGCGATTGGCCTCGAATGCCTCGTTGTTAAAGTATTTTACCGTTTCGAAGTTAAGCAAGCTGTCTACGGCTCGCGAGTTGGTGGTAGAGTCGGCCTCGTTCATTTGAGTAACAAAGCGTGTGCGCCAGTCTGTGGCTTTCATAGAAAAGCCAATATAGGCCACCACGCTGCATATGATGATCATGGCGAAAGATACGCCAAACTGCACCAAAAGCAGGCCCACAACAAGCGCAATTTCTAGCAGGGTAGGCACTATGTTAAACACCATAAAGCGCATTAAAAAGCTAATGCCGTTGGTGCCGCGCTCAATATCTCGCGACAAGCCGCCCGTTCTGCGGTTTAAATGAAACCCTAAGTCGAGGTTATGCAGATGTTTGAACACTTTTAGCCCAAGCCTTCGCATGGCTCGCTCTGTTACGCGGCCAAATAGCGTGTCGCGCACTTCGCCAAGCAAAACGTTTATAAGCCGCAAAGCGCCATAAGCAATGATAAGGCTAATAGGCACCGCTAGGGCTAATGTGGTTAAGTCGCCGTTTAAACTGTCGACCGTGTACTTAAGCACGTAGGGCAGGCCAATACTGGCCAGTTTAGCTGCTATCAAACACAAAAGTGCCAGCGCTACACGGCGCTTGAATTCAAGCAAATAAGGCCAAAGTTGCGAAAGAACGTGCCATTTAACAGGTTCATCGACATTGGTGGGAAATCGGTTTCTTCTCATTTTATAGTGTGAAATGTAGTAAGGATAAAAGAACGGGCGGTATAACCGTGTAGTAGAGTACACGACTTTTCGCTATTACGCTGTTTGAAATACGTTTTGAAAGATCTAAGAGATTAATTTGGTCTTATTTATATTCATGAAGGTATTTAAATCTGTTTTCTCGCATCGTACACTACAAGTGGTTTAGTTTAGTAACTACTAAACGTATAGCGTTAGAAAAGCGTAAAGTAAAAGAGATATGCAATGCCAACAGGCAACGCAACGAGGAGTGAGTTTGTTAGAAGATAGTTTCGGTAGACAGTTTCATTATTTACGTTTGTCAGTGACCGAAGCGTGTAACTTCCGTTGTCAGTATTGTTTGCCTGATGGATACGACGGCCCTTCTAGCGACCAGTTCATGTCGCTTGCTGAAATAGATACCTTGCTAAAAGCCTTTGCGCAACTGGGTACGTCTAAAGTACGGCTAACGGGCGGGGAGCCCACACTTCGCCGCGACTTTCTGGACATTCTACGTTTAACTGCTAATACGCCTGGGATAAACCGTGTGGCTATGACTACGCATGGTGGTCGCATGGAAAAGTTTGCTGCCCAGTGGAAAGAGGCAGGCCTTCATCAGGTTAATGTGAGCATTGATAGTTTAGATCCACGTCAGTTTGCTGCTATTACAGGGCAAGATAAGCTTAAAACCGTGTTGCGAGGTTTAGACGCAGCTATCGATTGCGGCTTAGATGTAAAAGTGAACTCGGTACTGCTTAACGATTTTTCAGATAGCCGCTTGAACCGTTTTCTTGCATGGCTAAAAGATATGCCCGTGACCTTACGTTTTATCGAGCTGATGGAAACTGGCGATCTTCATAAATTTTTCAATAAACAGCATCAAAGTGGCACACCATTAAAAGATACGCTGGTTGAGATGGGGTGGCAGCCGTTGCTACGTCGCAAAGACGCAGGTCCTGCTCAAGAATTTTATCACCCCGATTACGCGGGCAAAATTGGTCTGATAATGCCGTACAGCAAAGATTTTTGTAAAACCTGCAACCGACTACGCGTTTCTGCGCCAGGCAAATTGCATTTGTGCTTATTTAGTGAAATTGGCATTGATATGCGCGAGCTTTTGGCAGGTGGTGATGTAAATGAAGTAGTGCAGTTTCTTCAAAACGTGCTTGGCCAAAAGCACGAAACGCACTATTTACACGAAGGCAAAACCGGCGCAACTAAACACCTTGCCATGTTAGGTGGTTAAGGTAAGTGAGTAAAAAACATTAGGCGAAATTAGTCGTATTTTGTTTGGTTTGTTGCAAAAATGAGCTATATTCATCGATTAAGACATAATTAAAAATAATAATGAAAAAGGAAGTATATGCATATCATGGACAGTGCGCGTCTTTCCTACCACTACATCACAGAAGCTGATGCCGACTTCTTATGGGAACTCGATCAAGACGAACTAGTAATGAAGTTTATCAATGGCGGGAAAAAATCTTCTAAGGAAGATATTCGCGACATTTTTGTACCTCGCTTTCTTGCATACTCCAACCCCGCATTAGGGTGGGGGCTATGGCGTGTTGAAACGCTGGCTGAAAAAGAGAGTATTGGATGGATACTAGTTCGCCCCTTTGGCTTTTTTACTCAAAATCCCGAAAGCGATAACATGGAACTAGGTTGGCGTTTTAAACGCAGCACGTGGGGTAAAGGCTATGCAACCGAAGCTGCTATGGCAGTAAAGGATGCTTTATTCGATATCGGCGTTGAGAAATTCTCAGCTATTGCTAATCCAGACAATGCTGCATCTATCAATATCATGAAAAAGCTTGGTATGACCTTCAGCCACGAACTTGAATACAAAGATAAACTATTTCATGAAACTGTTGTGGTTTACACCAATTAGCAGACTGCCTAACGGTTGAGAATATGCATCACTGACTCGTAGCGTGAACGTTGCTCCTCAGACAATGAGGCCGTTTCTAATGTTTCTCTACATTTCTTGATAGCGTCTACCGTGTTAGGGGGCAGTGGGGTGTTACTTCTTCGGGCTCTAATTATTGCTTGTAGATAGTTAAGTGCAATAGAAGGGTTTTTGGGCATTACTCTAAATGCTTGAGAAAACGTGGTATACGACTGTTCCAAGTGGCCTTTTTTGTATTGGGCCACTGCAGTGTTGTTGAGTGTTTTGGGGCTCAACGTAATGGCTTTTCTTTCTGCTCGTTCTTGTTTCAAGTAGGTGGCAAGTAGGTTTACTTCCCCTGTTTTTGACGGCTCTCTCTCGGCAATGGCATCTAGTATTTCAAGTGACTTAGCACGCATACCTATTTCATGAAGTGCCTTGGCTCTATCGAGTAGCGCTTCGGTAGAATGATATTGATCACCGTCTACATTAAAATCTGACAGTAATTGTTGCGCTTTTACAACGTCGTCTTTCAAATAATGAAGGCGTGCATCGATGACTGCAAGTTCATCATTGACTACCGCTTTAGGGTGCGCGCGTTTTAACTGGCGAAGGTATTCACCGGTCTGTTTTACAATATTATTCACGTGCTCTGGATCTGACGTCATCGCAAAATCCACGCCTGCACGAGCGGCAGTCAGGTAAATCTCAGGACTGTCGTGGATAGAGCCCTTGGCATAGCGCACCATTTTTTTTGCGCTATTAAACTGGCTTTCATAGTCGTGTGTAATACGCGCCAGATCTATTGCTTGCTGATGCCGTGGAATGTTCCTAGGCGAAATGTCGCAGGCAAGAGAGGTACTTTCTAATGCATCGTCAAAAGCAGATTGCTTGATTTGGAGCTTCGCAAGTAAGTCGTAGGCATTTAACGCGGCGTCGGGACGAAGCGCCAGTTGTATAATTTCCCTTTCTGCGTCGTCAAACTCGTTTAAGGCCATCAATGAGGTGGCAATGCCAAGTTTCGCCCAGCTAAAATCTTGAATATTGATGATGGATTCGTAAAACGAAATTGCTTCGTGATAGCGCTGCGTTTGCACCAACATCTCGCCTTTAATTTTTAGCGCAAGTGGGAAGTGCTCTGAGTGTTCAGGCTGAAGCAAAAAATTTTCAACTTCAGCTAATGCCTTTTCGTAATCTTTTTTGTCCATTTGCAGGTAGACATTTCGAAGCGCATGCTTGCGCGACAAAACGCGAGATAGTCGCTTATCAAGTTCGTTAACTGAAAAGGGCTTTGCAATAAACTCATCAGGCTGTAGTTCAATGATGGCATGAACAACTTCAGAAGAAGTATCGGCACTTGTAAAAATAAAGGCGCTGGTTAGGGGAAGGGTTTGTTCTGCATTAAGTTGCTCAAGTAAAAAATAGCCACCCTGTTCAGAACGAAGACTATAAGAGCAAATGATACCGTCATAATCGCGCTCTTGCATTGCAACGAGAGCGTGTGAGGGCCTATCGACATAGTCCATGTTTTTGAAACCCAACTGCTCGAGGGCATAGTGCATATGGCTTTTGGCCAGCACTTGATCCTCTGCAATCAACAACTTAGTGTTTTTAGCTAAGTTAAGTTTCATCCACATAAAACCGATAATAGGTACAATACCCAACCATATCACGAAAGTGAGATAAGGTAAGTATAGTTGTTATAACAAATAGTTGCGTTAATTCGCGTATAACATGCTTATCGGATATTTAGCGATAAAACTTTAGTGCAATGTTGAAGATATAGGGGAAAAAGAAGTGGTGGACGCTACTGGGCTTGAACCAGTGACCCTCGCCTTGTAAGGGCGATGCTCTCCCAACTGAGCTAAGCGTCCAATTGATTTTTGAGGAATTACACAAAGAAGATGGTGGACGCTACTGGGCTTGAACCAGTGACCCTCGCCTTGTAAGGGCGATGCTCTCCCAACTGAGCTAAGCGTCCGATATGTAATTCGAGAAACTAAATCTTTTAGAAAGATGGTGGACGCTACTGGGCTTGAACCAGTGACCCTCGCCTTGTAAGGGCGATGCTCTCCCAACTGAGCTAAGCGTCCATTTAGTTTCAAAACAAAGAAGGTGGTGGACGCTACTGGGCTTGAACCAGTGACCCTCGCCTTGTAAGGGCGATGCTCTCCCAACTGAGCTAAGCGTCCATCTCTTTGTTTGCTTGCCTAAGCAAGTGGGGCGGTATTATAGAGTCGGTTCCGTTAGTGTCAACTATAAAATTAAAGAAAAGTGATCGTATGGCGGAAATTTAAACATTCTGTTCGTATCTTGATTAAATTGATGAAAAGCGCCGCGTTTTTCACCCTAATTCACACGCAAAAGACAAATCTAACGTAAATCGGACACACACTCATTCAGCTACCCCAGATACCTTACATATCTAAATTGCATATCTAAATTGGACACCCACTCTTTTATTAGATGTATATATGAAAAGCGGACAGATATATGAAAAGCGGACAGACACTTTTTTTCTTATTATTTCTAAAAAGTAACAGTCCAATACTGCTTGTCTATGTAGATGAAGCTGAGCACGAAGAAAGTGTCTGTCCTTTTTCACCTCCAACTTGCTTAAGAAGATATAAATAGCCTTGAAAGTGCTTACCGTCTTTTGTCATCACGCTGACACTGGTAGAATGCGCGCAACTTTAGAAATTTTTTAACACATAGAGAGTGACCATGTCGGTTGTTACACGATTTGCACCTAGCCCAACAGGCTACCTTCACGTTGGTGGCGCACGTACAGCGCTTTATTCTTGGCTTTTAGCAAAAAATAATGGTGGCGAGTTTGTACTTCGTATTGAAGATACAGATATCGAGCGTTCAACAGAAGAAGCAAAGCAGGCCATCTTAGACGGAATGTTGTGGCTTGGATTAACGTGGGATACAGGTCCTATTTACCAGACTGATCGCTTCGATCGTTATAAAGAGCTAATTCAACAATTGCTTGATGAAGGTAAGGCATATAAATGCTTTATGAGCTCAGAAGAACTTGATGCCATTCGTGAAGCGCAAAAAGAGCGTGGCGAAAAACCTCGTTACCCTGGTACTTGGCGAGACAGAACTGACCACCCTGAAGGCCAACCTTTTGTTATCCGGTTTAAGAACCCGCTTGAAGGCAAAGTAGTAATTACCGACCATGTTCGAGGCAAAATTGAAATCAGTAATACAGAACTTGATGATTTAATTATTCAGCGTTCTGATGGCACACCAACTTATAACTTTTGCGTAGTTGTTGACGATTGGGATATGGGAATTACTCACATAGTTCGTGGTGAAGACCATATAAACAATACGCCACGCCAAATTAATATTCTTGAAGCGCTTGGTGCACCAGTACCAGAGTACGCACACGTTTCTATGATCTTAGGTGACGACGGTAAGAAGTTGTCAAAGCGTCACGGTGCAGTGAGCGTAATGCAATATCGCGACGATGGTTTCTTACCACAAGCGGTGCTTAACTATTTAGTTAGACTTGGTTGGTCTCATGGTGACCAAGAGATTTTCTCATTAGACGAAATGATTGAGAAGTTCAGTCTTGATGCGATAGGGCAGTCAGCTTCTGCATTCAATACGGAAAAATTGATTTGGTTGAACCAGCACTATATTAAATCGCTACCAGCGAGCGAAGTAGCTTCTCACGCTAAATGGCATTTTGACGCTTTAGGCGTGGACTTAACAGCAGGACCTGCGCTTGAGTCAATAATTGCGATTCAAGCAGACCGTGTTAAGACGTTGAAAGAGCTTGCAGAGATATCGACGTATTTTTATCAAGATTACGACGATTTTGACGCCAACGCTGCGAAAAAGCATCTTCGACCAGTAGCGAAAGGCCCTCTTGAGCACGTGAAAGCTAAATTAATGGCAATTGAAGAGTGGAACCCTGAAAATATTCAAGCCGCTATTAATGGTACGGCAGAAGAACTGGAAGTTGGTATGGGTAAAGTAGGTATGCCGTTGCGTGTAGCTGTTACCGGTGGTGGCAACTCGCCATCGTTAGATATCACCTTGAATCTGCTTTCAAAAGAGAAAATTGGCGAGAGAATCGACAAAGCGCTCACTTTTATAGCAAACAGAGAAAATTCATAAAAAAACCGTTGACATGACAGGGGGGGATGCCTAGAATGCGCCCCGCTGTCACGGAACAGTCACACAAAAAGTGATTAGGACTATGACGGGGCCATAGCTCAGCTGGGAGAGCGCCTGCATGGCATGCAGGAGGTCGGCGGTTCGATCCCGCCTGGCTCCACCAAGCTACAGAGTATGTGGTTTGATTTAGGCTGGAGTTTTTAACTTCGGACGGAAATTTCAGTAAGGATAAGGTCGCTCGATTCGCAGAGCTCATCTAGCCTTACAGAAATTTAGTGAAGCTTTGCTTCACTAGAAAAATTTCTGTCCCCTTCGTCTAGAGGCCTAGGACACCGCCCTTTCACGGCGGTAACAGGGGTTCGAATCCCCTAGGGGACGCCATATTTTATCGCATCACAGTCGATTAAAACTGTGAAATAGGCTGGAGTTGATGATTCAACTTCTGACTGAAAAATCAGTAAGAAAAAGTCGCTCAGTTCGCTGGCTCACTTTGCCTTACTGAAAATCTCGAAAGCGAAGCTTTCGAAAGAAGATTTTCAGTCCCCTTCGTCTAGAGGCCTAGGACACCGCCCTTTCACGGCGGTAACAGGGGTTCGAATCCCCTAGGGGACGCCATTTTATCGCGTCACAGTCGATTA